>CAKKRM010000321.1 GCA_919902735.1 Anaerolineales bacterium | reverse complement strand
AGTAAGGCGTGCCGAGATCGAAATAACCGTTGGCGACGAAGACCTTGAGATATTTGTTGAAGGTCATGGCGCTGCGCAGAGTTTCGGCGACGTTGACATATTGATTTTGGAAATAGCCATACGACCAGTTCATCCACACTTTGTCGCTGAGAATTTCATACGGCAGGTCGGTTTCAAATTTGAGTTCGCTGCGGATGTAATCATTGAACGCCGCCGTGTACGGGCCTGAGACCTGCGCGAAGAGCGGATCGTATTCGTAAGTTTCGGTGACTCCAATGCGGTCGATGCCCGTGTAACGGCTGTCCAGTCGCCCGACAGTTTTTCCACGCTCGCGCAGGAGTTCTTTGAAATAATGGCGGTCGAGGATGCGCAAGTCACTGCGCTGGATGAATTCCTGCGAGATGCCGGTGTAGCGCGAAAGTTTTTCCACGATGACAGCGCGTTCTTCAGGCGTGAGCGATGCGCCTTTGAGCAAGGCGGATGCGTACTCACCCATTGCAAATTCTTCCGCTTCTTTTAGCGCGGTTTCCAGCGGCGCTTTGAAATTCAACTTTCCATGATACCAAGCGGTTGCGGCATACGCAGGCAGGAAGAGAATGTAAGGCAGATCATTGTTGAGATTGAAGTCGATGGTGGAGAAATCGAGCACGGCAGAGATGAGGATGAGTCCGTTCAGCAACATGCCGTGACGATCTTGCAAATAGCCAGAGAGACCTGCGGAGCGCGTGGTTCCGTAAGATTCGCCTGCGAGGAATTTGGGCGAAAGCCAGCGGTTGTAGCGCGTGGTGTACAGACGGATGAAGTCGCCAACCGAGGCAATGTCTTTTGTGAAGGTGTGCCATTCCTTAGACTTCTCCCCTTCCACGGGACGGCTGAAGCCTGTGCTCATCGGGTCGATGAAGACAATGTCAGTGTCGTCGAGGATGGAGTATTGATTATCGGTCAACTTGAAAGGGGGCGGCGGCAGTTCGCCTTCATCGGTCAACACCACACGGCGCGGGCCGAGCACGCCCATGTGCAGCCATACGGACGAGGAGCCAGGCCCGCCATTGAAGGAGAAGGTGATCGGGCGTTTGGATTTATCTTTCACGCCGTCTTTTGTATAGGCAGTGAAGAAAATTTGCGCGCGCGGTTTTTCAACTTCCGCGTCCTTTTCCTTGTCGTTGACTTCTTCTTTCAGTACCATCGTCCCTGTGGTGACGGTGTACTTGACGGTCTTGCCGCCGATCTTGACCGAATGTTTGGTTACGACGAGGTTATCCTTTGGGATAACTTTCTCTTCCTTCTTTTCATCTTTCTTTTCTTCGGGCATATGAGACTCCTTGGGTATTACGAACGATACATTTTCTTTGAAATGGTTTGAATATTTGGAATGATCAATTTTAGTACAAAGAATGAAATCCATTCTACAGGAACGAGGATTAAAAATGCAACATCTGCCAGAAGAGGGTTCTTAATTCGAGCAGCCAGCTTTCTGCCGAGCACATCGTAGATTCTGCGAATCCATTTGTGAACTTCGGGGGATGTTGCCAGCAGGGCAAGCTCAACGCACTTGAGGCGCTGCAATTGGGGATTCACCTGCATGATAGTCCCATCCGCGAGGCGGACAGGCTGTGAACGGACAACCTGGGGATGTCCCTTTGCGGCGGCGGTGGCGATGTAGCAATCAGGCGGCTGGGGCGGCAGGGCGGCGTACAACTCCAATGTTTTTAGAACGGCGAAACTCCACGCACCTGTGAACCCGCCGAGCCAGACGAACAGTCCCGTACTGCGAAGGAGGGTGAGACCCGTCTCATAATTTTTTATCAGGCGGTAACTGGTCTGTGCCATGATCAGGAAAGACCAAAACGGAGCGCAGACCAGAAGAAATGCCGCGAGGAAGAATAACGGAAAAATGAATTCGGTTCCGATAAAAGGAATATTGATCTCAGGGGATATGCGGGCTATCAAAAACAGAGAATAATAGGCAAGAACAGGCAGCGCAACAAAAACAAGAAGAACCAGCCTGACGCCCAGCAGTTTTATCAGGAATTTGTAGATTGGCACGATTACAAGCGATGCGATCCACACTATAAGGATAATGTAAAACGTTTCCAACAAAGCCAGAAAGGTTAAAAGCATGTATTGAAATGCGAGCAGCGTCCCTGTGTATATTCCAAGGCGAATCAAAAACGATCCTGCAAATCGTTCCGGAGAAATGAAAAGCAACAACAAGGAGACTGATGAATACGCAATGAGCGGGAGAAATATCCATGAGGCCTCAATGGTGAGGAACAGGGAAACGTAATCTGTAAATTTCCCCGATTGATATTCAGGCTTCATGATGTTTATGGCAATAAAACAAAATACGGGCAGGACGGTGACAACCATTGCATAAAAGAATCGCCAGCCCATGGATTGTGGGATGGGCAGTGGTTTTGTTTCAACGATGGTCTCATTTTCCATGGGGAAACCCTATCCTTTTTGGAGCTTTGTGATCAGGTTGTATACGTCACGTTTGTTCCAACCGCTTGCTTCTGCCAACTCGGCAGAAATTTCCTTTGTGGATTTATCGTTTTCCAATTCCTTCTTGATTGCAGACAGCAATTCAATTTCCGCCCAAACACTTCTTTCCTCTTTCATCTTTCCTTCGATCACCAGCGTAAACTCGCCGCGCGGGTCTTTGGATTTGAAATGCTCGATTGCGCCGCTGACCTGTCCGCGCCAGTATTCTTCGTAGAACTTGGTCATTTCGCGGGCAACGCAGATGCGGCGGTCACCGAGAACCGCGAGGATGTCTTCGAGCGAGTCTATAAGGCGGTGGGGGGATTCGAGAAAGATGAGGGTGTAGGATAAGTTTGAAACTTGTCCTACGGATTTGCGGCGTTCGGTTGATTTGCTGGGGAGATAGCCGAGGTATAAAAAGGAATCCGTGGGCAGGCCGGAGACTGTCAAGGCGGCGATGGGGGCTGAGGGACCGGGAACAGGCATAACGTTAAAGTCTGAGGCGAGGGCGGCTTGAACCAGTTCGTAGCCGGGGTCATTAATCGCGGGAGTCCCTGCATCGGAGACGAGAGCCACATCCCCCATTGAAAGTTTTTCGAGGATGAAATCCAGCTTGTTGAGTTTGTTGTGTTCCCAGTAACTGGTGAGCGGGGTTTGGATGTCGAAGTGTTTGAGCAGGGCGCCGGTGTGGCGGGTATCTTCGGCGGCGATGAGAAGGGCTTCGCGCAAGATCCGCAGGCCGCGTGGACTGATGTCCTCCAGGTTGCCGATCGGCGTTGCGACGAGGTAGAGTGTGCCCATTGAGTTATTTTATCACCCCGTTAAAAGAAAATCGGGCGCGGTTTGCGCCCGATAATTTTATTCGCAGCCTTTTAGCTGGATTGGCGTTATTGCACAGCCTGCATCTTGAGGCGGTACGGATATACAGCATCCGTTGGCTGAGTTGAAAGTTCCGTCTGCCGAGCATTGGGCCAGGTCTTCGTTGGAGAGAACGGGAGGCGCGCAGACTTTTAGCTCGATCAGAAAGAAGTTCGGCCCCGTGCAGGAAAGAATCTGTTTGCCGCCGCTTACGGCTTCCACTGTGCAAGAGGCGTCTGTGCCTTGAACTTCAAACGCAACGCCTTCTGGAATGGTGAGGGATGCGTAGGCTGCCCTGCGGATGCAGGAAAAGTTGGTTATTCTTACATCCGGTGTGGGGAAGGCGATATCCGCTGAACAGGCTGGAGCAAAGGAAGATACAGCCGTTTCCAGTGTTGGGACTGCGGTGAGTGTTGGCAGTTCGGTGGCAGGAAGTGTGGCGGTAACAGTGGGCTGGTCGGGAACCAGTAATTGATTTCGCAGGAGGAAAAATCCGATGATTGCCACCAACAGAACGATGCCAACGATAGCCAGCCCGGTCTTGCCGCGCGAGGCGGGCACGGAAGTGGCGTTGAACGCTCCCCGTTTGCCGGGGCCGGTATTCGAGCCGTAGGTGATGTTGCCCTCACTGCCGAAGGCCAGCAGGTTCAAGGCCTTCGCCAGGTCTATTGTGGTGGCATACCTGTGGGACTTGTCCTTTGCCAGCGCGGTTTTGATGATGTTGTCCACTTCATGCGGCAGGGTGGGGAGAACGTTCAAAATCTCGGGCACGGGTTCGGTGATGTGTTTTACAACCACACCCATTGGGGTATCTGCGCTGTAAGGCTGCTGGCCGCTCAACATTTGGTAGACGATTACGCCCAGACCGTAGACGTCGCTTCGGCTGTCGATCTCGGCGCCCTGGGCCTGTTCGGGACTCATATAGGCAGGCGTGCCGATGACGCCGCTTCCGGTCAACCCGCTGCTTGATTCTGTCAATTTGGCAACGCCAAAATCTGAAATAAAGGGATCGCCGATATCATCGAACAGGATGTTATCAGGCTTGAGGTCGCGGTGGATGATGCCTTTCCTGTGGGAATAGGCAAGCCCCTGTGCGATCTTTTCGATGATGCGCGCGGTATCCTGAATCGAGAATTTCCCTTTTTCTATTCCATTGGAAAGGGAGCCGCCATTCATGTAACGCATGACAAAATACGGCTGTCCATCCTCTTCCCCCACATCGTACACCGGCACAATGGCCGGATGTTCCAGCGCGGCGACCATCTTGATCTCGCGTTCAAAGCGTGAACGGAACTGCGGGTCGTGCAGCATTTCGCGTGGTAAAACCTTGACGGCGACTTCGCGGTCAAAGCTTGGGTCGAATGCGCGATAGACCGTTGCCATGCCGCCGCGGCCCAATTCGGATTTCACAATGTAGCGTCCAATTTTTTCAGGGATTACCATGTGCGCAAGTATAAACCAGGTTAATGTCATGGTGCAAGGAAAGAAGAAAGGTAATGATATTGTTAGATTTCCCACGCTTCTATTTGTTGCGGTGTGATTGAGTATCCGCTCGCCTTACACAGGTAGCCGCTGAGCCCACAGAGTTTTCTGAGTTTTTTCTCAAGATTTTCTCTATGAACTCTGTGGCAAATTTCTGGGGCGCGTAAGGTGAATTATTAACTGATGTTACGCACCGTCCCGACACTTGCGCCGCGCGCTAGTGCGGTGAGGTTTGACTGGAAAGCAAGCCTGAATTACGAGAACCTTCGGGACGTTTTGCGTGTTTTAGGGTCATGTCGCCCTGGCGATAGCGCATCGTCCCGATATCCTTCGGGAGGGAATCACAGGTAGTGCGTAAGGTGAATTATTAACTGACCTTACGCAGTTTTGCGTGTTTTAGGGTCATGTCGCCCTGAGCGATAGCGAAGGGTCTCTACGACTATCTTAGAGACCCTTCGCTCCGCTCACATCGTCCCGATATCCTTCGGGAGGGAATCATGGGCGGTGCGTAAGGTCACTTATTAATCTGCGGCGGCTTGAGTGGCGTGAAGGGATGCGGTTTGGGTTTGGATCATCACGTAATACCCGGCCCATATTAATGAGATGCCAATGATCTTGGTAAAAAACAACGCATCTCCATAGCCAAAACGGGTGAATATACCGTCAATGGTGGGGAACAATGCGCCGATGGCGATCAGCCAGTTTCCGAGCGCCCGTCTTCCGTTGTTTAATTTACGGGCATATTGAATGGCAGACCAGGCCGCGCCGCCCACAAGAAATATCATTGCGTAGGTATTTGGCAAAATGGAAAACATGCGCGCCCAGGTCCACGTCATCACCTTGCCGGTTAAGCGGGTTGGGTCAACCAGCGACATATCCACCGGCGCGAGAAGGATGGCAATGGAAGCCACGGCAATATAAACAATGAAAAACCACGCCAGAATATCGGCGGTTTTTTTCTTGAGCAACAGGTACACTGTCCCTTGCGCGAGGGGAAATGCTCCCAGCAGCGCGCCTGAAATGTACCAGGCTTTCATATTGAAGACGCTCCAGCCAGCCAGCGCATTAATGGATTCGGTCAATGTGCCGATGCCGAAACAGAAAACGCCAATCGTCCACCACATCAAATATTTTGCTTCCGGTTTGCGCTGCCAGTGTTTGTACAACGCCGCCGTAAACGAGAACGAAATAAGGGTGGTGAGAATGGGAATGTAGTGCGTGATGTTTTGCATGAGAAACTCCTTTTGTTTTTGCCCTTGCGAGGCAGGTGGAAAAATAAAAACGCCAATCTCAACGAGCGGCATTTCCTAGAGACTCGTAGGTTTGCAGCAGGCTGATCAAAATTTGATCTGTAAACGTGTGTATCTTCGAATACATTTGCGAAGCCTGCGAAGCGGGTACTTTTGCGTCGCCATATACCTTGATGATCGATTCGATCAGCGAGTCGCGGAAAAATAAAAAGGCCTTGGCGGCATCCACGTAACTCAGGTTGTAACGCCGCGCGCGCGATGCGTACTCGTATCCAATGGCATACGCCTCGGTTGCGGCCTCCTCATCGTTGGCAGAGACATAATTCATCAGGCCGTGGAACAAAGACCGCGCGCTCATACGATATTGCATACGCGCTTCCTCGTCCAGTTTTTGATACCAGGACTCAGCCCGCAGGGTTCCCTCCGAAATTTGCATACGGACATTTCGGATGACTTCCTGCATCATTTTCTCCGGCTCGATCTCTCTGGACTTTTGGCTTGATTCGGACCAAAGGGAGATTTCACTACGCTTATAGCGACGATGCCCGCCCTGGGTTTTGTGTACGGGCAGTACGCCCTTGTCGGACCAAAGACGGACAGTGCTGGGATGCACACCCAATATTTTGGCCGTGTCACTGAGGGAAAGCCACTCATCTGCCATGGATTACTCCGCCGCCAGGACGGCCTTCTCCACAAAAGACGGTTCATGCGCCTTCTTTTGGAATGCGCCAACATCGATGCGATACAGCATGATCGCGGCGATGAACAACATCAGCGCTTCGATGCCGAAGACAACCAGGTATCCGTTCAGCGCGCTGCCTGTGATTTTTGTGGCGAAATCTGCAACCACGCCCGCCATGAGCAGGCCTGTCAAACGCGAGAGGCCGTTCGAGAAGCCCCATGCGCCGATGTACAAACCGACCTTTTCAGGGACGGTCAGGTCGAACATCAGCGAGAGATTGGCAACGGTGGAAAGCCCGGTGCCAAAGCCGAGCAGGGTAATACCCATGTAAAAAGCAGATTTGCTGGCGATGAGTCCGCTGAGGGTGATGGTTAAAAATCCAAGCAATGCGCCGAGGTTGCCAGACTGGGCAACATACTTCTTTTTTACGCGCCCTTCGAGCAGGCCTGCAACGATAAAAGCGACCAGCGTAAACGTACTGCTGATGGAGACGATGCGCGAAGTCTGTTCGAGGGTCATGCCGAAGGCCTGGGCGCCGAAGGGTTCGAGCAGTACATCCTGGCCGAGAATGGCGGCGAGCAGGAGCAGGAGGTAGATGAAGAATATCCTGGCGACGGGGTTGGCGGTGATGGCAGAGGTCATCTCTTTGATGGTGTATGTTTCGGCGTGCGGGCTTAAGTGCGCAGTTCTGCCGAAGCGTGGCTCAAGCTTGAAGAGGCCGAGCAGGCCCAAGGTCAGGGCGGAGGCGGCGACGATGAGAAAGGCGCGCGAGAGCACGGCGGGGTCGTATGTCGGTACCATGTGGCTCAAGCTGATGCCCGTCGCAATCAAACCAATGACCATGATCGTGAACATGGTCGCGATGGTTTTGCCGCGCTCTTTTTCACCAGAGAGTTCGGAGGCGAGGGAAAGGTAGGAAACGGCGGAGAGGTTGTAGCCCATGCCCCATGCGCCGAAGGCGAGAATGCCCACGATGACCCCGAGGCTGAAATTTTGGCTGATGAGGATGGCGACCTGCGGCGAGACGGCTACGCCCAGCACGCAGAGAATTAATCCTGCGAAGATGTAGGGTGTGCGGTGGAAGCCTGCAATTGGGTGACGGTCTGAAAATGAGCCGATGGCGACCTGGATGGGCGCGAGCAAATAGGGGAAGATGGCGAGGACAGTGAAGAGAGTTTTTGAAATGCCGAGATCGAAAATCATCACGCGGTTGAGGGTGCTGTTAATGGGCACGAGCGTGATGGCAACGGCGGTGTGAATGAGTGCGAGTTGAAGGCGTTTGATGAGCATTTTTTTTCCAAACCTGACAGGCCTCATTTCAACCTTAATTTGTAGACCTGTCAGGTTTTATTATTTTGATTAAACAAAGCAAGGGCGTTCTGCACGCCCTCGCCTCTGAGGTTGAAATTTTACTTTTTAGGGCGGATTGGTCAATGTAGGTTTATGTAGAATTTTACTAGAGGTTTATGAGCAATTTTGGGGTGTTTTTATCTGTGAAGATTAGCGGACTCTTTCAAGGTTTTGGGCAAACGTAAATAACTGGTGATTCTCCACATCTTTTGCGCTTGCCAATTTCATGGAAGAAAGCAAAATCTCAGCCGCGAATTTTCGCGAATTGATTTTAAAAATCCGTGTGAATTAGCGACATCGTGCCCGTAGGATAAATTCGCGGCAAAATGCTCTGGCATTGGAATCTGAATAACGCATATGGACTTGTGGGTAATCACCAGTTAAATAAAAAGAGGAAAAACTATTTTTCGTCTTTCCTCTTTTCTGATTACTGATTACTGATTACTGATTACTGATTTATTACCCACTGATCTTCCTCAACGCCTCTCCAAACCTCGCCACTTCATCCAGCGTATTGTAATGAGCCGCGCCCACGCGCACCATGCCGCCTGAATCCAGCAAACCCAGTCTTTCAACAACAGCCAGCGCGTAGTAGTGACCGTCCCAAACATAGAAGCCGGCATCGCCAAGCTGCTTTGCCACATCGTTCGGGTGTTTGCCTTCCAACGTGAAGGATACAGTTGAAACACGCTCATCCAACCGCTTCACGTCCGTCAGGCCATAAATGCGCGTGCCTTTCACAGATTGAATTGTCTCGATCAATGCGCGGGACAATTCGAATTCATACGCCTTCAAAGCTGACATGGCCTGCTTGAAGATGAGTCTGCGCCCGGAAAAGCCCGCCTCTTTCCACGCCCCGGCCTGGCTCTGTCCGAACTGATTTCCAATCCACTCGAAGTATTCCAGCGCGCCCAGGAAGCCTGCAATGCCTTCGTGGTTCTGCGTGCCTGTTTCAAATTTATACGGCAGTTCATTCGAAGCCGGGCGTACTTTGTACGGCTTCAACTCATTCAACAGATCATACTTTCCATACAACGCGCCCGCGTGCGGGCCGAAAAATTTGTAACTGCTGCAAACCAAAAAGTCACAGTTCAAATCCTGCACATCGATGGGGCCGTGCGGCGCGTATTGCACGGCGTCGATGTAAACCAACGCACCCGCATCCTTCGCCATCTTCGTCAACTTGCGGACGGGGTTGACCGTCCCCAGCGCGTTCGAAGCATAACCAAAAGCCGCGATCTTCGGCTTGCGTTCCATGGCTTTGGCGAACTCGTCCACTTTAAGCGTGCCGTCTTCCACGTCAAAATCGATCCATGTGATTTTGCAGCCTTTATCCTCTGCCACCAACAACCAGGGAGATATATTGGCGTCATGGTCGAGCCTTGTCACCACGATCTCATCGCCTGCGTTCAAATTGCGCGCCAGCGTGCGCGAGAAATGCAGGGAAAGCGTGGTCATGTTGTTGCCAAAAATGATCTCTTCAGGCCCCGAGGCGTTGAGAAAATCAGCCATGGCAACATGCGCCTCGTGCAAGACCTCATCCGATTTGCGGCTGGTCTCGAACATGCCTTCGTGGTTGGCATTGTTCTCCAGCAAATATTTGTTGATGCGCTCGAGGCTTTGCTTTGCAATCTGAGTTCCGCCGGGGTTGTCAAAGAAGACAGCGGGGCGGTTCAAGGAGGGAAATTGTTGACGAATAAGATCGAGGTGTAGGGACATGGCAGACTCCTTTAATGAAATGGGAGATTTTCACGTGTGCCTGCGTCACAGGGCTGGCACATGAGTTGAGAAAAATCCATGGGCGTGTTCCGTTTTGAACGATTTACGCAACACGTTATATGCTGTAAAGGCTGCAATAAATTACTGATGTTACGCACCGTCCCGAAGGTTTGACTGGAAAGCAAGCCTGAATTACGAGAACCTTCGGGACGTTCTGCGTAAGGTGAGTAAATTAGTTAAATTCGCGGCCTGTCCATGAGCTTGCTGATGGACTCCAGAATCGTGATCTACTACCGAACTGTTCTCTGTTACGGCTGCAACCCCAAATCCTGCAAGGCCTGCACCGCGGGCGCCCAATTGACATGGACTCTCAACGCTGCGCGGTAATCGTCCACGGCGGCCTGGGTGTTGCCGACCATGTAGTAGGCCCGTCCACGCCAGAGCAGAGACTCTTCCAGCGTGGGGGTGGAGATGGTTTCATTCAAGGTGGTGTTCGCCAGGCTGATCACATCCTGATAACGGGCGGAGTAAAAGTAGGCGAAGTATGGCCCGGTTTGATACCACATCATGCGGAAGGGGCGGTTTCCCTGATCTATTTTCCAGCCTGCATATAACGTAAATGCCTGGTCGTAGGCATTGGCGGCGTCTACGTATTGCTGCTGGGCAACGTGGCTTGTGCCTTTGTTGAACCATGCAAAGAAGAGATCATTGCCATGCAGGGACTCGATATCGTTTTGGGCAAGTTCGAGCGCGCGCTGCGTAGCCCATTTTTCATCTGCCCATGGGCCGAGTAATTCCAATACTTCGGCTTCACGGTCTGCGGGATACACAACCATGAAGAGGTAATTGAAGGAGCGCCAGCCGTCCAGATATTCAGCGTAGTTACTTAAAAGGTCTTTGCCGGGCTTGAGGTAGGCATCCTGCACAATGAAGCCGCCGCGGGCATCGTCATAACCGGTGGTGAAAAGGTAATGACCGAGCCAGTCGATCTTGCCGTTGTAGTCGCGTTCGTAATAGCCTTTTTCGACGATGACGGGGAAGCCTGCCGCGATCAATCGTTTGATGAGCGTCTCTTCGCCGCCGTAGCGGGAGAGGGCGCGATATTCGGTATTATCGTTGACGAAGTCTACGAGTTCGTAGGGCATTACGTTTTTATCGGGCAGGCCTTGTTCGATGAAATTCTTTTTGGGGTCGCCGGAGCCGGGTTTGACAACCTTTGCCACCTCGTCGCGGTCCCCTTTCCAGCCCCAGAATTTGAGGGCCATGGTCAGGTTGGCGGGGCCGCAATAATTCCAGCGGTTGTGCTGGTCCACGTAGGTGACGCCTGGCAGAATAACAGAAGCAGGCAGGGGCACGGATGTGATCGTCGGCGTCAGCGCAGGAGCTGCACCGGGAGCGGGAGTCGTCAAAGATGCTTTTGGAGTTAGGGTTAATAAATATTCGGCGCGGGTTGTTGCTATCACGGTTTCGATGGTGAGGGCTGTTTCACCGCTGGGTTGAAAGACGGCTTCGTTGGGCGGGTTGAAAAAGTAGATGACCCTTGTGCGGAGGAGATCGACGCGGGTGGCGAGGCGGTCATGTACGGGTGGGAGAAAGTAAATTCCAACGGCAAGGATAAGCGCGATGGGAATCAACCAGAATTTATTTGTTTTTGTAAATCGTTTCATGCAAAGATTATACCCGTCACGGTCACAAATCGCGTTTTTTTATAAGAGGGAAAGCGCAATTTGTGACTGCGGGCATTATATAAAGCAAAACAAGGCGGGGATTTTTATTCATCCTGCTGGCATGAAAAACATTACTGGACTCAAAACAGGAGTGGGAAACTCCTGTTTGGGCGGATCAGTTTCGAGATTAAGAATGAAGCGGTTTTGTTATGCGGGTTCAACGTGTGCGCCGGCCATCCATAATCCAAGTTGTTCGCGGGTGGTTTTCTTTGAGTCGACGATGGCAACGATCTGGCCGCGGTACATGACGGCGATGCGGTCGGAGAGCGCCATGATCTCATCCAGCTCGGCGGAGATGAGCAGGACGGCGACGCCGCGATCGCGCATTTTGATGATTTCGCTGTGGATGTATTCGATGGAGCCCACATCCAGGCCGCGGGTGGGTTGGTTTGCAACGACAAGTTTCACATTGCCGCGGCTTAACTCACGCGCCACGATCACTTTTTGCTGGTTGCCGCCAGAGAGTTTGCCTGCGTTGACAAATGGGGACGGCGTGCGCACATCGTAGGCGCTGATGAGTTTGCGTGAATTTTCATCGAGCGCTTTTGGTTGAATGACGCCGCGTACACTGAACGGTATTTGGTAGTAATCGCAAAGCGCCATGTTATCTGCAACGGTATAGGAGAGGACAAGCCCATGACGCTGGCGATCTTCGGGGATGTGCGCCAGACCTGCTTCGGTGATGATGCGGGGCGGTTTGCCGGTCAGGTCTTTCCCGCCAATGGTTACTTTTCCGCTGGTGGGGGAACGAAGGCCGGTCAGCGCTTCTGAAAGCTCGGTCTGTCCATTGCCTTGCACACCTGCGATGCCAAGTACTTCGCCGCCGCGGACTGTGAAGGATACGTTGTGGACCGTTTCGAGATCACGCTGGTCGCGGACGGAAAGCCCTTCCACTTTGAGAATCTCTTCTGCCGCTTCATGATCTTTCTTGTTTACGGTGAGGATGACCTGGCGGCCGACCATCATGTTGGCGAGTTGTGCGGAATCGGTTTCAGACGGTTTGACGGTATTGATGACACGTCCCGCGCGCATGACGGTGATGCGGTCTGCCACGGCAAGGACTTCCTTCAGTTTGTGTGTGATGAAGATGATGGAGACGCCGCGCGCGGTCAGGTCGCGCATGATGCGGAAGAGGTCTTCGGCTTCCTGCGGGGTAAGCACGGCGGTGGGTTCGTCGAGGATGACAATCTCTGCATTGCGATACAGGGTTTTGACGATTTCCACGCGTTGTTGAATGCCCACAGGAAGAGGGCCGACCAGTGCGTTCGCGTCTACATCAAGGCCGTATTGTTTGGAGATTTTATTTATTTTTGCGGCAACAGCAACACGGTCCAGCGAGCCGCGTTTGGTTGTTTCGTCTCCGAGCATGACATTTTCTGCAACGGTGAAGACGGGGATGAGCATGAAGTGCTGATGCACCATGCCGATGCCAGCCGCAATAGAATCGTTCGGAGAGTGAATTGCAATATGTTTTCCGTTGACGAATATCTCGCCTTTGTCCGGGTGGTGCAGGCCGTAGATGAGATTCATCAAGGTACTTTTGCCAGCTCCATTTTCTCCGAGCAGGGCATGGATCTCGCCTTTGCGTAAATCGAAATCGACGTTGTCATTGGCGAGCACGCCGGGGAATTGTTTGGTGACGCCTTTGGCTTCAAGAACGATTTTGGGTTCAGACATGGCGATCTCCTATTTCTCGTACGGAATGCCATCTGCGGCGGGCGGTGTGGTCCTGCCAATGATACCTGTCAGGATGAACATGGTAAGAATGTATGGCGTGAGTCCTACGATGTACGACTCCTGAAGAAATGACCATGCTGGAGGAATGACATCGCGGAAGATTTGCATGTTGATCAGCATGGCCTGCGAGGCGCCGAATACCAATGATGCCGCCCATGCGCCGATGGGCGTCCAGTTGCCGAAGATCATGGCGGCGAGTGAAATGAAGCCGCGCCCGTTTGTTAGCAAAGGCTCAAAGGATGGGACAGACTCGATGGTGAAGTACGCGCCCGCCAAACCGGCGAACATTCCGCCAATGAGAACATTGGCATAGCGCATGAAGATTACATTGATTCCAACAGTATCCGCAGCTTGGGGGTGTTCGCCAACCGCACGGGTACGCAGCCCCCAGCGGGTATTAAATAAAATATAGTGAGATAGGAACACCAAAAGAATGGCGCCCATCGCAATCGGCTTTTGGTCGAATACGCGGTTGATGGCCTGCACATTTTGCAAACAGGCTGCGGAGGAATTACAAATGGATGCGAACAATTCAGTGATGGGGATGTGAACGGTGGGCAAAACGCCGGGGGAACTTGGAACGCTTCCTTCAAATACGCTGGTTGATCCAAAAAACAACTGGCGATTCAAAAAACCTGTCAGGCCAACTGCAAGGATGTTGATAACCGTTCCGCCGATGATCTGATCCACTTTGAATGTGATCGAGAGCACGGCGTGGAGCAAAGCCATTAGGGCGCCAGTGAGTATCGCAAAAAATACACCCAGCACAATGCTGACGCTGGGGGGGAGTTGGAAAATATGGAACATGTAGATACCGCCCAACCAGCCGAAGAAGGCGGCAGTCAGCATCATCCCTTCGATGCCAATGTTGACCACGCCTGCCCGTTCACAGAATACGCCCGAGAGCGCGCCCAGGGTGAGCGGTGTTGCCACGGCAATGGTGGTTGCCAGCATACTGGTGACGATTAACAAGGGCGGCTGCTTTGCCTGCCCAATCATAACCACCACACTGAAGAGAACGATAATAATCAGAGCGATGAAGCCAAAACGTTTCCAGTCCATAGTTTCTCCTAGCCTCCCCAGCCGCGGGTAAGTACCACGCGTTCGCCTTTGGCTTTGATCCGATAGATATATCGAATGATCGCATCTGCCGCGACAAAGAGCAGGATCAAGGCCTGTATCATGGAGATCAAATCCACGGGCAATTGAGTTAGAAATTGCATACGCGAGGCGCCGTTCCGCATGGCCGCGAAAAGAAAGGCGGCCAGCACAATACCCAATGGATGCGATTTACCGAGCAGGGCAATCGCAATCGCGTCATAGCCATATCCAATGGAAAAGCCAAGTTCGTGGCGATAATTCAAACCAGTTACTTCAATGGAGCCTGCCAAACCAGCCAACATGCCTGAAAGCGCCATGGTGAGAATAATGGTGCGCTTCACGTTGATTCCCGCGTATTGCGCGGCATCCGGGTTCAAGCCCACCGTCCGAATCTCAAAACCGAGGGTGGTTTTATTCAATAACCACCAAATAAAGAATGCCACGAGCAGGGCAAGGATAAATCCCCAATGCACGCGCAGTCCATCGAAAATAGCGGGCATACGCGCGCTTTCTGCGATTAGCGGAGTGCGGGCAATCACGTTCGTTGGGCTTCTGTCTTTCATTATGCCGTTCAGTAAAAATGAAGTTGTATTCAATGCAATATAATTCATCATAATGGTGTTGATGACTTCATGCCCGCCTGTGTATGCTTTTAGCCAACCGACAATGCCCGCCCAAAGACCGCCCATTAACATGCCAACGAGAATGGCCAATGGCAGGTGGATAATAGTCGGCAAATCGAAACCAAGCCACTCCGGCAGGGCGTACCCGATCAGAGCTGAAAAAACAGCGCCGACAGCCAATTGACCTTCCGCGCCGATATTGAACAGTCCGCCTTTGAAAGCCAGCGCAACGGCCAGCCCGGCAAAGATATAGGGCGTTGCCCAAACAGCGGTTTCACTTAATGCTTTCGTTGAACCAAACGCGCCTTCGAGCAGGCCTCGGTAGGCCAGAAGCGGATTCCCGCCCACAAAATAGATGATAATGCCGCCAAGAACTACCGCTGTCAGAATTGCCAAAAACGGGATGAGGCTTGCGTCTGAAATAGCTTGTAATATTTTTTTGGTCAGCGAAATTGACTGCTTTTCTGTTTGCATCCTTCGCTCCAGTGAGACTTTGAATTGTAAGACAATTATACCCGTCACGCTCACAAATTGCGCTTTTTTATAAAGGGGAAAGCGCAATTTGTGAGCGCGAGCATTATATATCAAACAAGCCGTTTGGGAGCCCCTTAATACATTTCAAAAATCGAACAAAAAAGGGAAAGAGACTTGCGCCTCTTTCCCTTTTTTTATTTCGTGAAAAATTTACGGCTTGACGGGAGAAACACCGGTCTTGATGGAACCATCAAGCAAACCAGCGTTGATATCTTCCATAGCCGTCTTGATCTCAGCAGAAACTTCGCCGTCGAGATCGTGGTACGGGGCATAGCCAGCGGTACCAGTGAAGTTACCAGCCGTAATCGAGCCATCCTTGGCGGCGGCGATCAATTCAGCCACGCCGGGGGTGATGAGCTTCATGGCGCTGGAGAGCATACGAGGAGCCGCTTCGGGCAGGGTCAGGTATTGGTCGGCATCCACACCAATGGCGTACTTGCCAGCCTGAGCCGCGGCAGTGATGGCGCCGTTACCGGTCAAACCGCCGCAGCCAAAGATCGCATCCGCGCCCTGATCCATCATGGACTTGGCGGTCTGCGCGCCCCATTCGGGATCGGTAAAGGTCTTGTCGAAGCCCACATCGCTGTGGTACACAACAAAGACTTCGGTGGTTGTGGCATTCATGCCGTCGGCATAAGCGGCGCCGGCTTTGTAGCCTTCACCAAAGCGCCAAACCGGAGGAACCACATCGGTACCGCAAACTGCTCCGATCTTGTGGCTCTCAGACATCATTGCGGCGAGTGCGCCAACGAGGAAGCCAGCGTTGTCTTCGGGGAAGCCCAAGCCAGTTACGTTGGCAGAATCATCCGCTGTGTCTTCAGTAAATTGCCAGGCCTGGAACTGATCCACACCGATGAACTTGACATCGGGGTAGGTTAAACCGGCGGCAGCGGTGGCTTCACCGAGGCCGAAACCAACGGTCACGATCACATCGTAGCCGGCATCGCCGAACTGGGCAATGTTCTTGGCGTAATCCTTGGCATCGGCGGTTTCAATGAACTGAACCACATCCGCCACGCCGTCTGTATTGGACTTCTGAACGCCTTCCCATGCAGACTGGTTGAAGGATTTATCATTGATCTTGCCCACATCGGTGACGAGACCAACGCAGAACACTTCTTCCTTCGCGCAGTCAGCAGCGGTCGGGGCGCCGGCACCACAAGCCGAGAGGATCATCGAAGCGACGATCAAAAGGGCCATCACAAAGTACAACTTTTTCATTTTTTCTTCTCCTCTAGAAGAGTAAAGATATAAATGGCCTGCTTTTATCAGCAAGCCTTACGACTTTTCAAGTATAAATCTACTCTAATCTTTGTGCAAGCCTCAACAAGATTAGGGTTTTTCAAGCGGCACATTCATCTTAATCTCGCCGTTCCACAGCTTTAAAAGCAGCACATTCAACTCGATTTGCAGGCTTTCAGGAAATTTCTCATTAAACGGCGCCGCGCCAATCTGGCCTGACCTTGCCTCACGGACATTCCCACTCTTTAGCAAACGCATCACTTCCTGGACCTCGAAACTGGCTCGCCCCAATATGGATGTCACTACACTGGAGCCTGATTCTGCCAATTCCGCCGCCTGGTCACGTTCCGTCCCAATCGCAGGGACGTTAGCCTCAGAAGCCGCTCGCAACGCGCCCTGCCCGGTGACCCCGCCCGCCGCAAAGATCACATCCGCCCCGCGTTGGATGGCGGTGTTGGCTGTTGCAAAACCCCATGCTTCGTCTATAAATAATTTTTCGCTGTCTTCGCCATCGCGATAGAAAACAAGAATTTTTATTTCAGGGTTGGTGAACGCCGCCCCTGCGCGAAATCCCTCGCAGTATCGCCACATGGAGTCGATGCCAGAGGTTTCGCAGATTGCGCCGACCATGCCTGTTTGTGAAACCTGGGCGGCCAATGCGCCGGCGGCGAATCCCATTTGGTCTTCGGCAAAGGGGATGGGGATGAGGTTCGGGCGGGACTCTGTTTGGGGCTGGTTCATGCCCAAGAAAACAGAATCAGGATACAGGTCGGAGGAATGAAGCGTTTCATCGCGCAGGGCTGGGTTGGTGGTGACGATTAAGTCAAAGCCCTGATTCGCAAAGTAGGCGATGTTCTTTTCATAATCGCGGGTATCCACCGATTCGATGTATTCAATTCGGTCGGCAAGTTTGTTCGCTTTGGCTTCTTGCAACCCTGCCCATGTATCCTGGTTCATGCCGTGATCGCCAATGCCCAGTGAGTCTGTCACTAGCGCCGCACAAAAGACATCCTCGCTGGAACAATCCGGCGAGGATATGCAGGCGGTAAGACTCGCAATTACCAGAAGCACGTAACACGCAACTCGTAACTTGTAACTCGTAACGCGCACTCCGTTCTTCACAACACCTATCCCGTCACTGCTTCTCCACGCCGTACGCCAAGCATCAGCCAGAATGCGATTAGCATGAAGACCGGCGCGATGACCATGATGATGTTGTAGTTGTTGTTCGTGAGTTGGATGGCCCAGCCGTTCACATTGGGGCCGATGATGGCGGACATGGTCGAGAACAGATAGTACAGCCCGGTAAATGTGCCGATGCGCGCCGCGCTGGTCAAATCCACGATCATGGGCAGGGAGTTGATGTTGATAAGCGCCCAGCCGATGCCGCCCAGAATGAGCATTACGCCTGCCAGGGTGAGCATACGCGCGCCGCCTTCCACCAGCGGGATGCCGACCAAGGGCAGGGGCGCAATGCCTGTCAGCAGGGCGGTTGCAGGTGTGATATATAGCAGGATCAGCATGAGGGTGATCATGATTAACCCAATTGAGATGGTGGTTTTACGTCCGATCTTGCCCGCAATGAATCCTGATGGGATGGCGAATAGTACGAAGAACAAAGGCAGCACGGAAAGCAGAGTTGCGCCATCGCCTTCGTTCAAGCCGAGATGATTTTTTGCGTAAAGCGTGAAGAAGGTTTCCACAGCCGAGAAGCCGATGAACCAGAAGAAGATGGCAAAGAGGATGCGAAGCCCGCTTTTGTCCGGGTCGTTGAAGACTTCGCGCAGGCTGGCGAACATGCCGGGCTGCGCTTCGGTGGTTGAATATTCTTTCGGTTCTTCGATGAAGAGATAGACGATCAAGGCCGCCACCAACACCAATCCGGAACCAAGCCAGAAGGGGAAGTTGATATTCATCTTGTACAACATGCCGCCCGTTTGCAAAGCGACGATGGTGCCGATGCCGCCCATGAAGTTGATGATGCCATTGGCCTGTGAGCGGAATTCGGAGGGGGTGATGTCGGGCATGAGCGCCACAACGGGCGTGCGCCACAAAGCTGCGCTGAGCAGCAGGGTGCTGGTACACGCCACAAACAGCGGAAGCGCCGCCGCGAGCGGGATTAACCCAAATGCCACTGCCGTGATCGGCGCGCCGACGAGGATAAACGGAATGCGCCGTCCCATTGGCGTGCGCAATCTATCAGACCAGGCGCCGACGGGGGGCTGGATGAAGAGCGCGGCGATGTTATCCAGGGTCATGAAGAAGCCGATGAGCGCGGGAGCGAGGTGGAATTTGTTTGCGAGAAAGATGGGGACGAATGCGTTGTACACGCCCCAGATCACGCTTACACCAAAAAAGCCGAAGCCGAGCAGGAAGGTCTTGCCGTAGTTCAATCTTGTTGATGACATGGTATCCTCCAATGTTTGTTTGAATGTTTTAGGTTTTAGGTTGAATGTTTTAGGTTT
This sequence comes from Anaerolineales bacterium, assembly GCA_919902735.1. Lineage (GTDB taxonomy): Bacteria > Chloroflexota > Anaerolineae > Anaerolineales > Villigracilaceae > Villigracilis. Next base: position 166 of record CAKKRM010000321.1, on the reverse strand, counting down.
TAGGTTGAATGTTTTAGGTTTTAGGTTGACTGTTGACTTTCAACCTTCAACTTTAAACTTTAAACCTTCAACGAATTTACGATCTTCCTTACTTAACTCTGCCTTTTCCAGCATATCGGGTCTTTTTCTAAAGGTTCGTTCGAGCGCCTGTTCGCGCCGCCATTTG
>CAKKRM010000320.1 GCA_919902735.1 Anaerolineales bacterium | reverse complement strand
GCTTGCGCATTCTGGTCGAATGTGCCCCTAACCCCACTTAATCCCAAAGAGCCGTAAAACGAAAATGAGCACGTTCCATGGTCTCAAAGTTATATACTATTTCTTCTCCGGATATAGACCACATCAAGAATAAACCGGTAACCCCTGATGAAGTGCCTTCGGCATATCCACTTGCGGCATATCCGGAAGGATCAATTCTATTTATCGGATTTCCTTCAGTGTACATCCACCGATTCATAGACATGGGACGATTCCCATCCCCTCCCCACGTATCCCTTGACTGGAATCTCCCATCCGCGGGATTATAGTAGCGGGCGCGGAGATAGGTCAACTGGGTGGAGGAGGAATAGGATTCGCCAGTGTAGCCGTAGTCCGTGTGGGAGAGTCCGCTGGAGTGGGTCACCACGCCCCTTCGACAAGCTCAGGGTAAACTCCGTGGTCATAACTCTGCGCGAAGGTGATTTCGCCTTCCGAAGTTGTTACCATTTGCCTCACACTCCCAAGCGCATCGCCAAGGAAATAGGATTCTTCATGGACATTCGGAGAGCCAATGTCAGGGATCCTGTCCTGTGCGATGCGGCCCAGGCCGTAGCTGTAGGTGGTTGTATCGTCACTGAGCACCTGGGTTAGGCCTGTTTTCAAGCCGAGCGTGTATTATGTCGTCTCCCACAGCGGGCAGCTGCGGGTAACAAGGGTGGTTTGGATCAGGCGGTCATTGAGACCGTCATGGGTGTATTCCACGCTTTGCCGTTCTTTTCACAAGTGCAGTTTGTATCTTCAAATCCTCTATTCGCAAACCCATTTTCCGTTCTCGAAACCAATTATTACACTGACATTGATATATCTTCCGTTTTCAAAATTAAGAATATAGGTATTCTGCCCAACTATTTGCGGGTCAATATACCCTGCGAAGATATGGCTACGGCCTACAGGAGTTATATTTCCGCCATATTCAATTTCTCCAAACTCTTGAAGAATGTTCAAGACCTCTTCCTTAGTCATTCCAGGAACCAATCTTTCGCAGAAAATATAACGCTCTTGTTGCGCTTGGATAACCAGTGTGTAAAGCAGGTAGCCTGAGATTATAAACAGCACAAATACAAAGATAAACCAAATTCTCTTTCGCATATGCCTCCTAACGGACAAGACCCTTCAAGTTTGCACGTATCCATGCGCTTGGTTTGATGTATGCAACATGATTGAAAAGAAGCGATAAATTTGTATCTGTGGCGCAAAGCGCGTCATAGTATGTGCGGTAGATATCGTCGTTTCTGAGCAGGACATCGCCAAAATCAAAGGCGGCAAATGACAAATTGTTATCCTGTTCAGTGCTTCCAGATTGTGGAGAAGGAATCCATTCTGGAAAAAACACGATCTCCTTTCTGTTTTGTTCGTGGACCAAATTGGCTAATTCAGCCCATCCCCTGCCATCGAAAAAAGTGACCGCAGTGAAGTACATGAAATGGAAGGCTTGATTAGCTGTTTTATCCCAGTATTCTATTCGCCAATCTCCTCTCCTTGAATGGATCCATTCCCTCGTTCCTCTATCTAGCCAATTTTGAACATTGTATGTTGAGTTATTTTTATAAGGCAACCAGTCATAATCAAGCCAATTGCCTCGATATGGGACATTGGTTTGTCGCCATACCCATCCTCGATTGGCATCCATTCCATTGATAGTTAAAGTCAATGCCCATGTCATGCCCCGCATATTACTGTTAAACAAAGTTTGGGCGTAATCAATATATTGGGCTAATCCCTCAACGGGTAATAATGTGCCTGTTCTCACCATTTCCCGAATTGACACTCCTCTTTTCTTAAGTTGTCGAACTTTTTCCATACAAACTGGGTTGTTTCTTTCAGTACAATTTTCCCAGGCGGAATCGTGGCCTGATGGATCCGTCAAATTGACCGGATTCCCCTCCACATACCCCCACCGGTTCAGGGACAACGGCCTGTTCACATCCCCGCCCCACGTATCGCGGGAGGTGAAGCGTCCATCGGCGGGATTGTAGTAGCGGGCGCGGAGATAGGTCAACTGGGTGGAGGGAGAATAGGATTCGCCAGTGAAGCCGTAGTCCGTGTGGGAGGAGAGTCCGCTGGAGTGGGTCACTGCGCCGTAGGGATCATAGGTCTGCGCGAAGGTAATCGCTCCCGTCTGATTGGTCATCTGGCGGACACTTCCCAAGGCATCACCGAGGAAGTATTCGGTGGTGCTTCCCTGCTGCTGTGAGATGCGTCCCATGCCATAGGCGTAATTGGTTGTGCCGTCGCTCAGAACCTGAGTCAAGCCGGTATTTAGATTCGATATGTATTGCTAGGTATAAAGGCTACAGAGATATCATCATTTCTTGAATTTGTACAGCAAAACTAGCCAAACGCCACCACCAAACAAAAGGGCTATAAAAAGGCTCCATTTATGATAATTTAACAAAGAAATAGGGATTGCAATATTTGCGATTCCAAAGGCATTCCTCGCAGAACTTTCAAGTTCTTTTACTTGGATTGAAAACCTAATAAAACCTATTCCTATTCCTGTAGACCAAAAGAAAACCGCTAAAAAATAATACTTTACAAATACTGAAATCCTAAACACTTCTTTAGTTAATGCACCGTATACCCATGACAATCCTGACGCTATTAATGACAAACTACTAAATGATAGGGCAAATAAGATTCTTTGTGAGGCATCTTCAAACATTGTCTCTGCGACTATTACTTGGTCAACATAATCAGAAGAAGCTTTTACTAAATATGGAAACAACCAAATAGAAAGAAAGAAAGAGATACCTAAAACTAAAGTAAGAAATAAGATTTTCTTCATTTTTTTTCTCCATTACCATAATATATCCCAAAATGGCGTAGGCATAACTTCAAGGTTGGTATATGGCCAGACTCCATTATTGGACTTACCAAAAGGCAAATCGTCTTTTGTGAGGTCGTCCTTTAGAATTGTCCATCCAGCATTGTAAGGTACTGATTTCATTACTCCAGCCTCATTATCATATTTATAAACTAATAATATGAGTAAATGTTGCGTCCACCCTCCTGTTCGTTTTAATAAGACCCCAGATGCAAGTGTTTTCTTGATTGGAATCGTTTTAATTCCTGACTGATCTAATATAATGCAATACTCAACATACCAAGAATCACCGAGTTCAGCCCTTGTTATATGCCGATACCAATATTCTGCTGTTACATATGATGTTATACCAGTTGGAACTGGGAGAGAATCATTCAAAAACCATTCCCCCCACTCACTATACTCGAAGGCAACTTGTCCAGTGCCAAAAAATAGTGGAACTGTCCCAGGATACTTATAAAGACAGTTGCATTTTGAAAAGCCTGATGGATCTATCCAATTAACAGGATTCCCTTCCACATACCCCCACCGGTTCAGGGACAACGGCCTGTTCACATCCCCACCCCACGTATCGCGAGAGGTGAAGCGTCCATCGGCGGGATTGTAATAGCGGGCGCGGAGATAGGTCAACTGGGTGGAGGGGGAATAGGATTCGCCGGTGAAGCCGTAGTCCGTGTGGGAGGAGAGTCCGCTGGAGTGGGTCACTGCGCCGTAGGGATCATAGGTCTGCGCGAAGGTAATCGCTCCCGTCTGATTGGTCATCTGGCGGACACTTCCCAAGGCATCACCGAGGAAGTATTCGGTGGTGCTTCCCTGCTGCTGTGAGATGCGTCCCATGCCATAGGCGTAATTGGTTGTGCCGTCGCTCAAAACTTGGGTCAAGCCAGCATTCAGGTCAAGTGTGTAATTCGTGGTCATACCATCTATCGTTTGGCTGAGTCTATCACCAAGTCCATTGTAGGTGTAAGTAGAGGGCGAAGGACCAAGGACAGAGGTTAGGCGATTCGCGGAATCATAGGTGTATGTATTTGCACCATCATTTAACAAGTTGCCGTTGGCGTCCCAAGTGTAACCAACACCGCCTGCGCTGGTAAGTCTGTTTGCAGCATCATACTGATAATTGGTCACTGTGGATTGTTCACTCGCCGTCAGTCTGTTGCCAACCGCATCATAAGTATATTGATAGGAATTGCCTGTCGAATAAGCCGCGGAGGTCAGGCGGTAGAGTGGATCGTACACGTAGTTGATGGTGGTTGTCGTCTGCTGTTGTTGGAAAAACGAGGCGGGGGCATCCGACTTGATCTGGAATCCCTGCGGCTGGTGGAAGGAAATGGCGAAGAGATTCCCAGGCAGATGAGCAAGGGGAGCGGGAGCATCAATCGCGGAAACGGAATACGGCCCAATGTGAGCGCTGTAATGCGCTTCGAACTGGTCGAAATAGATCGCGCCGCTTGTGCCCGTGTCTATACCGCTGGTCGCGCCGAGGTTCACATACTCCACCAGGCGGGCATCGTTATCCAGATTGGGGATCGTATCCACCAAAACATCGTTCACCCACAACTCAAAGTAGCCATCGTTGACTCCCGCCGCACTGGATGCCTGGAAGGCTGCTTCGATCACTTGTGGCTCATCCGTGATGACGATTGGCTGACCTGAAACCATGCCCCCCGCGTCATGGTATGCCTGGGTTTGCAGGGTGTAGGAGCCTCCACTGTTGTTGAGCGTGACCCTGAACACCGACCCGGCATCGCCGCCTGCGCTGAAAATCGAGAAGCCGTTATTGTTCGGAATGCTGATCGAATTCGGGTCGAGGTAGAAGCGCGCGTGGTATTGAGTCTCATCTGCCGGGGAGGAATCGGTGACATTCATGGAGGCTGTGTCATTGATCACCGCCTGCATCCCATACGAGCCGAAGATGGCCGATGGGGAGGAAATGCTCAAGTCACCGCCGCCCAGGGTAGTGGAACTCCATAGCGAGAAATCGCCGCTTTCAAAATCATCCTTGAAGACCAGGTCGGTCGAGGGGGCGGACAGGGTCGGTCCATTCGGGTCCAGCCCAATGTGTTCGCCCTGGCGGGATTCAAAGGCATCGAAGTAGATCGAACCGTTTGAACCTGCGGGAACGGAATCCGAGGCTCCGAGGCTGATTCTCGAAATTCTGGAAGAGTCTGTATCAAGTCCTCCGAGGGTGTCCACCAGCACATCGTTGATCCACAATTTGGCGAAGCCGTCATTGGCTCCATCTGCGCTGGCGGCTTGCCATTCGATCTCCACGGCCTGCCAATCGTCGGTGATGTAAGCGCTGCGGCCTTCAAACCAGGAATTTGCGTCATTCTGTCCGCACAAGGTCAGGGCATAATATTCAGCCATGCGCTTCATGCCAAGACAGAGTTTCCAATTGTAGGCATCGTCACTACCGGTGAAAACGTACATAGATTCATTGTTCGGCAGGTTCACTGAATTGGGGTCCAGGTAGAAGCGGGCGCTGTAATGGGTTTCGTTATTGGGCGAAACATCCGTGACATCAATATCTACTGTGTCGTCAATCAGAGCTTCCAGACCATAACTGCCCACTGCGGCGGCCTGGGAGGAAGCGAAGAGATCGCCGCCGTCTGTGGAACTGCTAGTCCAGGCGGAGAAATTCCCGCTTTCAAATCCATCGCCAAAAATCAAGCCTGGTGTGGAAGTGTTAGTGGGCGTAGAGGCGCTGGTAGGCGTGGAAGTATTAGCGGGCGTGGAGGTGCTGGTAGGCGTGTTGGATGGAACAGGCGTTGCGGTTGGGGCAGAACTTGTTGTGTATTCCACAAAGAGGCGCGGGGCGCCGTTCACTCCCCCTTCATAGGCCACAGCCACGCGTTTCCCTGTGCCGGTCAAAAGGATCGCAATGGCGTTGCCGCTGTTCCAGCCGGAACGGTTCACGAGCTCTTGAAGGATGGGCGACAGATCAGGTGTGCGTTGATCCATTCCGCTTTCGTTGAAGGTGAGCCAGGCGGAGGGACTCCACGAGACTGAACTCGTCGTGCGCGAGCGGGTGGATATTTTTGTGGCTGTGCTGTAGCCAAAGGTGACCGGGTTATCTTTCGCTTCACCCTGGATGGTGAGCGTGGTCGTCTCGCTGGTGGTCTCATCCACAGTGAATTGGACATAGGCATTGAGGATCGTCGTACCTTGCGGGATGGTGACATTCGTAAAGCGCAGACCAACTTGCTGGATGTTTGCATCCCGTATCAGTTCGAGGTCACTGCTGGAGAGGGATACGGAACCGGATGCGCTCTCTTCCGCATCGTCACTGCTGGATGCAATGGGGATTTCAATGGAAACTGAAGTTTGAGCCGTTGGAGTGAAAGTCGGTGTGGTGGTGGGTGTCGAGGTTGGGGTATCTGTACTCGTCGGCGTCGGGGAATGGGTGGGTGTAGGTGTGGGAAGTGTTGGCTGAACGATATTCTCGATTGCCTGAATACGATTGCCGACATTGTCATATAAATACTGGAACGAAGAAAGCTGGTCGAGTCCCTGCGCATGGGTAATGGAAAGCAGCCTGCTTGCGGCATCATAGGAATAAACGCTATTGATATTGCCGGGTCTTGAAACCTGAACAAGGCGGTTGGCCTCATCATATTGATAATTTACTGTGGGTGACGAACCACCGACTGTGGTGAGGCGGTTGGCGGGGTCGTAGGCATACGAAACTGCCTGAGAATCGGGGTATACAATCGAGGTCTTATTGCCCACAGAATCGTAATTGTAGGAAACCGTCTTTCCAAAGGGATCGGTAATGGCGGTCGGCTGATTCAGCGCATTGTATGCCCAGGTGGTTGTGCCAGACCCATCGGTCATGCTGACGCGGCGGCCTCCGGGGTCGTAGGTAAAATAAACGTCCGCGCTTGTTTCATAATCGATCAGGGTCAAACGATTGGCATTGTCATAGGCATAATTTGTCACCGCGCCATTGGCATCGGTCATGGAGGCGCGGTTTCCGAGCGTATCGTAGGTGTGACTCCACATGTTGCCAAGTGGGTCGGTCTCCGAAAGCAGGCGGTTCATCGCATCGTAGGCGAAGGTGGTTGTATGGTTATTGCCATCCTGAATGGTCAGGCGGTTGCCATTGGCGCCATACGTGTATTCTGTGCGGACGTTGATTTCTGCCGTGGGTTGGGTTCCCGGCATATAGTTTTCAACAACCGCGGTCAAGCGTCCAAGCGCGTCGTATTCGTAGCTCGTCGTAATCCCCTCGGCATCGGTAGTCGCGGTCAAGTCCCCGCGCATAGTATAGGCATAGGTGGTTTGATTGCCCAATGCATCCCTTGAAATGATCGGCTGGTTGAGCGCGTTGTATGTGTGGTTACGGTTGTATTCCCCAAGGCATCGGTGGAGGCAACCAGATTCCCTGCCGCGTCATAACCGTTGGCGGTCGAGTTGCCATTGGCGTCGGTAAACGTTACCGGGCGGTTAATTGCGTCATAGGCGGTTGTGCTGGTGTGGTTATTTGCATCCGTAACCTCGAGGCGATTCCCAATTGCGTCATAGGCAAAGGATGTGATATCGCCGAGCGCATCGGTCTGTGATGCGAGGCGGCCAGGAACGTCATACGCAAAGGAAACGCTGTTGCCGTTTGCGTCGGTGCGCGAAAGGGTTTGTCCCAATGCGTTATAAGCGGTGGCGGTGGTATTGCCGAGCGGGTCTGTGATCGTCACCACGCGGTTTAGTTCGTCATAGGCGTACGTGGTGATATTGTCGTTCGCATCTGTTACGGATGTTCGCCGTCCCAGGGCATCATACGCAAATGTGGTGATATTTCCCAAAGCATCGGTTACGCTGGTCTGCCTGCCTGCGGTGTCGTACGCATAGGTGGTTGCATTGTTTCGAGCGTCCCGGGTTTGAACCAGCCTGCCTGCCGAATCATAGAAATTCTCGGTGATCCCGTTCAAGGGGTCAATGGTCTTGATCAGACGTCCCAGGGCGTCATATTCGTAGGAGGTGATATTCCCAAGCACATCTTCCGTTGCGATTAGATTTCCCGCCGCATCGTATGTATTATGAGATGTCCCGCCATTTGGCTGGGTAATGGATTTCACCCGCTTCAGGCTGTCATAGGTATAACCGGTTGTTCTGCCCAGGGCATCTGTTGTGCTGGCAACCGTTCCGTCCACATTGTACGTGGTTGTGGTTACATTCTCAAGTGCGTCTGTGGTGGTAACCAGCCTGCCCGCGGCGTCATACCCATATTGGGTCACATGCAAAAGTGCATCGGTGGTCGAGATCAATTGTCCCGCTGTGTTATAAGCGTTTACAGTCTCGTTCCCGGCGGGGTCAATGGTCTTAACCAGACGGTCCGCATTGTCATACTCGTATTGGGTCACCCTGCCAAATGTGTCCGTCACCGAGATTTGATTCCCGCGCGCATCGTATGCATATTCCGTGACGATATTCCACACCTGATCCTGGTTCTGGGATTTTGGCGCATCGTAATTTTGTGTTTGGCGGGTCAATCGTCCTGCCGCATCGTACTCGCTGTGAACGACTCGCCCTGATGGATCGGTTGTGTCCACCAATCTGCCGAGCCCCTGCGGGTCATACGAGTAAGTCCACGTATTGCCCAGAGAGTCGGTCATCGAGGTGCGCTGACCGTGCGAATCGTAGGTGTAAGAGGCGGTATTCCCAAGCGGATCAGTTACAGATCCCAGTAGCCCGTCTGGGGTATAGGTATAGCTGGTAACTTCGTTTAGCGCATTGGTGACGCTGGTTAATAATGTGCCGTTATATCCATAGGTGGTCAGGTAGTTCAATGCGTCAACGATGGAAGTCGGGTTGTTTAATGCGTCATAGGTGATGTCGGTTTGACCGCCCCCCGCGTCGATTACCCGGGTCAAATTACTTCCATCTGCGCTCCAGGTAAGAGAAGTTGTCGCGCCGGTTGCATCTGTAATGCTCGTCGGACGGAAGTTGCCGTCGTAAACCCTTTCTGTTCCTGCGTTTAATGGGTCTGTCTGGTTAATCAGAGCACCCTGAGTGTTATACAGGTGAGTCGTCACGTTGCTCAGCGAGTCTGTAATGGTGGTTCTCTGTTCGCTGGTTACGGCGTCTGTTACATACGACAGGTTCGCAACAACCTCCCCTTCACCGTCATACTGCCGCACCACTTTGTCAATAGGTTCAGTGGACTCATATACTCGAACATTCGAAAAGTAGCTTTCCGCAGTTGGACCGGCAATATCATGGCCGTTTGCAAAAAACAAATGAAGAAGATTTTGGGTGTTATCGTAGGTTCTGCCGCGGTAATAACTATATGGCTGTATTTTGTAATGCCGCCAGGCAGGCGCATAAGTGACATAATCCTTATACGCGTCTAGATATCCGCCTGTTTCCGTCCCGTACATGCGAAAGACACGCCCGGCTTCAAGATTATTATCTGAATCCAGTCCAATTCCATGTACCTCCCCCTGTGCTGTGCTTTTATAATCAAATTCAATAATTGTATTCGGTGTAACAGTATAGAGATATGGAATTTTTTTCCAGGTATTCCCTGTTAAATGCAATGTGTAACCGTTGTCTTCGATACTGACAGTGTGAACGCCGTCTTGGCTTGAAAAGTCGGTAATAAATTGATTATTAAAATTAACCGCAGGCGGAGCATAATACTCATTGTGGACCTTTATTACGTTGTTTGGGTCAATTACTTGTAATAACCGATGCTCGTTATCATATATATAGTCCCAAATTTGACCCAAAGCATCGGTTGAAGAGACCAAATCACCCGCCGCATTATATGTGAACGATGTAAAACGACCTGCGTGATCCGTCACTGTAATTAATAAGCCTTGAGCATCATAGGAAAAATCGAGATAGCGTGTTGCGTTATCTGCGCTCACGCGGCTGATGCGCCCGTTCGAATCATATGTATAGGCGAACGATTTACCATCCGGGGTGGTGTAGGTTGTTAATTTTCCGTTTGCGTCAAATAAATAGATGTTTTGCGATTGATCCTTTATTGTATATGTAACCGGTATGCCCGTATTTTTTGTCAAAGTACTTGTCAGCCCGCCATACGGAACGTATCTTCCGTGTTCGGAATCCCAAAATTTATATAAATTTCCACTTGGGTGTTTGAAAAGAACAAATCCAGGTACGCCGCCCACCTGATCTGAGAATATCAATTTAATATCCTGGCTATGAGTCCATCCATAACCCATCGGAGCCGTATAAATATTTTTTGCCGAGGAAACATAGCTGTGTTTGAAGCTCAAATTCCCGGCTGTTGTTGGGATGGAAAGCGCGTCCACAGGGTAGATAAAAGTTCCAGAATTTGTGTTGATTGGGCCGCCGATATATCCTTGTGCGCTGCTTTCCGCGTTACACCCATCGTTGCAAAATGTGCTAATATTATTTGATAGCAAGTCAGGGTTAAAAGACACTTGAATAAACCATTGATGATATTCATACTCATATGCCTCTCCTGCGCCTCCCCTTGCCTCAACATAAAAATGGCTATTTCTATTTGGGTCAGGGTAGATAAATTCTTTCGGAAACACCCCGGATGCTGATATTTGGCATCTACCTGACTTTCCCACACCGCAAGGTGCGCCAAAAACCCCGCCTGTAGCTGTGCCTTTGTAAGGCATGGTCAAAAAAGCCGAGGCTGTGCCAACGCGATCGTAAAGTGTGCGCCACTCAACCGCATAAACGATCTTGTAATAAACGTCTTTTTGCGTACATCCCCAGGTTGAACAGGTGATTCGGAACCAGCGTGATGGATTAGTCCCCGCTGGACCCTCCCATTCAAGTGTCACAACTTCTGAGGGTGGAATGTTGGCGCAGGTCACATCCGTGCATATCAACAAGGGCTGATCCGATTGCTGGGCATTCCTCGAGTTTTTTAAAGAATTGACCGAGGATGACTGGGAAGGTCCTTCCCTGTTAAAAAGTCGTTCTTCCGGGTGATGAAATACCTGTGGCTCGTAGTTATCTAGCTCACTAGACCCTGTATTTGCATTTTCATTTTGGATTGGCCGTTTGGATTTTTCACGTGCCTGGGCAGCCTGCATCCCAAAACTGGTAAAAACCAAAGAAACCACCACAAGAGCATTCAGCAACTTTCCAAGTGGAAGTTGTTCGATTGCGTTAAAGAATCGTTTTGTGCTCATACGACCTTCCCTTCATAAATGAGAGTTTTATTTTTTTGCTGGCAGGTTTTCAAAATACAATTTCCCCCAGCCGGTGAAGTGATATACACTATTGAATCCTTTGTCGATGATACATCAGTTTTGCAATTATTGTCAATAGAAAATCCATATACAAAAATCTTAGCTTCAAAATTTATAAAAGTCCTGTTTGCTTGCCCGCCTCATGGCACAAAAAACATAAAACTCACCGACCAGCCGCTTCAGTTCCAGGCTTTATCCTTTGCGCGGATGCGCCAATAATAGGAGATGCCTTTTGCAAGCGACCTTGTTCGGAGGGATGTCTTGTTGACTGTTTCGGAAAATTCAGGGCTGGAAAAATCCGCGTTGTTGTCGAGTTCAATCTGGTATTGCGCATCGCCGCCAACAGACAGCCATTGTAGGGTGGGGCGGTTCAGGCTGGATGACTGATGGGCCGGGCTGGCAGGCGTCGGCGGGGGAGGAGGCGTGGTGTCTATCGTGAAGGGGATTGTCTTGCTGAATTTCCCGGGGTTGAAGTCTGCGTTGTAGGCGCGGACTCGCATCGCGTATGTTCCATCGGGGAGAGATGAAGGCGGGGTGAATTCTGTGGCGGCGACGGTTTGCATCATCACGATTTGCGTGAAGCCCGCATCGCGCGCGATGAGACTGCAGTGCAATTACTCCGTGAAAGCCTGCTCATCCGCCATCAATTAGGCGAACTGAAAGGGATGACCTACTCTCTGAATGCGATTGCCATGATCATGGAGAATCTTGGCGACAGCCTGCTGGCCGCCAAGTTGGAAGCCGCCGCCGCCAAAATCCGCCGCGAACTGGGTGTCCCCATTGCTCCCGCCACGCTTGCCGAAAACGAGAATTTCGTAAAGAAAATACGCGAGAAACTCGGCGATACATCCTTCGAGCAAGCCTGGGGGGCGGGGCAGTTCATGTCGCAAGAGCAGGTGGTTGCTTTGGCAATGGGGAAGGTGGAGTGAAATCAAAAAGCCTGACGAGTACTCGTCAGGCTTTTTGATTGATTCGGAGGGTTATTTTTCAGGGTCAATGGTGAAGAGTTCGAAAGGTGTGATCAACTCCGGTGTAACCGTGAATTCGAGGATGTCTCCTTCATTGAGCATCACATCAGGCTGATTGGCGTTTTTCCAGGTGGCTGTCCATGGGAATGGGCCGCCGCTGACATAACCACAGCCGGGGATGTAGAAACTGCTCAAACCAAGCGTCCCCTGTGCGGTTGTTAGGTTGATGAATGTACCGTTTGCATAGAAATTGCCAGTCAACGAGAATTGCTTGTTGCTGATTGTGGCCAGGAGTGTATGTGTGATCTTGTAATTACCGCAACCATTGACACGGATGTAAATTGCAAAGTTGTCCACTTTCGGGCTGGCATTTATCACATAAAACTCGAGACCTGGATTGTTCCAGAAACCGGGTTTGGCAGGGAATAGCTTAAACGTTTTGTGGGAACTGAAATCCTTCCACACGCCGCCAATCATTGCGCGAACTCTCCACTTATAGGTGCCGGCGCTCAATGTGGTTGTAGGGGTGTTGGAGCACAATGATACGCCGCATACGCTGGCTGGAACAATCTTGGTATAGATGATTGTTGAGCCTATTGCAAGTTCATATTTATATTTTGTTGCCCCACCGAGCTTGGACCACTTATATGTTGGTGTTTTGTCTATGATTGTATCAGTGGGAGAGATCGTAGTTGGGACTCTGCGCAGGATATATACTTCACCTGTTGTGAAATTGCCATTGCCTGCGCCTACTCCACCGAGAGGGTTGCTGGAAGAATCCAGAATGCTGTCATCGTCAAAGAGCTTTAGTCGAATAGCGCCATTGCCGTTGCCGGAACCAGTGTTTACGGTTACTGTGTAGGTATCGTCAGAACCACTTACAGAAGTGATGGTTGCGCTAGTGGTACCGGAGACGGCTAGGGTAAAATCGCTGAAAGGTTCAACAAGGTCAACGCCAGTCACCGATTCTGAAAAGGTTACCAGGTAATTCACACTCGAAGCCGAAGTGGGACTTGGATCCAAACGGCTAATTGCTGATACAGCAGTAAAATGTCCCTCATAGGCGCCGATATCGCAAACGCCGCCTTGCGGACGAACGATGCCACGTTGGTCCGTTGTCAGGCAGGCGCTATCACCATTGCCTGGAGTTGCTGGGTTGCCAGCGTTAAGTGCAGGACTATTCCCTGATAACGCATGAGTGAAAGTTGGACCGCCATTGTCTTGCAGTGGCCCTAAGAACGGGTTAATTGGATTGGCATTTGTTCCAACCTGATCTCCAATGGCTGGATTGAATGTGCAACCATTTTTGTTGCCAATCAGGTTATATCCAGCACTAACAACTTCACCTAAGCAATCCGGTGCGTTATCATTAATACTAAAGTTTCCAGCTACAATGCTATTCTTTATTGTAACCCCTCCTAAACAACCTCCATCCGGGCAAGAGGAAATGCCTCCTGAGTAAAAGGTGCTAACATTACCGGTAACGGTACTGTTGTTTATTAATACAGTGCTATGATATTGTCTGATTCCTCCTCCAAAAAAACTCGTATTTCCACTAACCGTGCTGTTATTTATTGTCATAGTGGCGGTGCCATCACCATCAGACGTAAAAATTGTGCCATCGTTTGAAATTCCAGTGTTATTGCTAATGATACTATTATTTATAGTAAATATTCCCATGTTGCGAATAGCGCTTCCTGAAAAGCTTCCTAGTATGGTGTTTCCATTGATAGTGCTATTATTTATTGTCGTAGTTTTTTGAAAATCATTTGAGATTCCTCCTCCTCCTCCTCCACTCCATCCAGTGCGGCCTGCTGTGTTTGAATTAATTGAACAATTATTAACTGTGAGAGCACCACCATTAATTATGCCGCCACCATTTACGGCTGAGTTGTGAATAACACTGCAATTACTTAAATTAAGTTGCCCGATATTAAGTATTCCACCTCCTACGTTGGGATCGTATCCGTTTTGAATTATAAAATATTCTACATTAACAGACGCAGTTACAGTAATCCCTCTTCTCACCTCTTGTCCGTCAATTGTGGACATTCCGCTTTGCGCGGTAAAAGCCTCATCCCATCCGCCGGAGAGGGTTACACTCTTATTAATCAGCACAACTTCCTCGCCGGAAGCAGCAGTATACGTTCCAACAGCAACCAGAATCGTATCCCCATCCACGGCTTTGGCAATCGCGCCATTGATGGTGAGACAGGGCGCATCGGTTGCAGAGCATGAGTTGGCGTCGTTGCCTGTAGTGGACACATACCAAATCGTCTCGCCTACTGTGTTCCCTTGCGCGGAGGCTGGCTGTACTGCGGCCAGCAAGAATGCGAGGGCGAAAATCAGGAGGGCATTGGTGCGGAACAGGATTAGCGCCTGGCTGAAATTTTGTGACTTTTTCATGTGAGACTCCTTTTTTACAACAACCCAAGTCTGGCGGCGCAAATCAAAGTAACTTGCGCTGCATGAACTTGTTGGAAGGGCGGGAAATTTGTTTTTGTAAGTTGGAGTCGTCGATCAAGTTTCCCTCCTTATATGACTTTATGTTGTGACATTATAAAATATGGGAATGCAGGCTGTCAATGGAATAATGTCATAAGATCATGGCTATTGCAAAGTCAGGAAAAGAGGGTACATAAGATAGCAAAAGCCTGGGGTATGTGAGCAGAAAACCATCTGCGCGCCTGGCCGGCGTTTGGTGTCGCGTATCTCACTATTATAGGCACAGAGAGCTGTGATCTTACCCAAACCTTTGCAACGCCTTGTAAATTGCGTTTGCCCCAAATTCCATCGCCGCCGCAGGGACGCGTTCATTCGCCGCGTGAATGGTTTGTGTAAAATTGAAATCTTCAGGCAGGGTCATCGACAGGTAGCCGTAGGTTTGAATGCCGAGGCGGGAGAAAAACCGTCCGTCTGTGACGCCGCTCAAAAGGAGAGGGATCGGAATTCCATCAGGGTCAGCCTCACGCAGGATTCCTGCCAGGGTGTCGAACAATCCCATATCCGGTGTGGATGGGCCGTCATCGAAACGGAGCGCCTCAAGCTCGACATCATTTCCGATAATTGGGCGCAGTTCACGGATCATATCCTGCGGCTTGAACCCTGGCAGCAGACGGCCATCCAACTCCACAGAAATTTCACCTGGAATCACATTGATCTTGTGACTGCCATGTAAAATTGTGGGGCTGACCGTGTTGTGAAACAGCGGATAAAAAATTCGTCCGCGCGCGCCAAGTAAATTTAAAATAGACGCTGTCATCGCGGGGTTGTTCAACTTTCCAAACAACAACCCTTGCGCGCCGCCAAGCGCCGAAGCCATTGCTTCGATCATCATGCGCGCCGGGGGAGTGACATGCACGGGCGTATCGTTTTCATCCAACTGCCTGAGCAGCTTCGAGAGCCTCGCCATCGCGCCGCCGCGCACAGGCATGGAGCCATGCCCGCCCTGCCCGCGCACGGTGGCCTTCATCCAGCAGATTTGTTTCTCCGAGATCATGATCGGATAAAAACGCTTTTTGCCAACCTGCAATGTGAACCCGCCAAACTCACCGATTGCGTAGCGGATGTCTTTGAATAATTCTGGATGTTCTTCCACGAGGAATTTTGCGCCGAAATCGCCGCCCGCTTCTTCATCGCTGACAATTGCCAGCGCCACATCCCCGGGCAGTTGCAACCCTTCGGCTTTTGCGCGCAGGAAGGCGGCCAACATCATCGCCACGCCGCCTTTCATGTCCAGCGCGCCGCGTCCCCAAATAAAGCCATCCGCCAGTTTGCCCTCGAAGGGCGGATGATCCCATTGCTGGTTTTCAGTCGTAACCACATCCACATGGCCGTACAACAGAATTGGCGCAGCCTTGCCCGCGCCCTTAATTCGCGCGACCAGGTTGGGGCGGTTGGGCGTCTTTTCCAAAATTGTAGATTCGATGCCCGCATCGAATAACAACCCTCGAATGTAAGCCATGCATTCCGCTTCATTCCCTGGCGGGTTGGTGGTGTTGAACTGAATCAACTTTTGCAGAATTTCTGCAGGGCGATTGTATATTTGTGATTCGCTGGTTTCCATTTTATGTTCCTTTGTATACTCGGCGATTATAGCACTCCCAATAAAGACATATAATTGCACCATGCATATTGTGCTGAATTCCAGGTTCTCTCGTTTCTTGTTACTCGCGCTCTTGTTGTTTTCTGTTTTTCTCATTTACCTCTTCCACGACCTGCCCGCCATCACATCCCTGCCTGAAAACCTAAACCAACCCAGCGTCAGAATCACTGACCGCAGTGGACGATTGCTCTACGAGATCATCCCAACCGCGGGCGGACGGAATGCCCCGCTGGCAGTGGAGAATATTCCGCAGTGCATGAAAGACGCCACGATTGCGGTGGAGGATAAAAATTTTTATCAAAACCCCGGCGTGGACGCTGGCGGCATCATCCGCGCAGTGTGGATCAACCTGCGCGGCGGCGAGACTCTTTCAGGCGGAAGCACCATCACCCAGCAAGTGGCGCGTACTTTGTTATTGGGCGAAGAAGTGACGGAACGAACCTTGCGCCGTAAGTTACGCGAGACCGTTTTGGCGTGGCAACTAACTCGCGCCTATTCCAAGGATGAAATCCTCGCGCTGTATCTCAACCAAATTTATTACGGCGGCATGGCGTACGGAATCGAAGCCGCATCGCAAACTTATTTTGGCAAGCCCGCTTCTGATTTGCTTTTGCCTGAATGCGCGTTGCTGGCTGGCTTGCCGCAAACTCCTGGAATCTATAATCCATTTACGAATCCCGACCTTGCGCTGGAACGTCAGCGGGTGGTGTTGGGGTTGATGGAGAAAAATGGATTCATCACCTCCGCGCAAAGGCTGGACGCAGAAAATGCGCCGCTGAGCTACAACCCCGCGCCGTATCCCATCGAAGCTCCACATTTTATATGGATGGTCAAGGATCAACTGGACGAACTCTTTGCTTCGGGCGCAGTAAATACAAACCAAAGCCTTGTCATCCGCACCACGCTGGATTTAAACATGCAGCGCCTTGCGGAAGAGATCGTAAAAAGGCGCATCGCGCTGTTCAAGCCCCTCGAAGGCGGAATCAACCCCAACGTTAATAATGCCGCGCTGGTTGTCATCCACCCGCAGACGGGCGAAATCCTCACGCTGGTCGGCAGCGCGGATTACTTCGACTCATCCATTTATGGCGCGCTCAATATGGCAACTGCGCCGAGGCAATCGGGTTCCGCGTTCAAGCCCATCATCTACGCCGCCGCGCTCGACCCAACGCGCGCGCAGCCTTTCACAGCGGCCACATCCATTTTGGATGTGAATACGAAATTCACAACGAAAGACGGACAACCCTACAGCCCGGTAAATTATGACGGCAGGGAGCATGGCTTCGTTTCTATGCGCGAGGCGCTGGCTTCTTCCTTGAACGTGCCTGCCGTGCTGACCCTGCAAAATGTCGGCATTGAAAATGTGATCGCGCTGGCAAACCGCCTCGGCATAAAATCTTTATACGAGCCTCAACAATACGATCTCTCGCTGGCGTTGGGCGGCGGCGAAATGAATCTGCTTGAGGTATCGCGCGCGTATGCGGTTTTTGCAAATAATGGCAGCTACACGGGCAACACATTTATTTTGGATATTCACGACGCCGATGGAAATATTTTATATAAACCGCAAACCAATTCCGCGCTTCAAATCGTTGACCCGCGTGTGGCCTGGCTCATCTCCGATATTCTCAGCGATGACCGCGCCCGCTCGACAGGCTTTGGCCTCAACAGCGTTTTAAAAATTGACCGCGCCGCCGCCGTGAAAACCGGCACCACCACAAACTTCCACGACAATTGGACCATCGGTTACACACCCGATTTGCTGGTGGGCGTCTGGGTGGGCAACAGCAATTATCAAGCCATGCACAACGTCACAGGGCTGACGGGCGCGGCTCCCATCTGGCATGAAACCATGCGCTCCATTTTGCAAGGCCGCGCCGATAAGATTTTTACCCAGCCCCACGGCTTGATACAGGTTGAAATCTGCGACTTCTCAGGCCTGCTTCCCACTTCAGCCTGCCCGCACATAAAAACGGAATGGTTCATCGCAGGCACACCGCCCACAGCCTTCGATACTTTTTATCAATTTTCATCCACTGGCGAAATCGTTTTGGATATTCCCATTGAAGCGCATGAGTGGGCGCGTTCACAAGGCCTGCCTTTATTGGATGATGAAAATGCAAACAGCGGATTAACCCTCACATCCCCAACGGATAACACAACCTATCGCATCACCCCTGACCTGGACCTGCTTGCCCAACAATTGGCATTATCCACACTGACAGATTCCATCCTCGCGCAAGTCACCTTCTTCGTAGACGGCATCCCCCTGGCAACCCTCTCCGCGCCGCCATACCAAACCTGGTGGGTGTTATCCATTGGTGAGCATCGCTTCTGGGCAGAAGGCGTAACCACGAGCGGCGAGGTTGTAAAGAGTAATGTTGTGACGATCACGGTGGAGTAGCAACAAATTTTTGCTCCGCAGCGCCGATTTCAGTCCGCTTTGCGTCTGCAAAATTGCAGACTGAAGCCTGCATTCCATTGCAGGATTGCTCGGTAGTGAATCAAAAAAAAAGAAAAAAAAAGAGGCTGTTCAAAAGTGAACAGCCTCTTTTTTTATTTTGTCTTCAAGGCATCCCAGCCTGCGTATCTTGCTTCCGTTCCCAACTCTGCTTCGATGCGCAGGAGTTGGTTGTATTTCGCTACTCGGTCAGAGCGGGCGGGGGCTCCCGTTTTGATCTGCCCGGTGTTGAGAGCAACTGCCAGGTCCGCGATGGTGGCGTCTTCGGTCTCGCCGGAACGATGAGATGTAACCGCTCGCCAGCCCGCGCGCTGACAAAGGTCAACCGCTTCGATGGTCTCGCTCAATGAACCGATCTGGTTCACTTTTACGAGCAGGGCATTCGCCGCATTTTCAGCAATCGCCTTGCGGACGCGCTCAGGATTCGTCACCAAAAGATCATCACCCACGATCTGGCATGTATCGCCGACAGTTTTCACCATCAACTTCCAGGCATCCCAATCATCCTGCGCGAGGCCGTCTTCGATGGAAACGATGGGATAGTCCTTGACCCATTTGGCCCAGAACTCAACCATCTGCTCGCCAGTCAATTCCTTGCCTTCTTTGCGGAGGTTGTACTTCCTGGTTTTCTCATTATAAAGTTCGGATGCGGCAGGATCGAGCGCGATGGCAACTTGCTGTCCGCGGCCAGCTTTGAAGCCAGCTTTTTCAATCGCGGCGAGGATCAATTCAATGGCTTCGTTATTGGCTTTGAGCGCGGGAGCGTATCCGCCTTCGTCGCCGACGAGTGTGCCATATCCTTTTTCCTTTAACACGGATTTCAAGGCGTGGTAAATTTCCGCACCCCAGCGTAAACCTTCGGAGAAAGATGGCGCGCCGAAGGGCATCACCATGAATTCCTGCATGTCGGTACTTTGCCAGCTTGTGTGCGCCCCGCCGTTCATGATGTTCATCATCGGGACGGGGAGAATGTGCGCATACACGCCGCCGAGGTAGCGGTATAAAGGCATACCAAATGAATTCGCGGCGGCTTTGGCTACTGCAAGGCTGACTCCCAAAATCGCGTTCGCGCCCAACTTGGATTTGTTAGCCGTGCCATCCATCGAGAGCAATTCAGCGTCGATGGCCTTCTGCTCGGAGGCATCCCAGCCGAAGAGGGATTCTGCGATCACGCCGTTGACATTTGCCACTGCTTTCGATACGCCCTTGCCAAGATAGCGCTGCTTGTCGCCATCGCGCATCTCCAATGCTTCATGCTCGCCAGTGGATGCGCCTGAGGGAACGGCTGCGCGCCCCCATGCGCCATCCATTAAAACCACTTCCACTTCTATGGTGGGGTTGCCGCGCGAATCGAGAATTTCCAGCGCGGAGATGCTTTCAATCGTTGTGTCCATTTTGAGCTCCTGGGGTTGTTATCGCTATGCGTCATTGCGAGGGCGTTCGCCCCGAAGCAATCTCCAGCCTGCCATTGGAGACTGCTTTGCGTCATGCGCTCGCAGTGACGAACGCAAGTATAATCTGAAACATTGGGAGACGAAACTTTAGCCCTCAAGGAAAACTTACATGCACATTCCAAAACTTTACCGTGAAGAAGACCGTGAAAAGATCATCGAGTTCCTGAAACAGAATAGCTTCCCCGCCTTGGTGAGCCATGATGGGGAAAAGCTGGTTGCAACCCATCTGCCTGTTGAAATCATTGCGGGTGAAGATGGCGCGCTCACAATCTTGGGGCACATGTCCCGCGCGAACCCGCAGTGGGGGAGTTTTGGCGGGCAGGAGGTGTTGCTCATCTTTCAGGGAGCGCACACGTATATTTCGCCGCGCTGGTACAACCATGTCAACGTGCCGACCTGGAATTACATGATGGTGCATGTATATGGAAGAGTCCGCGCTGTGGAGGGGAGGGAACTGCGCTCGTTGTTGAGCAGCCTCGTCGGGAGACATGAGGCGGGAGCTTCCTATCGCCTGGAAAATCTGCCAGAGGAATTTGTCCAAAAAGAGATGAAAGGGGTCTTTGGCTTCGCGCTGGATGTGACACGGATTGATGCAGGGTATAAACTCAGCCAAAACCGAAACGAGGAAGACCATGCGAACATCATCCGCGAGTTGGAGGGGCGGGGGGATGAGAATTCGCTGGGAGTGGCGAAGGGAATGCGGGAGATTGCTTCGGGCGAAAATGCATCGCCCTCGCAATGACGGCTTATGGTTGTTGCAAAGTCGCTTGACGTGGTTCTGAATTCATGGCGTCGTTTTAACGCGAACGCCGCGAAAAAAGCGAAAGAGCGCGAATTTTTCCTTTTTCGCGTCCATTCGCCAATTTCGCGTATTTCGCGCTAAGATTTTCCTGACTTTGCTACAGCCATGAATGACGGCTGGCTTTTCCTTGACGAAACCCCCTCCTCCGTATAAAATCCAAGCCGTTGTCGAATTTGCGCCTCCGCAGTGGAGGCGCGTTTTCTGCACAAAGCGCAAAAATTATTTGAATGTTCAGCGGCGCGGCCGCTTTTCAGAATTTCATTTCATAGGGTGAAGGTAACCGTGAATTGCACGGTGAGAGGCGCCCGAGGAGTAACGATGGAAAAAGTTGTATTTAAGGCTGTAAAACGTGATGTGACCGGCAAGCAGGTGAAAGCCATGCGCCGCGAGGGGCAATTGCCTGCGGTGATTTATGGCCGTCACCTGGAGCCGATTGCGATTTCATTGGATGCACATGCCGCCAGCCTCGCCATGGCAAAGCTCACATCCTCCAGCCTTGTCACGATTGACCTGGATGGCAAGGAATATCCTGCGCTCGTTCGCGAACGACAGCGCAACTTTATCAAAGGCAATCTCACGCATGTTGATTTTCTGGCTGTGGACCTCAAGGAAAAAATTCGCGCGACCGTTCGCCTCGAGTTTGTGGGCGTTTCCGGCGCGGTGAAGGATTTCAACGGTGTGCTGGTGAAGAATATCGAAAAGTTGGAAGTGGAATGTCTGCCCACCGACCTGCCCGAACGCATTTCCGTGGATATTTCCGCGCTCCAGCAGATCGGTAACGGTATTCGCGTCCGCGATATGGTAATTTCTGAAAACATCCGCATCTTGAACGATGAAGATGAAATGATTGCCGTCGCCACTTCTGCCAAGGAAGAAGCGGCGGATGTTGTGGCTGCCGTTCCTGGCTCTGAAGCCGCCGCTCCCGAGATCAGTGTGGAGCGTGGCAAGAAGGAAGATGAAGCCGCAGAGAAGAAGTAAGCGTCTTTGCAAACAAAAAAATCCGTCATCATTGCGATGGCGGATTTTTTTTGTTTGTTTAGGATTTACGCAAACTCTAAAAGCCAGCCGCGAATTTACTCTACGGGCACAATGTCGCTAATTCACGCGAATTAATTA
>CAKKRM010000319.1 GCA_919902735.1 Anaerolineales bacterium | reverse complement strand
TTACTGTTTACTGTTTACTGTTTACTGTTTACTGTTTACTGTTTACTGTTTACTGCCTTATCCCAGCATCACACCGAAGTCGTTCTTCACTTTTTCAGTCCCTTCGGTCTGCGCGATGATGAGTTTGTTCAGCGCGTTGATATAGGCTTTCGCGCTGGCGACGATGATATCCGAGTCCGCGCCGTGACCGCCGTACACGCGGATGTATTCCACTTCGCTTTGCGGATCCATCATCGTGGCGCTGCTCTCGCTTTGAATGCGGACAGTCACTTCGCCGAGCGCGTCAATGCCTTCGGTGATGGCGTGGATGTTGAACTCCAGCAAAGTGCATGGCACGTTGACGATCATGTCAATCGCTTTATAGGTCGCATCCACAGGACCCGTGCCAATCGCGGCGACAGTGTGAACGATTCCATCGGGTCCTCGCAAGCGGACGGTGGCGGTGGGCATTCCCATCGTGCCGCTCGTCACTTGCATTCCGTTGAGCAAATACACATCGCGCGGTTTATAAAATTCATCGGCGATCACGGCTTCAAGATCGAGATCGGTGATTACTTTTTTGCGATCCGCCAATTCCTTGAAACGCGCAAAGGCTTTATCGAGCTCAACTTCATCAAGCGAGTGTCCCATTTCAGCGAGTCGGTTTCGCAGCGCAGCGCGACCCGAATGTTTTCCCAACACCAACTTAGTTTGATTCACACCCACATCTTCGGGGCGCATAATTTCATAAGTGGTCTGGTGCTTCAACATTCCATCCTGATGAATGCCCGCTTCATGCGCGAACGCATTCGCGCCGACAATCGCCTTGTTCGGCTGCACAACCATACCTGTGTAGTTGCTGACAAGTTTGCTCATGCGTAAAATTTGCGTTGTCTCGATTCCCGTTTCAAGTTGAAAAACAGGGTGGCGGGTCTTCAACGCCATCACAACTTCTTCAAGCGATGTGTTGCCCGCGCGTTCGCCGATTCCATTCATGGTCACTTCGGCCTGGCGCGCGCCCGCTTGAATGCCCGCCAGCGTGTTCGCAGTTGCGAGTCCCAGATCATCATGGCAATGCACAGAAACCGTGATGCCATCGTGCATCCCAGGCGTGTGCTTGATAATGCCGTCAATCAATTTATAAAATTCATCGGGCGTGGTGTACCCCACCGTGTCAGGAATATTCAACGTGGTCGCGCCCGCTTTGATCGCTTCACCCAGCACAACATATAAAAATTCTGGGTCAGAGCGTCCCGCGTCTTCGGGCGAAAATTCCACATCCGCGCACAATGTCTTTGCATACGCAACCATCTCCGCCACACGCTGGATCACATCTTCGGGATCCATTTTCAACTTGTGCTTCATGTGAATTTCAGAAGTCGCAAGAAAAGTATGGATGCGCGGCTTCTGTGCGGATTGAACCGCCTGCCATGCTTTATCAATAT
>CAKKRM010000318.1 GCA_919902735.1 Anaerolineales bacterium | reverse complement strand
TCGTGAAGGCGGTCTCACCGTCGGCGCGGGTGTCGTTACCAAGATCATCGAGTAATCTTTATTGCTGTCATTCTCCCGAAGAACAACGGGACGATGTGAGCGCAGCGAAGAATCTATTAGTTTGTATGAGACCCTTCGCTGTCGCTCAGGGTGACACAAGTAAAACTAGAAAGTTAAGGTAGTAAGATGGCTTCCAAGAAGAAAGATGTCCGCCCAGTCATTACGCTTCAATGCAATGACTGCAAAGAGCGGAATTACACCACCGAAAAGAATCGCCGCAACGATCCCAATCGGCTGGAGTTCAACAAGTACTGCTCGCGCTGCCGCAAACACACAGTGCATCGCGAAACGAAGTAGTTTGTAGGGGTGGGGCTTGTCCCTACCCTGACTTAGGCCAGTGGCTCAATTGGCAGAGCACTCGTCTCCAAAACGAGCGGTTGTGGGTTCGATTCCTACCTGGCCTGCCTGAGGCAGAACGCCGTCTTCGCAAGAGCAGGCGGCGTTTTAGCCGTAAAACGAAAGAAGGAGTATTCCCTTGGCTGAGAAAGCAAAGAAAGTCAAGAAAACCGAGAACGCCATCCAGCGTTACTTCCGTGAGACCACGGGAGAACTGCGCAAGGTGAGCTGGCCGACCTGGCCTGAAGCAAAACGACTGACCGGGCTTGTTTTAGCCGTGATGGTTGTTGTGGGTATCTTCCTTGCAGGTATGGACTACCTTGCCAGTGAGTTGCTGGGCCTAGTGCTTGGTATTTAGTTTGAATTGAGGATCTGATGGATTTACCGGAACCGCAAGAGCAGATTGAACAGGAACCGATGGAAGAAAAATCCGAGGAGCAGGTTGCTCCTGCGGGTGATTCCGCTTCCTCTTCGGACCCGAAACCTGCTCCCCGCTCCGAGACGCAGATTCCCACCGATCTGCCCCCCGTTGAAGCGGTTGTTGAAGGTCCCGCCTGGTATGTGATCCACTGTTACTCAGGGTACGAAAACAAAGTCCGTCATAACCTTGAGCAGCGCATCGAGACCATGGGCATGAAGGATAAGATCTTTGATGTGGTCATTCCCACCCAGGAAGAAATCGAAGTCAAAGACGGCAAGCGCCGTACGGTGGAACGCCACATTTTTCCTGGGTACGTGCTTGTGAACCTGGCTCTCTCGGAAGATTCCTGGTACGTGGTTCGCAACACCCCTGGTGTGACAGGTTTCGTGGGTATGGGCAACAACCCCACACCTTTGCGCCCTGAGGAAGTTGCGCAGATCGTCAAGCGCATGGAAGCCGAAGCGCCCACGGTCAAGGTTACATTCAAAGTGGGTGAGCGCGTCCGCATTGTGGATGGGCCGTTCAACGACTTCCGCGGCATGGTTGCTGAAATCGATATGGAGCGTACCAAGGTGCGTGTGATGGTGAGCTTCTTCGGACGTGAAACACCTGTGGATATGGATTTCCTCCAGGTTGAGAAAGCGTAAGTAAAGTGATGCCGAAGCGGCGTCGAAACCCAATTGGACAGTAGCAGGCTTCCGTTTAAGCCTGATGCGGTGGGAGGGTCTCCCAAATGACCCGCTAAAACCACAAAGGAGTTAAGTCAAAATGGCAAAGAAGTTAAAAGCAATCGTTCGTCTTCAGCTTGAGGCTGGCAAGGCAAATCCTGCGCCTCCCGTCGGCCCTGCGCTGGCAAGCCATGGTATCAACATCATGGCCTTCTGTAAGGAATATAACGCCCGCACATCCAACCGCCCGGGCGAGACTCTTCCCGCTGAGATCACCATCTATACCGATGGATCATTTACATTTGTGCTTCGCACCCCGCCTGCCGCGGTTTTGCTTCGCAAGGCTGCAAAGGTTGAAAAGGGCTCTGGCGTTCCGAACAAGGAAAAGGTTGGCAAGGTAACCCGCGCCCAGGTGAAGGAAATTGCCGAGTTGAAGATGAAAGACCTCAACGCGATCAGCCTTGAAGGCGCGATGAAACAGGTTGAAGGCACCGCCCGCTCGATGGGTATTACGGTAACCGACTAATTTTGTGGGAGGATGGCTTTGCGCCGTCCGCTTGCACCACGGAGGATAAAATGACCACCAAACATGGAAAGAAATATACGGCGGCTGCCGCCAAAGTTGATGTTGACAAGGTATACCCTGCCCGCGAGGCAGTTGCCCTTGCAAAAGAAACCTCGATAACCAAATTCGATGCGACTGTAGAAGTTCACATGCGCACTACGCTTGATTCACGTCAGGCGGACCAGCAATTGCGTGATGTAGTTGTACTCCCTCACGGCCTCGGTAAGACAGTCCGCGTGCTGGTTTTTGCCCAGGGTGAAGGCGCAGCAGCAGCTCGCGCGGGCGGCGCTGACCTCGTTGCCGATGACGATGAGACCATGAAGAAAATCGAAAGCGGCGTGCTTGACTTTGATGTCGCCATCGCCACACCCGATGCGATGGGGAAGGTGGGGCGTTTGGGTCGTATTCTTGGCCCACGCGGCCTCATGCCGAACCCGAAGGCTGGTACTGTTGTTGCTGCGCAGGATATGGAGCGCGCCATCAAGGAAGCCAAGGCTGGGCGTGTAGAGTATCGTCTTGACAAGACCAATAACATTCATGTTTCCATTGGCAAGGTTTCGTTTGATGCCGATAAACTTTTTGAGAATTATGTGGCTTTGGTGGATGCGGTAAATAAATCCCGTCCGTCGGGCGCGAAGGGCAACTTCGTGAAGCGCATTACCGTCACCACCACCATGGGACCCGGCGTAAAGGCCGATCCCAGCGAACACATGCAAGGCGCCGAGTAAATTAATACTCGTTACCCCTAAAAATCCACTTCGCCGATGAAGGCGGGTGTTCCGAATACAGGTTTCGATACGGCAAAAACATCGCCTACTCAACCTTCCTGTGGAACTTAATTTCCCGCTCAGGTGGAGACTGATAGAAAAATTCAGCGCACCCGCGTTGATTCCCTCCGGGGACTAAAAGTCTTTGCCTGCGTAAGTGGCAAAGACTTTTATATTGAAAGGAGGTGAATAACCATTGGCAATTTCAAAGCAACGCAAGGAAGAAGTGCAGGCTCAGTATGCGGATTGGATCAAGCGTAGTGAAG
>CAKKRM010000317.1 GCA_919902735.1 Anaerolineales bacterium | reverse complement strand
TCACTCCACCTTAAACTGAACCCTTTTCAGCTCTAAAGACTCTTATCCACCTCAAGTAGCCACTCATTCGCCAGACGATATAAGACCATATATAAACTTTGCTGCATTCGATCCTGAAAAAAGTGAATTTCGTTTCATCCATATTGAGCAAAGCGATGGACATCTTCCCATCAAAACTGAAATAACCTCACCCGTCGATGATGCGGGCGGAAACCCGGCCAACCCTTGCCTTTATACCAATTGGGATAATCAGAGGAACTATCTTGGTGGTTGTCTAAATGGCGGCAATGTTACTAGTGGTTTCCTTTTTAGAGACATTCAAATCCCATATGAGGCGCAGATTAAATACGCTTATGTCACTTTTACAACAGATGGCAATTATGGGGTGGACCCACTTGCTCCTGGTTATGCTCCCATATCTTTACAAATTTCTGCGGAGAACAGCGCCAATCCATTAGATTTTTCGCCAACTAATACACCGGCAGATCGTACGAACGATCTCACAACTTTGGTTCCATGGAAAATAGACGGAAGTGTTAACGGCAATACATATGATACCTGGCAATGGAGAGGAAAGCGAACCACTCCCAATCTTGCAAACAGCATAAACCCGATTTTCAGCCTGACCGATTGGCAAATTGGGAATGATCTTTCTCTCATTTTCCAAAATGATGGTTCGGGGACATTTGTCCGGCGTGTAATTGCGAAAGATGCCATCACAGAAACTAATTTCGTCAACTACTGGTCAGCTAGGCTGGTTGCCGCTTATACACTGGATAATGAGACCACTTTATCCCCAAGCGTTCTATCCGTCACCCGCGCATTCCCAGATCCCACCAGCGGGTCAAGCGTGGATTTTACGGTTATATTCTCAGAATCTGTGACAGGTGTGGATACAGATGACTTCACCCCCAATGCCACAGGTGTTACAGGCGCGACCGTGACCAGTATCACTGGTTCAGGAAGCGTCTACACAGTGACCGTGAACACAGGCGCAGGGAATGGAACCATCCGCCTTGATCTATTAGACGATGACAGCATTTTGGATGTTATGTTATATCCGCTCGGAGGAACTGGCGTAGGCAATGGCAATTTCACCACAGGTGAAGTTTATACGGTTGACAAAGTCCCGCCATCGGTTATTTCCAGCGTTCGCGCCAATTCCAACCCGACCAGCCTGCCCAACGTGGATTTCACGGTCACGTTCTCTGAGGCTGTGACAAACGTGGATTTCAGCGATTTTACGCTTGCTGTCACAGGTGTCACTGGCGCATTTGTGAGCGATGTCAGCGGTTCAGGCAGTGTCTATACCGTGTCGGTATACACCGGCGTATATGACGGGACGATTCGGCTTGACGTAATAGATAATGACAGCATTCTCGATGCCGGGTTAAGTCCGCTTGGAGGTATAGGCGCAGGTAACGGTAATTTCATCACAGGTGAGGTTTACACAGTGGATAAAACCACTACATTGATTATTAAATCTGTCGGCGTCAATGATGGCTGGGTTTTGGAGTCCACAGAAACCAGTGGAGTGGGCGGCTCCTTAAACAGCACGGTCACTACTTTTATTCTCGGTGATGATGCGGCGAACAAACAATATCGCGCCATCCTTCATTTTGATACGTCCAGCCTGCCAGATTGGGTAGTCATCACCTCTGTTACGCTCAAAATACAGAAACAAGGCGGGATTGGTTCAAACCCATTCACTGCGCTTGGCAGTTTGGCTGTTGACATCCGCAAGCCATATTTCAGTTCCAGTGTTGGCCTGACAACTAACGATTTCCAGGCGGCTGCAAGCCAGGCTTCTGTGGCGACATTCAATGAGACTCCTGTTGGCAATTGGTATAACACCGCATTAAATGCCGCGGGGATTTCGAATATCAATCTCACGGGCACAACTCAATTCCGCCTGCGCTTTACCACCGACGACAACAATGATTTGGGGGCGGATTACTTTACATTCAGCAGCGGTGATGCTGGAGCCGCGAATCGACCACAGTTGATTATCGAATACTTCATACCAATGGATTCTCCAGTACCATAACTACGATAGCTGCGAATCCTCTGAATAAATCCTGGCTCGCGACTTGACATTTTGTTTTAGGACGCGGACTGCGAAACGCTCGTCCGCGTTCTATTTTGAAAAAAACATTCCAATCTAATGTAAAATCCTCCCCATGCCATTGACATGGATTTCCCTATCCTTCCTTGCAGGGATCGTGCTCGCCAGCCTCGTCTCTCTCCCCATCTGGGCATGGATTCTAATTGCAGTTGTCTTCTTTCTCCTCTTCCTCCTTCTTCGTTCTCGCAACCCTGCGCTGAGTGCAGCCGAAGAGACGCAACACGCAACACGCATCCCTCCATTCTCCTTCATCCTTTTAACCACCCTCTTCCTCGGCTCTGCCTACTATCAATTCCGCCAGCCGAACATTGACGCCTTCCACATCGCTTTTTACAACGACCGCAATTACGAATTACTAATTACAGGCTCGCTCACAGAACCGCCCGATTACCGCGACAATTACACCAATCTCAAACTCAAAACCGAAGCCGTGGACACCGGCGATGGCAACCTGCCCGTCTCTGGCTTCATCCTCGTGCGTGTGCCCAAAAACCAGGTTTATGAATACGGCCAGCGCGTGCGGGTGCGCGGACAATTAAAAACCCCGCCTGAAAATGAAGAATTTTTCTACCGTGATTATCTCGCGCGCGACGGCATTCATTCGTACATGCCCACCGCCGAGGTGACGGAACTGCCGGGCAACAACGGCAATATTTTCTTCCGCCCGGTGTACAAACTAAAATCAAAATTGCTCGAAAAAACGTACCGCCTGTATCACGACCCCGAAGCCTCGTTATTCGCGGGCATTTTATTCGGCGTGGATACGGGACTCACGCGTGAATTACAGAACGTCTTCAAGAATACCGGCACGGCGCACATCATTGCCATATCGGGTTTTAATATCGCCATCATCGCAGGTATTTTCTTTTCCATGTTCAAACGGCTTACCAACGAACGCCTCGGCGCGGTAATCGCAGTCGTTGGCATCTTTATGTATGCTTTCCTCGTCGGCGGGGACGCGGCGGTGATGCGCGCCGCTTTCATGGGCAGTATATCCCTGCTCGCGCGTCAGCTTGGCAGGCGCAACATGGGCATGAACGCGCTCATGGTAGTCGCTCTTGTCATGGCGCTCATCAACCCGCTGGTGATTTGGGATGTGGGCTTTCAACTTTCGTTCTTCGCCACGCTGGGCCTCATCCTGTACGCCGAACCGTTCTCGAATTTCACCAGCAACCTCATTGCCAAAATTTCAAAACATGATACAAGTGTGTTCACCCGCATCGTCAA
Source organism: Anaerolineales bacterium (assembly GCA_919902735.1). Taxonomy (GTDB): domain Bacteria; phylum Chloroflexota; class Anaerolineae; order Anaerolineales; family Villigracilaceae; genus Villigracilis. Next base: position 47,719 of record CAKKRM010000317.1, on the reverse strand, counting down.
TGAAAACGTCATCCTCACCCTGGCAGCTCAACTGACAACCATTCCGATCATGGCCTATCATTTCAAACGCATTTCCCTCATTTCATTTATCGCCAACCCGTTCATCCTGCCCGTTCAACCCGCAGTGATGGTCGTCGGCGGGCTGGCGGTTTTCACCAGCCTTATCATTCAGCCCATCGGTCAACTCATCGCGTGGATTGCCTGGCCCTTCGCCGCGTACACCATCCGTGTTGTGGAATTTTTTGATAGTGTGCCCAACGGGATGATCTTTCTCGGCGATTCATCCATCTGGATTGTGGCCTCGTTTTACATCGCGCTTCTTGCTGTGACCTTCAACTGGCCGGCCATTAAAAGCAGACTCCAATCCCTGGCAGGTTCGCTTCGAGCCGTTGCATTGACATTGACCCTCGCGTCCATGTTCGTGTGCATGGTGGTGTTATGGCGCTCTGCATCCACAGCAGGCGACGGGCAGTTTCACATCACCTTCCTTGAAGTCGGCTCGGCAGATGCGGTTTTGATTCAAACGCCTGAAGGCAGGAACATTCTGATCAACGGCGGCGCGAGCGTTTCTGAGTTATCGGACGAACTTGGCAGAAGACTCCCGTTCTTCTCTCCCAAATTGGACTGGCTCATCATCGCATCCGCGCAGGAGGAACAACTCTCCGCCTTGCCGCGTGTGATCGAACGCTATTCGCCCGATAATATTTTGTGGAGCGGCAACGTGCAAGCCTCCTTCTCGTCCCGCTTGCTGGATGAATATTTCGCAGCCGAAGGAATCCCCGTCAGCCGTGCGGAAGCGGGACAAAGGCTCGAGCTGGGCGGCGGCGCATTGATCGAGGTGCAGGCCGCAGGTCCGAAGGGAAGCGTGCTTCTCATCCAATATGGAAATTTCCGCGCATTGCTTCCCATCGGCCTCAGCGAAGGGACGCTTGAGTCGCTTGAGTTTGGGAATGCCATTGGCAAGGTGGATGTGCTCCTGCTTGCCGATGCGGGCTACGCGCCCTCGAACCCGCCCGATATTTTCGAGAATTTGAATCCGCAGTTGATTGTGTTGAGCGTGGCCGCCGGCGACCCGAACGGCCTGCCCTCGCAGGATGTGTTGGATTCTCTGGATGGCTATTCGTTATTGCGGACGGATCGCAGCGGCTGGATCGACATCAGCACAGACGGCGTTGAAATGCGCGTGACGGTGGAACGCGGGGAATAATTAACTCACCTTACGCGAAACGTCCCGAAGGTTCTCGTAAATCAAGCTGGTTTGTAGTCCAAACCTTCGGGACGGTGCGTAACGTCAGTAATTAATTTGTCATTGTATAATCAGTAGTTCACGAAAGACTCTGGAGTCAGGCAGTTTGCTGCCTGAAATGCCGATCAGCATCCACAGGACGGTGAGCTGATCGACTCCAGAGATGTTCCTGCCCTGGAGGTATGTAAATGACCAGCCTGCTTAAGATCACGAAGACCGAAGGCCCTGTAGCGGTTTTGTATTTTGAAGGCCACCTGGATGGACAGACTGAAACCCAGGCCGTTGACCATGCGCGCGCAGTATTGGATGCTGGCGCGCGTTTTTTGTTAATTGACCTGCATGGCGTGGAAATGGTCACCAGCGCCGGCCTGCGCGCCCTGCATACCATTTATAAAATGTTCACGCCCAATGAAGAGGCGCAAACCTGGCATGTTGACCATTCGGATGAAACGTACAAGTCGCCTTATTTTAAATTGGCGTGTCCTTCGTCGCGGGTTCATTATGTCTTGAGCATCGCCGGGTTCCTGCAAAACATTCCCATCTACCCAACCTTGCAGGAAGCGCTGGATACGTTCAACTCCTGACGATGGGCTTTCTATTTCTTGCAGGCGGCGCGGAGTTTAATGGAAAAATGTCTGCGCCTGATTTGCGCGCGATTGAATTGGCGGGCGGGGTTGATGCGCCGATCTGCATTCTTCCCACTGCCGCCGCGCCGGACAACAATTACAAACGCGCCGGGAATAACGGCGTGCGCTGGTTTCAAAGCCTGGGCGCAAAAAATGTTTTCGTTGCGGATGTGATCGACTCGCAAACTGCAAATGACGTTTCCCTCGCCGCCTCCATTCGGACCTCGCGCCTGATCTATTTACTGGGAGGGTTTCCCCACTTTTTGGAAGAGACTCTTGCAAACAGCGCCTGCTGGCAGGCCGCGTTGGATGCGCATCAACAAGGCGCGGTCATCGCGGGCAGCAGCGCGGGAGCGATGGTGTTGTGTGAACATTATTATGACCCGTACGAAAAGAAATTACTGCGCGGGTTGAATTTGATCCCAAATGCCTGTGTGCTACCTCACCACAATAATTTTGGGAAGGCATGGGCGAAGCAGCTTGCACAGCTATTGCCAGGCTCGGTTTTGATCGGGATAGATGAATCCACTGGGATGCTGAGTGACATGGGCAGCAGATGGCAGGCGCTTGGCGCGGGGGAGGTGACGTTGTATCGGGCAGGATCAACCGTCCGTTATGGAAGAGGCGAAAGGTTCTCATTCCCGTAAATTGGACATATAATTCGTCAAACTCGGAGGAGCCATGGACAGTGTCTTAAAGATCACGAAAGAAGAATTGCAAGGCAAGGCGCCCGTGACCGTGCTGCATTTGCGCGGATGGCTGGATGCCCAAAGCGAGGAGCTTTTGCTTGCGCAGGCAACGGATGCGTATGATGCGGGCGCGCGCTTTTTGCTGATCGACCTCGCCGAATTAGATACGCTCACCAGCGCCGGGATGCGCGCCATGCAAAAAGTGTATAAGCTGTTTACCCCGCAGGAGCATTTCAAGGTTGCGCGTGTGAAGCTCTGCAACGCGCCCCCGCAGGTGTATCACGTGCTTGGGGTTACCGGCTTTTTGCAAAGCATCCCAAATTACGAGTCCCTGCAGGCGGCGGTGGATTCGTTCAAGGAATAGATTAATTTTAATCCGCTGAGTAAAACCATGGACGTCACCTTGCACATCTCGAAAGAAAAAATCCAGGGAGATATTCCCCTGACGGCGCTGCATTTGCGCGGCTGGTTGAATGCCCAAAGCGAGGAGGCCCTGCTGGCGGAAGCCCGCATTGCCTATGATGAAGGCGCGCGTTATTTGCTGCTCGATCTCGCCGAAGTGGATACGCTCACCAGCGCCGGGATGCGCGCCATGCACAAAGTATACAAGCTGTTCACCCCGCAGGAAGAGAGATTGAAGGCGCTGCGCGTGAAGATGTGCAACGCGCCCCAGCAGGTATATGACGTGTTGGGCATCACCGGCTTTTTGCATAATATTCCCAATTACGAAACCCTGCGGGAGGCGGTGGAATCGTTCAAGGAATAGATCATTACTTTTTATCTCAAAGGCTCTTCGATTAAATGAAGAGCCTTTGAGATTATTAACTCACCGTACGCAGTCCGCTCCGCAGGGTGGGATACTTGCCCAAAACATCTAACGCAAAGACGCGAAGGCGCAAAGGAAAATAAAACTTCGCGTCTTTGCGGCTTGGCGTTAAAAATCGCCGACAGTTTTGCGCCATACTCCTATACAATGTGACATTGTCAAAATAGTTACTAAAAAGGACTGTGTTAGAATCCTGCGCGTGAATGAGAAAAATGTTTTAGTGTTGGCGTCCAATTCGCCGAGGCGCAGGCAATTGCTTGGGCTTGGGAACTGGAGCTTCAAGGTGATCGTCGCGGATGTGGATGAGAGTCAACTTGCAGGCGAAACGCCGCGCGATTACGTTGTCAGACTGGCACATGCCAAGGTATTGGCGGCCCAGCCCGGGGCGGAGTCTGAGGCGGTGATCATCGGCTCGGATACAACGGTGGTGGATGGGGATGCCGTTCTCGGTAAACCAATCCACGAAGCGGATGCTGAAAGAATGTTGAAGCAATTGCGCGGACGCACGCATCAGGTCTACACCGGGCTTGCGTTGTACAGAAAGCGGGATGGGAAAACGCTGACGGAGTTGTCTGTGACGGATGTGCCAATGCGCAATTATTCGGATGCCGAAATTACGGCGTACATCCACACCGGCGACCCGATGGACAAGGCTGGCGCGTATGCCATTCAGCACCCTGATTTCCAACCTGTTGAATCCATGCAGGGATGTTACGCCAGCGTGATGGGACTGCCCATGTGCCACGTGTTGCGCGCGTTGAAAAAATTTGATGTTTCCCCCGCTGCAGATGTTCCCGCGGCTTGCCAATCTCTGTTGAATTATCATTGTCAGGTTTCATCCGCGATCCTGCGCGGGGAAGCCCCCTCATACCCCGTTGGGGCGCTTTCCCCAGCCCTTCCCCCGATGGGGAAGGGAGAGGGCTAGGTGAGGGTATTTTTGAAAGGAAACGTAATGAAGCCATTACGCTGGTTTTATTTTATCTTGATCATTATTTTTCTCTCCGCCTGTGTTTCGGGTGGAGATGGCGTGCCATCCATCTTTGGCGGGCCGACTTCCACGCCGTTGCCAACTGCATCGGCGGGAATTACCCCGGCCCCGGATGAAAACGCGGCCATTACACAATATCTCGAAGCGCTGCAACTGGATGATTTTGAGACGATGTATTCCATGCTGACGCAAGCCAGCCGCGACGCGGTGACGCTGGAGGATTTCTCCAAACGCTGGAACGACGCCTTGAACAACATGAGCGCGGCTGAAATCGAATTCACCATCAACTCATCCCAAAAGGGTCCGTACAATGCAGAGATTGGATACAGCGTCACCTATCACACCGTTCTGGCGGGTGATATTCAACGCAACATCCTGCTTCGCATGGCAAATGAAGATAACCAATGGAAGATCGTTTGGGATGAAGCTCAAATTTTGCCGGAACTTGCGGGCGGCAACATACTCAGAATGGATTACAACATCCCTGCGCGCGGCGATATTTACGACCAAAAGGGCCAGCCCATCGTCACTCAGTCGGATGCTTTTGCCTTTGGCATTCAAACCGATCTGATCGACCCGGATATGCGCGGAGCGTTGACTACTGAACTGGGCCTGCTTTGCGGGTTTGATCCGCTGAATATTGAAGACCAGATCGACGCTTCGGGACCTGGCTGGTACCTGCCCATGTGCGAAGGGACACGGGACGAAGCCCAGAGATTGCTCTCCATCAACCCCGGCGGACTCGTGGTTGCCGAGTACAACTCCCGCTATTATTTCGATACGGGTCTCGCTCCGCAGGCGGTTGGTTTTACTCAATTCATTTCCCCCGAACAATTGAATGAATATCGCCGCCTCGGTTATAACGGCAGTGAAAAGATTGGACAATCCGGAATTGAAAAATGGGCCGAAGAGTATCTGGCAGGCCAGCATGGCGGAACCCTGCAAGTGGTGGCCCCGGACGGCCAGATCATTTCGACGCTTGGGCAGACCAGCCCACAGCCCGCGGATTCGGTCTACCTCACCATTGACCGAAACATGCAAGCCAATGCCCAATCTGCGCTTGAGTTCTTCCGCGGCGCCATCGTCATCATGGAAGTGGATACCGGGCGCGTCATCGCCATGGCCTCCAGCCCGGATTTTGATCCCAATGCCTTTGACCCGACGAACGAGGCGAACTATGGCAACATCAGCGATTTCAACGAACCATTGCTCAATCGCGCCGCACAGGGACAATATCCGCTGGGTTCGGTGTTCAAGGTCATCACCATGTCTGCCGCATTGGAAAGCGGGCTGTACACAAAAGACAGCCCCTACGACTGCCAATACGAATTTACGAAACTGTCTGGCATTCCTCCTTTGCACGACTGGACCTGGCAGCATTGTCAGGATGCCCTTGCAGTTGGTCAGGCATGTAACTCTTCCTCAGAAATCCCCTCCGGCCTGCTCACCCTGCAAGAGGGTTTGATGCGCTCGTGCAATCCATACTTTTGGGAAATCGGCTGGGACTTGTTTACAAACTGGAGTCGAGGTTCCGATATCGCCAACATGGCGCGCGGGTTCGGCCTTGCCGCCAAGACCGGCATTGACCAGATCGAGGAAGCCAGCGGGCAGATCCTCGACCCCACCACTGAATTGGACGCGGTCAACCAGGCGATTGGGCAGGGCGATGTGCAGGTCACTCCCTTGCAGGTGGCCACGTTCATGGCCGCCATCGCCAACGGCGGGACCTTGTACCGGCCACAGCTCGTCGAGAGAATCCAGCCTGTGAATGGCGATCCGCTGCTGGTGTTCAAACCTGAGGCTCGCGGCGTACTTCCCCCGCGTTCGGAGAATTTGGATATTCTGCGTGAAGCGCTTTTGATGGTGACTCAAAGCAGCCGCGGCACCGCCACCTTCAATTTACGCGGCCTGCAATTTGACGTGGCTGGCAAGACCGGCACAGCCGAATCAGGCAACGGCCTGTCACACGCATGGTTTGCCGGGTACACCTTGAATGAAGAAAACACCGGCCTGCCCGATATTGCCATTGCGGTCATTGTTGAAAACATCGGTGAAGGCTCGGAATACGCCGTGCCGCTTTTCAGGGCCATGGTGGAAACCTATTATTATGGCAGTCCGGCAAGGCCGTTCTATGATTTCGGGCAAATCGGGTATCCGCCGTATACGCCTACTCCGTTCGGCGTCCCTGCGCCAACGGAAGAGAATTAACAATGTCATTGCGAGGGCGTTCGTCCTGAGCGAAGGACTGCCCGAAGCAATCCCCGTTTACCCAAGGAGATTGCTTCCCTTCGACAGGCTCAGGACAGGCGGCGGAAAGTGCATCCTCCTCGCAATGACGGAGTATAAATTAGGTAAACATTTGACAAACACAAGCACGAAACAAGGTTTGATCATTAAGGCCCAATCCGGTTTCTTTTGGGTGGAAACCGGGGAGGGCATTATTGTTTGCCAGCTGCGCGGGAAGTTAAAGCAAGGCCGCGCCAAAGGTGACATTGCCGCGCTTGGCGACCATGTCACCATTACGCTTTCGGAGGATGGCAGCGGGGCCGTGGAAAATGTCGAAGAGCGCAAGCAGGCCCTCGTTAGGTTGGATCCGCGCCCGCAGGGCGAATATCAACAAGTTCTGCTGGCAAATGCCGACCAGGTCATCTTCGTGTTTGCGTGCGCGAATCCGAATCCCAAATTAAGGATGCTGGATCGTTTTCTCGTCATCGCTGAAAAACAAAAGATCCCGATCATCATCATTGCCAATAAAATTGACCTTGTTGAAAATGCAAAAGAAATGTTTGGCGTATATGAAAGCATCGGCTATCGCGTCATCTACACTTCCGCGAAAACGGAACAGGGATTGGAAGAAATGCGTGATGTGTTGAAAAATAAAATTTCCGCGCTGGCGGGGCCAAGCGGTGTGGGAAAATCAAGTTTGTTGAATGCGCTGCAACCCGGGCTGGGGCTGGCCGTGAATGAGATCAGCAAGGTGATGAACAAAGGCAGGCACACCACCGTCACGCGGCAAATGTTCCCGCTGGAAGGCGGCGGATATGTGGCCGATACGCCGGGCTGGAAATCGCTTGCTTTGTGGGATACCGAAGCCGAAGAGATGGATGCGTATTTTCCCGAGCTGCGCGATCTCGTGCCGCATTGCCAGTTCAGCGATTGCACACACATCCATGAACCCGGCTGCGCCGTGCTGGCCGCGTTGAAGGAAAACAAAATTCATCCCGAACGTTATCAATCGTATTTAAGATTACGTGCCGGGCAGGAGTAAACGATACTTCGACAGGCTCAGCACAAGTTTACGATTGCCGATTTCTGATTTATGATTTGCACTTGACACCTTCAACCTGAAACCTGATACTTGAAACTCGATGACTGATAACTGGAACATCCTTGGGCACGAATGGGCAGTGGATATGCTTCGCCAGCACGCGGCGCGCGGAGACGTTCGCCACGCGTATCTTTTCTGCGCCCCCCCCGGCCTGGGTCGGCGGACTTTGGCATTGCGCCTCGCTCAGGCATTAAACTGCACAAAGCCGCTCGCGCCCGGAGTCCCTTGCGGGCTATGCCGTGACTGCAAACAGATCGACGCCATGCAGCACCCCGACATGAACATCATCCAGGCTTTGGATGCAGACAACCTGCCCAAAGAAGGCGGCACGCTCAAAGTGGATCAGATCCGCGAAGTGCAGCGTTCCATGTCACTCAAACCATACCAATCAAAATATCGTGTGGCTTTGTTTTTGCGTTTTCAAGAAGCCAACGATAACGCCGCCAATGCCCTGCTCAAAACCCTCGAAGAAGCGCCCGCGCACGCCATCCTTTTATTGACCGCCGACACCCCCGAACAACTTTTGCCCACCATCGTTTCGCGCTGTGAAATCCTGCGCCTGCGCCCCTTGCCCATCGAAGCCGTCCAAGCGGACTTGATCTATCGCGGCGTGGATGAAGAACGCGCGCGCCTGCTCGCCCATATTTCAGGTGGACGTCCCGGCTACGCACGCCGCTTGATAGATGATGTGACCCTGCTTGAAAAACGGGATGAAAGACTCAACGATCTTCAAACGCTGCTGCCTGCCGCCCGCGTGGAGAAATTTTCCTACGCTGACAAACTCTCCAAAGACAAAGACGCCATGCGTCAGGCCATTACGATATGGCTCACCTACTGGCGGGATGTGATGCTGCGTGTGGCAGGCGCAGAGTCCCCGCTCATCAACGTAGACCGCAACATGGAAATCGAATTCCTCGCGGGCCGTTTGGATTTATCCACGGCGAGGCGCGTGGTCAGTGACCTTGAGAACACCCTCGAAAAAATGGATCGCAACGTGAATTCAAGATTACTGGCTGAAGTTTTATTGTTGGATTGGCCCCACCCGTAGTGACGACTTCAGTCGTCTCTTATTTCATCTTTCAACGCCATGCCCTACGAATACCGCAAACTTTCCCCAAAAGAACGTGAAGATATCGTCCGCTATCGCAGTGAAAGGGGCTACCCATTACACGTCCCGCCGCATCCGTTTCGAGATGCAGGAGCTTATTTGATTTCAGCCGCTAATTTTGAGCACAAGGCGTTCATGAATTCACCACAACGCCGCACAGAGTTTGAAACCCGATTATTGAATTCGATCAAAGAAATTACGGAGGATTTGATCGCCTGGGTGGTTTTACCAAATCATTATCACGTTTTACTCTACGTTCAATCACTGGATGACATATCAGCCGCCCTCAAGTATCTCCATGGAACAACATCCCACGAATGGAACGTCGAAGACGGCCTGACTGGCAAACGGCGTGTTTGGTATAAATTTGCAGACACTTATATCAGAAATGAAGGCCATTTTCACACGGCATTCAACTATATCCATTACAATCCAGTAAAACACGGGTACGCAAGCGACCCGTATGCATGGCCGTGGTCGAGCCTACCGATGTATTATATTGACAGGGGCAGGGAGTGGCTGCGGGAACATTGGCGGTCATTTACGCCGCCCCATGACTTTGGCAATGGCTGGGATGAGTTTATTGAAAACGGTAACGACTAAAGTCGTTACTACGAATTGGAGACTTATTATGTGCCGAAGTATTAAGCCCCTGCGCCTGCCAGACCGTCCTGCCACCGAGCAGGAGATAAACGAAGCGGCGTTGCAATATGTAAGGAAGGTCAGCGGGTATCGAAAGCCTTCCAAGGTAAATGAGGAGACATTTCAACAGGCGATCAACGAAGTTGCCGAAGCAACGAGGAAAATGCTTGGAATTCCGGCAAACAGACCCGCCCCTGAAAAAGCCAACTAATTTATCAAGGAGATTGCCATGTTCGACTCTCGTGACAAGCAACTCGCAAACCTGGAAACAGCCTGCGCCGCTTTTATGGAAACTCTGAGAAGCCTTTCCGCCGAAGACCTTCTCAAACCCCTCGGTGATTGGACCCCGCGCGACATTACGGCCCATCTCATTGGCTGGAATCGAATCACATTGGTAGGATGCAGTGAACTGCGCGAAGGTGTGGAACCTTTTTATTTTTACGACGGCACGAACGACTATCGCAAAGTCAACGCGAGGTTTTTCGAGCAGTACCCGTCCACAGATCGGGATGAATTGGCGCAAGAGATCGCGTCTACACAAGATGCGTTGACTGCCTACCTGAAAACCATCCCCGAAAGCGAATGGGATTTGGATACGGGCATCGTCCACTACCGCAAAGACCCCGCCACCATCGCCCGCTGTGTGGATTCGCTTATTCGCGATTACCGAAAACACAGGCAGGAGATCGTGGATGGATTTCATACAGAATAGACTTTATCGGTAATTAGAAAAAACGTCCCGAAGGCATTGTCCTGAGCCTGTCGAAGGGTTGTCGTCAAACGCTCAAATTACTCGAAATAAACCTCACCGCACTCCCGCAAGAACATCGGGACGATGTAGCGCGCGGCGCAAGTGTCGGGACGGTGTCTGTATGTTATTTCCGATAATGTCTAATAAAGAAAAAAGTTCTTCGGCATAAAAACCGAAGGACTTTTTCTACTCAATCGCTTCCCTTAATTTCCTTGCCAGTCTCCCAAAATGCGGGGTGTAGCGGATATCATCGTTTCTTGGGCGCGGGAGGTCAACTTTCACATCCAATTTTATTTTGCCAGGGCGCTGAGTTAACACGAGAACACGGTCTGCCAAAAACAAAGACTCGTTGATGGAATGTGTCACCATGATGACGGTCTTTTGTTTGGCCTGCCAGATGCGGGAAAGTTCCATCCACATGCGTTCGCGGGTGAGAGCATCCAGCGAGGCAAAAGGCTCGTCGAGCAGGAGCAGGTCGGGGTCGTGGATGAGCGCACGAGCGATACCCACACGCTGGGCCATACCGCCGGACAAGTCGCGCGGCCACGAATCCTCAAATCCACGAAGTCCAACCAGCTCGATCATCTCCTGCGCTTTTTTCCGCGCTGTGGATTCATCCACGCCTTCCAACTCCAGCGGAAGTTTGATGTTATCCCGCACGCTGCGCCAGGGCATGAGGCTGGGCTGTTGAAAGACCATGCCGATCTTCGGCTGTTCGTGACGAATGAAATGCACCTGCCCCGCTGTGGGCTGCAACAAATTCGCGAGCACACGCAGCAAAGTTGTTTTGCCCGAACCCGAAGGCCCAAGAAAACAGATAAAATCACGTGGACAAACTTCAAACGAAATATTTTCCAGCGCGTGAAGACCACCGTTGGTGTCAGGAAACACGACGTTGAGATTGTTTACAGTGAGGATGGGTTTGGTGGTCATAGGTTGTTCATGTCATTGCGAGGAGCGCTCTTGTTCTTTGCGACGAAGCAATCTCCTATAAAGTTGAGGATTGCTTCGGGCAACAAACGCCCTCGCAATGACATATAAATTACGGCACAAACTCGTTCGTGAAGGCCTTGCTCAAATCAATAGGTTCGGGGATCAATTCCATTTTGACCAAAAGGTCGTTCATATTCTCCCAGGCTTGCGGGTCTGAAAAACCAATGCGTTCGGCTTTCCAAAATTCAATAGATGTTGTCAAAACTTTCATTTGCACATCTTTATCCTGGTCTTTCAAATTCTCGACGAACTTCAAACTGATTTCGTAGGCTTCGTTTGGATTCGCAAGCGTATCTGCCATGCCGCGCGCCAGCGCGCGCGCCATGCTCTTCACCAATTCGGGTTCATCGGCAATCGTCATTTCACTCGAAACGATTCCATTCGCGGTCAACTGCACATAATCGGCCACGCGCAATTCGGTCACTTCAAATCCCTGCGCGGCCAGCACAATCGGCTCGTTCGCGGCGTAACCGACCACAATATTTTTTTGTCCGCTGGCGAAGGCTTCCACTTGATTGAAACCAATCGCATCCATCGTCACATCAGCGGGCGAGAGCTCGGCGGAAAAAAGCAAAGCCTGCAAGCCGATATAATTCGCGCCGAACAAACCTGGCAGTCCGATATTTTGTCCGCGCAGATCGGCGGGCTTATTGATATTCAACTCAGGCGCGGAAATAATCGAAATCGGAAACTGCTGATACCACGCAAACGCATACACCACAGGCAGCCCCTGCGAACGCGCTAGCAGCACCTGCTCGCCCGAAGCCACCGCAAACGGAAGCTCGCCTGCGCCCACCAACGCCACGCCATCGGTCTCGAAGGAATAATCGAATTCGATTTCGATGCCCTCTTCGGCAAAATAACCTTTATCCACTGCGACATAAAACGGCGCATATTGGATATTTGGGATGAAGCCCATCGGCAGTTTAATCGTGCGGACTGCTCCCGCGTCATTCCCGCCCTGTGAGCTGGTACAGGCCGAAAGGCTGAGCGCCAGCCCAAGCATGAGTAAAACTAATTTCTTAAACATTGAGTCTCCTATGAATTTACCTCGTCATTGCGAGGGCGATGCTCTTTCGCCCGCGGCAATCTCCTCGACGTGTTTGAGATTGCTTCGTCGGGCTAAAGCCCTCCTCGCAATGACGGATAATTTTATTTTTGCCACTTCAAAAATTTTCTTTCCAGCAACGTCACCACGCCATACATGGACAATGCCAGCGCGATCAGCATAAACACGGCCACAAACACCATGGACGTGTCGTACTGAAAATCGCCAAGCTGTAACAGAAAGCCGAGTCCCTGCTCGGCGTTCACCAGTTCCCCGACGATGGCGCCAATGACCGATAAGGTTGCGCCGATCCGTAATCCGCCGAGCAGGATGGGCAGGGAAGCAGGGACTTCCAACTTGAACAAAATCTGCCAGCGTGTGGCGCGGATGGAGTGCATCAGGTCATACAATGCAGTTGGCACGGCGCGCACGCCAACGACGGTGTTCACCAACACGGGGAAGAACACGATCAACGCGCAGATGACCACCTTCGAGAGAATCCCATCCCCCAGCCAGATGACCAGCAACGGCGCAATTGCCACAACAGGAATCGCCTGGCTTGCCACAAGGTACGGCGAAAGGACTTTTTCAAGCGAGCGCGATTTTGCCAGCGCATACCCCGTCACTGTGGCGAAGGCGATTCCAACCAGCAAGCCCAGTACGATCTCTGCCAGCGTGATGCCAGTGTGATGGATCAAACTTCCATCGCTGAGGGATTTGAGGAAGCGTGACCAAACATCCACGGGGGCGGGCAGGATGAAGCGCGGAAGTTGAGTGACCTGCACGGTCAACTGCCAGGCGAGCAAGGCAAAGACGATGGAAAGAATCGCTGGAAGAATATTTTGAAATCGCTTGAACATAAAAAAATGCGCCTCGCTAGAATCAGCAATCGGGGCGCAGAATCAGGCATCAGCGGCGCGCGAAGCGGTTTGTTTCACATCCACAAAGAAAAGCCCGAAAACAATAAATGTTTCCGGGGCGTGAATCCAAACAGCAACGACGAGTCGTGTTGCGGTTACCTTCTTCTATCCAGACTATAACTGTCGGCCCCGGAATTCACCTGCACTGCACTTCGTTTCGCGCATGTGCGATGTCACCGGATCATGCCCGTTTTCCCAGCGGGGAAAGCGATGTACCTAAACAGGCTCGTGGGCTGTACCACCGATCGGGAATTGCACCCTGCCCCGAAGGTTAATATTTAGTTGAGAAGATTATAGCCACACAAAATGCGGCTGTCAATTCAATTATTGATTTTAAAAAACGAAGTTCAACGCTGCAACACCGCCGCAGATGCAAAAGGCGATGACGAATGAACCGACAAAATACAAACAGAGAAAAAATGGAGCGAGATAATATCCCGCTCCACAAGTTTACTTCAACTGAGACTTGATCTTCTCGGCGGTATCTTTATATGCGGCCAACTTCTCGCGTTCTTTCGCGATCAACGCGGCGGGGGCTTTGTTGGCGAAGTCGCTGCCGAGCAAAGTCTCGAGGCGTTGGATATGGGACTCGGCTTCCTTGAGTTCTTTTTCAAGGCGGGCTTTTTCGTTGGCGAGGTCCACCATGCCTGCGAGTGGGAGATGGATTTCGATGGAGCCAACGATGAGAGCGGCGGAGTCTTTGGGCTTGTCTTTTAGAGATTGGAGAATGGGGATTTGAGACTGGTCAAGCCCGGCCAGGGATGCGATGACAACAGATTGGGTTGTAAGCAAATCGAGTTTATCTCCTGCTGAAATTATCGCGGCGATTTTTTTCGATGGGGCCACGTTCTTTTCCGAGCGCAAGTTGCGGATGGAACGCACGATATCTTGAATCAACTCAAAGTCTGCAATCTTTGATTCTTCCCAGCCTTCGGGGTTGCGCGGTTCGGGGAATTTGGCGACGATGAGCGCGTTGGGCCAGTCTTGGGAGAGGCTGGAGATTGGAGATTGGAGAATTGCAGTTCGGAGATGACCCCAAATCTCTTCTGTCACAAACGGAGTAAATGGGTGTAGCAAACGCAGACATGTATCAAACACACGCGCGAGAGTTGCGACGGTTGAGTCTCTAGTCTCTAATCTCTGCATTTGCCCCTTTGCCACCTCCACATACCAATCCGCAAAATCAGACCAGATGAAATCATAAATCTGCTGGCCTGCCTGCCCGTATTGGAAGTTCTGAAACTGACGTTCCACATCGCGGACGAGGTTTTGAAGTTTGGCCCAAATCCATGAATCGGCGAGGGTGTAGTTGGAGATTGGAGATTGGAGATTAGTCTCCAGTCTCTGATCTCCAAGTCCATCTATTGCGTTTATCACAAACCGCCCCGCATTCCACAACTTGTTTGCGAAGTTGCGATTGGCTTCCACTTTCTTAAGCCCGACGTTGGTATCATTTCCGGGTGTTGAACCAACCAACAGCGTGAAGCGAAGCGCGTCTGTGCCGAATTCATCCATCACGATGAGCGGGTCAATCACATTGCCCTTGGTCTTGGACATTTTATGTCCATGCTCATCACGCACGAGGCCGTGCAAATACACGGTGTGGAAGGGAACCTGTCCCGTGTATTCCAAACCGCTCATGATCATACGCGCCACCCAGAAGAACAAAATGTCGTAGCCCGTTTCCATGTAGGAGGTGGGATAGAAATATTTAAAATCAGGTGTTTGCTCAGGCCAGCCAAGCGTGGAGAACGGCCACAAGCCCGAAGAGAACCATGTGTCCAACACATCCTCATCCTGACGAATATCCTTCGAGCCGCAGGTCGCGCATTGCGTCGGGTCTTCGCGCGCCACGGTCATGTGATGGTTGGGGCAATACCACACGGGGATGCGATGTCCCCACCACAGTTGGCGGCTGATGCACCAATCCTTGATATTTTCCAACCAGTTGTAATAAGTCTTCTCAAAACGCTCGGGCACGATCTTGATGTGCCCGTCTTTGACAGCGGCAAGACCAGCCTCGGCCAGCGGATCGATCTTCACGAACCATTGCTCGGATATCATCGGTTCGATAATTTCACCGCCGCGCTGTGAACGCGGAATGGTGGTCATATATTTTTCTTCTTTGATGACGAGCCCCGCCTCTTTCATCTCCGCCCAAAGCTGTTTCCTCGCCTCGAACCTGTCCAAGCCTTGATATTTTCCGCCATTCTCGTTGACCTTTGCCTCTTTATCGAGCATCGAGATGATGGGCAAATTATGACGCTGGGCAATGGCATAGTCGTTCGGGTCGTGGCCCGGCGTGATCTTGAGCGCGCCCGTACCGAATTCCATGCTGACGTATTCATCCGCGATGACGGGAATCTCACGCCCAAGCATCGGCACAATGGCCGTCTTGCCGATGAATTTCTTGAAGCGCTCATCCTCAGGGTGAACTGCCACAGCCGTATCGCCGAGGATTGTCTCAGGGCGAATGGTGGCGACAGGAATGAATTCACTTGTCCCCGTAGCGGGGTCCGAATCTTTGATCATATATTTGAAGTAATACAACCTTGCTTCTTCGTCAGAGTATTCCACTTCCAAGTCAGAGACGGCGGTCTTCAGCCCGGGTGACCAGTTGATAAGACGCGGGCCGCGATAGATCAGTCCCTTCTCATAGAGGCGGACAAATGCCTCTCGCACCGCGCGACTCAGACCATCATCCAGAGTGAAGCGTTCTCTATCCCAATCACAAGAAGCGCCGAGTCTCCGAATCTGATTCGTGATCATGCCGCCGTATTTATGCTTCCAATCCCATGTGCGTTTGATGAATTCCTCGCGACCGATCTCTTCGCGGGTCACTTCTTCGTTTTTGAGAAGGTCGCGTTCCACCATCAATTGTGTGGCAATGCCCGCATGGTCGGTGCCGGGAACCCATAATGTGGAGTAACCTTTCATGCGGTGATAACGGATCATGAGGTCTTCCACCGATACGAACATGGCATGACCGATGTGCAATTCGCCCGTTACATTGGGCGGGGGAATCGTAATGACGAACGGCTTGACGTTCGGGTCAAAGTTCGGCTTGTTGGGGTCATTGTGCGGCTTGAAGAATCCGCCTGCTTCCCACATCGCGTAAATGCGCTGTTCGGTGGATTTGAAATCGTAGGCTTTTGGTAATTCCTGTTTGGTCATTCATGCTCCTCACGTCATTGCGAGGAGGGCGCTCATCCCGACGAAGCAATCTCACACACTATTGGGGATTGCTTCGGGCAAAGAACAAGAGCGCCCTCGCAATGACATATAACAACTTAAAATAAAAACACTCCGTCCAATAAGAGGACGAAGCGTATGCTCCGCGGTACCACCTCAATTCGCCGTTTTATGTGGCGCACTCGGTGACCGACAACCATCGGTCTTTGCTGTAACGGGCAATCCCGTGCCGTTCTACTGGTCACTGATTACTGACAACTGACTTTCTTCGGCATTTTCATTCAGACGACTTCGGCGATTTTTCTCTGCGAAGGCTTTCAGCCATTGACCTTCTTCTCTATCAGAGGGGAAATCACATACTACTTCTGAATGGCTGGGATTATACGCGCCGCGAGAGGGAGAGTCAAGAAGGGCAATATGATGCTAGATGGCTATTCCAAGGTCAGGAAAATCTTAGCGCGAAATACGCGAAATTGGCGAATGGACGCGAAAAAGGAAAAATTCGCGCTCTTTCGCTTTTTTCGCGGCGTTCGCGTTAAAACGACGCCATGAATTCAGAACCACGTCAAGCGACTTTGCAACAACCATATATGATGCTAGATGGCTATTCCAAGGTCAGGAAAATCTTAACACGAATTCCGCGTAAAGGCGAAAGACGCGAATTTTTAATTTATTTTCGCGTAAATTTGCCTGATTTGCGCTTTTCGCGTTAAGCCTTGCTACAAAATTAAAAAGATGTCAAGCGACTTTGGAAAAGCCATGTATGATGCTATACTGACCAAAAGGGAAAAGAAGCCCATGAATCACTATTCAAAAAAATCCATCCTCTTTCTTATTCTTGCGCTCATTCTAGCTTCCTGTTCTTCAATTAGCGGCCCAAACCTCCCATCGAAAAAGATATTATTCATCGGCAACAGCTACACAGACTTCAACAAAGGGCTGGACTATCACCTTCTCAAATTCGCCCCCAACTCCGATGCGGCGCGCATCAGCCCGGGCGGATATACCCTGCAAAATCATTGGGAGGATGCGAACACGCTGGAAGCCATCCGCTCGGGGGAATGGGATGTGGTAGTCTTGCAGGAGCAAAGCCAAATCCCGGTCTCGGACTACAAGGCGTTTGCTGAATATGCACAAAAGCTGAATACCGAAATAAAAGCTGCTGGGGCTGAAACTATTCTGTTTATGACCTGGGAACGCCCCGACAGCGTTCAATACGGGGTCACAACACAAGCGCTCAACAACAACTACATCTACCTTGGCCAACAACTTGGGATTAAGGTTGCTCCTGTAGGATTAGCCTTCGCAAACGCACTGCGCGAACGGCCTAGCCTGCAATTGTATTCAGAAGATGGGCATCCCACCCCGCAAGGAACGTATCTGGCAGCCGCCGTTTTTTATGGAGTAATTTTCGATCAAAGCCCTGTCGGCAATAATTACACAGCAAAGCTAGGGAATGACGATGCGCTGTTCCTGCAAACCATTGCAGCTCAAACATTGGGAAAATAGAAAGTGCCTAAGTTCAAAAAAATAAAGTTGATGCCGTTGCAAGCCGCGACTTCAACAAAGATCGGCGATGCTATACTTGCTCCATTCCAAAAAAACAAAAAGGAATTTTCCCCATGGATCTCAGCATTATTGACTTTGTACTTGCCGCCCTCGCCGCTCTTTTGGCGGGCGCGGTCAATGCCCTTGCAGGCGGCGGGACGCTCATCACCTTTCCCATGCTCACTTTTCTCGGCGTGCCTGCTGTGATGGCAAATGTGACCAACACCGTGGCGCTTTGCCCCGGGTATTTTGGCGGGACGCTGGCGCAGATGAAAGACTTGCAAGGACAGAAAAACAGGCTATGGCTCATTGTCCCTGCCAGCATCCTGGGCGGCGTGTTGGGCGGTTTTCTGCTTTTGCAAACAGGCGAGAAATTATTCAAAGACCTTGTCCCCTATTTGATCCTGCTGGCTTCGGGTTTGCTTGCCATTCAAGACCCCGTCCGCGCGTGGTTGATAAAACGCATGGGCGAAGGTCACGGCGTACGTTTGGAAAAACTGTCCTGGCTTCCCGTTGGCCTTGCTTCCATCTACGGCGGATATTTCGGCGCGGGATTAAGCGTGATCGTACTTTCCGCTTTGGGATTAACTCTCGAAGACACGCTCACGCGTCTTAACGCGCTCAAGCAGGCGGTTGCTTTCTCAGTCAATATCGCCGCTGCGACATTTTTCCTCTTCTCCGGGCAGGTGCTTTGGTCTGCGGCGGCGGTGATGGCTATTGGCGCATTGATCGGCGGAGCGCTGGGCGGCAAACTGGCGGGCAAAATAAAACCGTCCACCTTGCGATGGACGGTTGTGACAATCGGTGTGATCGTGGCGATCATTTATTTTGTGCGCGGTTAATTCCTTTTCTTCTTCCCGTTCTCTTCATCCACGCGGCCAAAGATCATGCGTCCCGCGGCGGTTTGCAACACCTTGGTGATGTTCACTTCCATATATTCACCGATGTATTCCTTGCCGTTTTCTACAACGACCATCGTGCCGTCTTCCATGTAGCCCACACCCTGACCGTGTTCCTTGCCCTCCTGAATAATGTTGATGCGCAAACCTTCACCAGGCAATACAACCGATTTGACCGCATTGGCAAGCTCGTTGATGTTCAGCACGGTCACGCCTTGTAATTCAGCAATGCGGTTGAGGTTGTAATCGTTCGTCAACACGGGACTTTTTAACTGCTTCCCAAGCACGATCAATTTATCGTCCACTTCGCGCACGCCGTCTACATTGATATCCGAAATACGGACGAGGACATTGGGCAGTTTTTGCAGTTCAGCCAACACTTCCATGCCGCGGCGTCCGCGCTGACGGCGCATCCCATCCGGAGAGTCGGCAATATATTGAAGTTCGTTCAACACAAAGCGCGGAATGAGAAGCGTGCCGGGCAGAAAGCCCGTTTTGGCAATATCCGCCACGCGCCCGTCGATGATGACGCTGGTATCCAAAAGAATGTTGCGGTTGAGGTTTGTCCACGAGGAAGAGCCGCCGCCTTCATTACGTCCGCTCAAGGCGCTGAGCAGGCCCATGATATCTCCCTGACGCATGACGAAGAGCGAAACGCCAAAATAAGAGAAGACCAGCACGCCCAGGAAGGGCAGAATCTGGCTGAATGGGTCTGGCAAAAGCGAAAGCGGAAAGGCCAGCAGGGCGGCAATCAGCAGGCCCGCCATCAACCCCGTCAACCCGGCGAACAGGCTTTCCGCGGCCAAACGCCCAAGCAGGGATTTCATGGCGCGCGCAGGGCGGGTGGTAAAGTATGGGGTGAGGATCAAACCCACCAGCGCGCCGACCAGCCCAAAGACAAGAGTGGTGCGAACAGCGTTGTCAGTGGGGAATCTTGATGAGATATCAAATCCCAAATATCCCCCGGATATCGCCAGCACAACCATCCCAATAATGCGAAGAATAAATTCAAAACTCATCAATAACTCCTTTAAAAAAAATAAATGCAAGCGGGATAATAGCACGGGTAACACGCCCCGTCAATTGTCACATTTTAACTCTTATATTATTGTTATAATGCCTGTCTATTTCCACCGCCAATTGCTTACACCATTCCAAATTCACTGCACCCTTGAGATGTAAATGGATTTAGATAACGAGCGACCATGACCCTTATCGACACCCTCAACCGTCCCCTGCGCGACCTGCGGATTTCCGTGACCGACCGCTGTAATTTCCGCTGTGTGTATTGCATGCCCAAGGAAATTTTCGGCCCGGACCATCAGTTCCTGCACCGCGACCAGATTTTGACATTTGAAGAGATCACGCGCCTGACGAAGATGTTCGTTTCTCAAGGAGTTCAAAAAATACGTTTGACAGGCGGCGAACCCCTTGTCCGCAAAGACCTGCCTGACCTGATTGCGATGCTGGCCGCCATCCCCAACCTTGACCTGACCATGACCACCAACGGCTCCCTGCTCTCCAAATTTGCAGGCTCTCTCAAGGATGCCGGATTGAAACGGGTGACGGTCAGTTTGGATTCGCTCGACAACGAAATTTTCAAATCCATGAACGATGTGGATTTCCCAGTGGAGAAGGTCATCGAAGGCATGGATGCCGCCGCGGATGTTGGCCTGGGGCCGATCAAGGTGAACATGGTGGTGAAACGCGGCGTCAACGAATCCAGCATCCTGCCGATGGCGCGTTTCTTCCGCGAGAAAGGCTATATCCTGCGCTTCATCGAATATATGGATGTGGGCCACTCCAACGGCTGGCGGATGAATGAGGTTGTGCCGGTGGCAGAGATCGTCAAAATGATCGATGCCGAAATGCCGCTTGAATCTGCAGACCCAAACTATCGCGGCGAAGTGGCCGGGCGCTGGCGTTACAAGGATGGCAGGGGCGAGGTTGGCATGATCGCATCGGTCACGCAGGCCTTCTGCCGTGATTGCAACCGTGCCCGCATCACCGCTGAAGGCCAGCTTTATACCTGCCTGTTTGCCGTCAAAGGACACGACTTCCGCGCATTGCTGCGCGATGGCGCAAGCGACGATGAAATCTCTCAAGAGATCGCGCGGGTGTGGAACAAGCGCGCCGACCGCTATTCCGAGATTCGTTCTGAAAACACGATTGCCCTGCCCAAAGTGGAAATGTCTCACATTGGCGGATGATGAAACCCCATATCGAATCCATCAAACAACCCTGTTGAAACCACCGTCCCGAAGGTTTGAAAAACGGCCAAAGTCTCTCCAATCAACCTTCGGGACGTTCTTCTCTCAACTCATTTGAAACACACCCATATCGAATCCATCAAACAACCCTGGAGAAGTTTTTGCACAAGAAAATCAAAGCCGTATTGTTCGACCTCGACGGAACGCTCCGTCATCACATCCCCAACGCTGGGGATGTTTTTTCGGCGCGCGCCCGCGAGATCGGCCTGCGCATCTCAGACGATGACCAAATCCGCGCCGAACGTTGGGAGCATTATTATTTTGCCAACTCACCGGAAATAAAAAAGGATTTTGAGAAATTCAAGGAAGATGCCTTCTGGGTTAATTTCAGCCGCAGAAAACTGGTGGCGCTGGGCTGTAACCCAAAGGATGCCGCCGAACTCAACAACCCCATGTCTGCCTACATGCGCGATCATTACAAGCCCGAAGTGCGCGTCCCCGAAGATTCTCGCGCGCTGTTATCGTCGCTGCAAGAAGATGGCTACATTTTGGGCGTCATCTCCAATCGTGATAAACCTTTCCACGAAGAGCTGAAAAAACTGAAACTCGATTCACACTTCAGCTTTTCGCTTGCGGGCGGCGAAGTCAAATCCTTCAAACCCGATCCAGCCATCTTCGAACATGGATTGAAACGGGCAGGCGTCAACGCGGATGAAGCCATCTACGTGGGCGATAATTATTTCGCAGACATCATCGGCTCGCTTCGCGCCGGGCTGACGCCTGTTCTCTACGACCCGGGCAGTCTCTTCCCCGAGGCAGAGTGCGCCGTCATCAAATCCTTCGGTGAACTGCGCGGGATGTTGAAATAGGGTCGGTACCGCAAGATTTATCTTGCGACTCTCTACCGTACATTTCTCCCGCAAAAACACACGCAACATGAACCCCCTACGGGGACGCTGTGTTGTGGTACTGAATCCGCAACAAGCGATAAAATGGAATTGAATAAAAGGAGGCATCCATGGCCTGGGAACGAAAGATCATGCGCAAGGTGCGCGTGCGTAATTCACAAAAGAAAGGCGTGCTGGCAAAACTGCTGACCGCCATCGCCGAAGCGGGCGGGAACACGGGCAGCATTGTGCTGTTAACCGAAACCACCCAAAACGTGGTGCGCGATATCACCGTCACTGCCGATGATGAAACACAGCTTGAAGCCGTGCTCGAGGCGATGCGGAATAATGAAGGCACAAAAGTGATCGAAGTGCGGGATGAGGTGCTGGAGCTTCACCAGAAAGGCAAGATCGCCATCCGCTCGCGCTACCCAATAGATTCATTGACAACCCTGCGGCGGGTATACACGCCCGGCGTGGCAGAGGTTTGCTTGCGGATCGCCAAAGACCCGTCACAGGCGCGGCTGTACACCAGCATCAGCCACATGGTTGCCATTGTTACGGACGGCACGGCTGTGCTTGGGCTGGGAGATATTGGTCCGCTGGCAGCCATGCCTGTGATGGAAGGCAAAGCCATGTTGATGGAAACCCTCGTGGGGCTTTCGGGCATCCCGATTCTGCTCAACACGAAAGACCCGGATGAAATCGTCAAAGCCGTTGCCGCCATTGCGCCAACCTTCGCCGCCATTCAACTGGAGGATATTTCCGCGCCGCGCTGTTTCGAGATCGAAGAAAGATTGCAAGCCATGCTCGATATCCCCGTGATGCACGATGACCAGCACGGCACCGCCGTGGTCTGCACTGCGGCCATGATGGTGGCTTCGCGTGAAACCGGCACAGACTTGAACAAAGCTGTCATCGGGCAGATCGGGCTGGGGGCGGCCGGCCATGCCATCGGTCAGATGATGATGCGCTTGACTGGGAACCCAGTCTATGGCGCAGACTTGAGTCCACTGGCGTTGGAGCGGTTTGAAAAGGCGGGGGGAATTAAATCCAATTTAAAAGAGATCATGGAAACCTGTGACATTGTGGTGGCAACCACGGGCGCGCCGAATTTGATCAAGCCTGAGATGGTTCGCAAGGGGCAGATCATCCTTGCGCTCTCGAACCCGAATGCCGAGATCGACCCCGATGTGGCCATGGAACGCGGCGCGGCCTTTGCGGCGGACGGTAAATCGGTGAACAATGTTTTGGGATTTCCCGGCATCTTCCGCGGCGCAGTGGATTCGTACGCGCCGCGCATCACACATGAAATGTATCTGGCCGCCGCAAAGACGATTGCAGAGATGACGCCGCCCGGCGAACTGGTGCCAAGCCCGTTGGATAAAAAAGTTCATCGCGCCGTGGCTCGCGCCGTGGCAGAGACGGCCATCAAGCAGGGCATTGCCCGCGCAGATTATGTGCCGTACGTGGATGAGTAATTCACCTTACGCAGTTTTGCGTGTTTTAGGGTCATGTCGCCCTGAGCGATAGCGAAGGGTCTCTACGACTATCTTAGAGACCCTTCGCTCCGCTCACATCGTCCCGATGTCCTTCGGGAGGGAATCATAGGCGGTGCGTAACATCAGTAATTAAGTCCCCTTATGTGAAACGTCCCGAAGGTTCTTGAAATTCGGGCTTGTTTTCCACTCAAACCTTCGGGACGGTGTGTAAAATTGGTGATTAAGGATCATTCTTCTAAATTCAAAATCTCCTTCACGCGCCCCACCTGTCCATCCATCAGGCGGACTTTGATTCCGTGCGGATGATTGGGTGAACTGGTGAGAATATCCTTGACAATGCCTTTGGTAAGTTTGCCTGTACGCTGGTCTTGTTTGAGCACGATCAGCACGGCGCTGCCGGGTTTGATGGTGGAGCGGGTTTGACCATTCATAAATAATCCTTATTCGGACTCCAAAGTCTCCAGACTTTGGAGTCTTCGAGTCTTTTAGCTCAACAACCCTCTCGCAAAGGAGAGCAGAGCCTGCACGTCATTGAAATTGGTGACCATGCCCACGGATATTCTCACCGCGCCGCTGGATTTGCCATCAATACACAGGCGGAAATCATCAATCGATAATCTGTCTTCGTGATTTGGGGCTGTGAAGCAGACATCCAATTCCACACGGGAGATACCAAGGGCGATTTCGCCCGCACCGGGGTTGCAGAAGCAGCCTGTCCGCAGGGAGATGTTGACTTTGTTCGCTTCGCTTTCGATGAAGCGATGATCGAAGGCTTTGCCATTCTTGTCGTAAAAATTGACAGTGACCGCTCCGCCTCTTCCCTCGCTGGAATTTGGTCCAAACAACCGAACAAGCGACTCCCCGTTACTGTGCTTCATGGCCGTCAGGTTCTCCAACAGCCAGCCCGTGAGAGTTTTAACTCTCTCGCTGATGACATCATAGCCAATCGATTCGATGTGTTTCAACCCGATTTCAAGCGCGGGGATGTTGAGATAGTCCAGCGTGCCATCTTCAAAGGCGGCGGCGCCTTCAGCGAGATAATATTTATCTCCCTGCACAGACGCGACGGTGATCGTCCCGCCTGCAAACCAGGGACGATGCAACTTCGCCAAAGCAGATTTTCGCGCGATGAGCGCGCCGAGTCCCGTGGGGTAGCCGAACATTTTATAAAATGAGATCGGCACAAAATCAGGTTTGACCTTGCTTAGATCAAGTTTGTTT
The DNA here is from genome assembly GCA_919902735.1 of Anaerolineales bacterium. Classification (GTDB taxonomy): domain Bacteria; phylum Chloroflexota; class Anaerolineae; order Anaerolineales; family Villigracilaceae; genus Villigracilis. The sequence continues at coordinate 23,095 of CAKKRM010000317.1, read as the reverse complement.
GTAGGGACGTACGCAGCGGCATCCAACAGCACATCCCAGCCGTGGGCGTGGGCTTGCTCGATCCACTCCAGCGGATGTTTGACCGAGGAGAAGTTCGATTGCGCGGGGAATGCAAACAGGTTATGACCAGCCGTCGCAGGGCGGGCCAGCTCAAGGTTAAGCTGCGAAGCGTCCACGCGCATGTCTGGGAGCATGACGGGGATGTAGGTCACATCCGCGCCGCGAGCGTGAGCAAATTCCCGAATCCCATTGACGGAGTTGTGATTGTCGAATGTCAAAAGATAACGCCCGTTTGAAAATGGATACGACTCGCCGATCAGTTTCAATGCGCCGCTGGCGTTGGATGTGAAGATGGCGAGATATTCATCGGGATCGGCATTGAAAAATTTGAGGATGTACTCGCGCGTACCCTCGACGAGATGCGTGGCGGCAAGCGAAGTTGGGTTTGATGAATGCGGGTTGCCAAATGTATTTTCACTTAAAAGTTTGTGATGCTTTTGAATCTGCGACTCGGCATACATTCCGCCGCCCGTGTAATCGAGATAAATGTGCTCGGCGTCATCCAGCCGTGCATATTCCTTTTTGCGAAGCGCATCGATGGATTCGGTTTGCTTGTAGGCGGGGTATTTTTCGAGAAAGGTTTGAAATTCTTTTGAGGGCATAACAAACTCCTAAAGAGATTATCGTCATTGCGAGCCGCGCACTTGCTCTTAGCGGCGAAGCAATCTCCAACACGTTAGGCGATTGCTTCGGGCGAAAAAGCATCGCCCTCGCAATGACGGGAAATTTACACCTTCACCGGATTACTCAACTTCCCCAGCCCCTCGATCTCCACATCCACCACATCGCCGTTCTTCAACTCGCCCACACCGGCGGGCGTGCCGGTGAAAATGACATCACCAGGTTCCAGCGTCATCACGGATGAAATGTATGCGATCAATGTGCCCACGTTGAAGACCATATCGCGCGTGGATGCCATCTGGCGCATCTGCCCATTCACGCGGCAGGTGACGACGGCATCGGATGCGTCGAACTCGGTGTCGATCCACGGGCCGAAGGAACAGAAGGTGTCGAAGCCTTTCGCGCGCGTCCATTGACCGTCCACCTGCTGCAAATCGCGGGCGGTAATGTCGTTGCCGATGGTGTACCCGAAGATGGTTTCCTTCGCGTTTTCTGTGGTGACATTTTTTGCGCGTGCGCCAATCACAACAACCAGTTCCGCTTCATGCTCCACCTGTTTGGATTGCGGCGGCAAATAAATACTCTCACCGTTCGCAATGATGGATGAAGGCGGCTTCAAAAAGATAAGCGGCACTTTGGGAACTTCATTGCCCAACTCCTTGGCGTGCTCCACATAGTTGCGTCCCACGCACAGGATTTTGCTTGGCTCACAGGGCGCGAGCAGTTTCAACTCGCCCACTGGAGTCTTTGCTTCGCGGCGGCGATATTCGCCAAAGATGTTTCCCTGAATCTCGCCGACCTTGTCATCCAGCATCCAGCCATATTTTGGGCCTTCTTCACTTTGATAGCGAATGATTTTCATTTACTGCTTCCTTTACACAATACTCTGTTGGTTGAGTAGCTCAGCGTGTTCTTCGCGGAGCGTATCGAAACCAACATATTCACGAAGCGCTTTTTATTCACTGTTGGTTTCGACACCGCACTTGCGTACGGTGCAAGTGTACGAGCGGGAAGAACACCCGCTCTACTCAACCACTGGGTTATACAAAATTTATTTACCTTCATACACATTCACATTGATCCGATCCACATCCAGCAGCAATTCACGAACGGGTTTCCCCAACAGCGGATGAAACAGATTCGGCGCAATGTCATTCAACGGTACAAGCACAAACGCGCGTTGATGCAAGCGCGGATGCGGAATCACCAGCGGCGGCGAATCGATGAGGATGTCATCGAAAAACAAAATATCCATGTCGATCAGGCGCGGGCCGTTCTGAAAACTTTCCTCACGGCCTAATGCCTTTTCGAGTCGTTTCAAATGTCCAAGCAATTCTTCAGGCTCAAGATAAGTCTCCGCCATCGCCACTTGATTCAAAAATGCAGCCTGCTCCTTGAAACCCCACGGCGGCGTTTCATAGACAGGCGACTTCTTCTTCACGTTCAATTGCGGCGTGAGATTACTGATTGCATTCTTCAAATTGGCGAGGCGGTTGCCGACGTTGCTTCCAAGCGCGAGATAAACGATGTGTTCCATAATTATCCTTGAATACCGTCCCGAAGGTTTATGTTATTAATTTGAATGCCTGACAGCAACCTTCGGGACGTTTTTATGCATGAATCGCGTGTTCATCGAAATGTTCAACCACATCCGCGGCGAGCCAGCTTTCAATATCGCGGTTCGCAAACACATCCGCAGGCAGGTCGTTCACGAGCTTGATCATAGCCTGTCTTTTACTTTCAAATTGCTTTTGCGCTTCTGCATCGGAAAGTTTCTTATACTTCACGATCAACTCAGCATTGAACGCATCCGTATCCATATCCTGCCATTTGAAATTCGGGTCTTTCCAGATCCCCGTCACAATGCGCTCACCCTCCTCCCACCATGCAATCACATGCCCAAGCAGCTCACGAAAATTTTCGACGCCCTGTTTTTTCAGGAACGCACCCTTATCTTCGACCGTCTCAAATTTTTCGATATACACGGCCCATTCATTCTCCAGCGTATCCAATGTGAGGAAGCGGCTCAACGCGACGAGGTGCTCGCGCGCATGGTGGATGAAAATCCCGTTGACCCAAGACCGCACACGGCGATTCTCCCAGGCCGCTTCATTCATCGACTTTAGGTCTGCTGCGGCTTTCTGACGCATTTTCTCAAAATGAGTTAGGAACTCAGCCTCATCCCAGCCCTTATATTTTTCAATCGCTCCCGCATTGAAAACATCGAAATCATATTTCCTGCGTTCGTATTCGCGCTCCTCGGCAATGGCAAGGATGATCGGCAGCGCCTCCTCCCACCAGGCCAGCACATGCGCCAGCATATCGCGGAACTGCGCATACCCCTGCTTCTTCACGCGCCTGTTCCCCTCGTCCACGGGCAATCGGTTGAAGCGCTCAATGTAGGTGGCCCATTCGATTTCAATAAAGTCAATTGTGCGTTGTTTGTAGCTCATTGATATTCTCCGTTTTAAACCTCAACCACAAAGGAGACAAAGGGTCACAAAGGGAGAATTAAAAGAACTTCCTTTGTGTACCTTTGTGACCCTTCGTGGTTATCAATCTTTTTCAACTAATTCTACAACCTCTGCATCCTGCAAAGCGTGATGCAGATCCTTGCTCTTCAAGATGACCGCCGTATTTCGCATCCCCGACCCAATGGACACTTCCTCCTCCCTCATCACGCCCGCTTCTATCAGGACTTTGAGCGGACGCAACAACCCAAACGGCCCCACCGTCCCGACGCGGTAGCCCGTCACTGCAAGGACTTCATCCTCGCCTGCCATCGAAACCCGCGAACGGCCAAGTAGTTTTCGCAAAGCCTTCCACGAGACCTGATCTGGCCCAGCCACAAGAGCCATTATAAATTCATCTTCGGCAATACGGAACAGGATGCTTCGCACCACCTGCGAGGGACGCTGACCGCGCTCACTCGCGGCTTGCTCAAACGAAGTGACAGGTGTCTCATGCCGAAAGATCGTATGCGGCACGCCAAGTTTTTCGAGGGTAATGCTTACGGGAGGGGTTTCCATACACATATTGTCCCGTCATTGTGAGGAGCGCTCTTGTTCTTAGCGACGAAGCAATCTCTCTTATGAAGTCGGAGATTGCTTCGGGCATAGAACGCCCTCGCAATGACGTATCATCTCGTCTTATCTTTATATTCACACAATTTATTGACCGGGCACACTGGGCAATTCGGTTTTCTGGCATGGCAGACCTCACGTCCCAAACGGATGATGTTCAAATGCGCGGCGTAATACGTCTCTGGCGGAAAAACAGATTCGAGATAAGGATGCGCTTGTTCCACGTTCATTTTTTCGGGGCGCAGGCCAAGTCGGCCAGTGACGCGGTAGACGTGCGTGTCTACGGGGAAGGCGGGCATGTTCAATGAAAAGCATAAAACGATGGCGGCGGTTTTGGGCCCCACGCCGTTGAACTTTGTCAGCCAGGCGCGCGCTTCTTCGATGGGCAGGCCCGCTAAAAAGTCCAGGTTGAGCGAGCCGCGTTCCTCGGTAATGGCGCGCAGAACCTGCTGGATGCGCGCTCCCTTTTGGTTGGCTAATCCCGCAGATTTAATCGCGGCGATCACATCTTCTTCTTTGGCATCACGCACCGCTTCCCAGCTTGGGAATTTGGCACGCAAGGACTCGAAGGCGCGGTCGCGGTTGATGTCGTTCGTGTTCTGCGAAAGGATGGTGGAGACGAGTTCATCCATGGCAGGCAGGGGGTTGCGCCAGGTGGGTTCGCCAAAGGCTTCCAGTAAAGTTTGGTGGATCTTGATCGCGCGTGTCTTAAGATTTTTCATATAACTTTACCAAAACGTCCCGAAGGTTTTCGTAAAAAAACCTGATACGTTTGCACAAACGCTTGGGTTGAGCTTGTCGAAACCTTCGGGACGGTACTATAAGCGAAATACAGGCTGTGACTTTCCAGTGACAATGCCTGCATAGTTCTTCAATATTTTTGCGGGACCAAACCTGGCAAGCGACTGTAACTGCGCTTCATTCAAAGCCTTGAGCTGGTTCAAAATCTCGAGCGTGATCGCAGGCCGGACACGCGCACTCGATTCCAAATTATCGTTCATGCGCGAGGCATCGCCGTCGGTCACTTTGAAGGCAATGCCCACGCCATTTTCACCGTACACGCCGGGCATCAGGCCGATGATCTGAAAGCCCTCCGCGCCGCGTTTGGTGACGATTTTGCCTGCGCCGATCTTCATCAACTCGCAATCGAATTCGCCATAGTTGCTGATCATTTCGGGATGTGTAGTCATGGCGGTGGTGATCTTTTTGCAGGCGGTTGCGCGCGCTTCGCTCAGGTCACGCGGATCGCAAATGCGTGCCATTCCGAGAGCAGCATTCACAAGTGGGATGGCAAAATTCGGCGCGGAGCAACCGTCAATGCCGAGTTGAATTTTGTCCATCCCCATGCCGCACATTTCGGAGAATGTTTTCAAGATGTCTTTTTGGATGGGGTGGTCGAAGCTGAGATAATTTTCGAGGGGCAGTCCGCGCATTTTGGCGAAGGCCAGCATGGTGGTATGTTTGCCCGAGCAGTTGTTGAAATTGGCAGTGGGGTGGATGTCTTTCCGAATGACTTCCCTTAATTTCGCTGCATCGCCGGGCAGGTGTGGACCGCATTGCAGGTATTGTTCTTGAATGCCGATCTTCACCTGCATTCCCTGCACGGTATCGAGATGCAATTGCGCAGTCTCATGCGAAGCGCAGGAGATGGCAAGCTCGGCCTGGGTGTAGTTGTAATGCTCCACGCCGCCTTGTTCCACAAAGGGAATCGCCTGGAACGGTTTGGCCGATGAACGCAAAAAGGCGGCCGTGTCAGGGTCGCCATACGAATGCAGGAGTTTACCGCTCGAATCCACAACTGCGATGGAGCCAAAATGTGTGGCTTCAATAACCGAACCACGGCTTAGTTCAAGGATGGGGTGCGCTGCAGCCATTAACACACCTTACCAAAACGTCCCGCAGGTTCACGTACTATGAGCCTGTTTTCGGAATAAACCTGCGGGACGGTGTGTACGATCAATCTTTAATCCTCATACGGCTGGGTGGAGGCGTGATGATGGCGCGAGTTGTAATGAAGCAGTCCGTAGCGCAGGCGCTGGGAAAATTGTTTTTGGCGCGCTGCCGGGGCTTTGAACCATGTCAATAGTGAGGCGACCAGTTTCTCGGTCGCAGCGGGATTCGGTTTCTTGGCCGTGATCTTATCCAGCTTTTCGTTGACTTGTTTGAGGAAGTCGTATTGAGTTTTAATCACGCTCGCATTCACAACGCCGCCGCGGCTGCTGATGAAGGTATATCCTTTAAAGGGAAGATCAAGCAGGGTGTTCAGTGACTCAAGCCAGGCTTTAAGATTGGAGCCAGCCAGGAAAGGCGGCTGGTTCTTTAGCGCGGCGTCGCCAATGAAGATCACTTTTTCTTCGGGCAAATGCACCCAAACAGAGCCGTTGGAAGGGCCGGGATGATGCTCGAGGAAGACGGGGGTGTCGCTCCAATGCAGGGTCATTTGATCTGCAAATGAAATTTCAGGCGGAGCCCAGCGCACACTGCCTAATCCCGCAATTGATTCCCAATCTGCGCCGGTTTCCTCGCCCTGGGCTTTGAAGGTGCTGGGACGTGTGCGAAAGGTGTTGGCCGTTTTTTCATGCGCGATGACCGTGCAATCCATGGCGCGCGCGCCGAGGGTTCGGTCGGGATGGGCATCCAGATTAACGAGGACGCGCTCCATGCCGCCGCCCAGGTTCATGAGCGCGGCTCGCCAGGAACGGGCATCTTCCGGGGAAGGTGGCGCGTCGATCTGGATCAACCCGCGCTGAGTCACAATGACTCCCAGGGTTACTCCGGAGTATTGATCTTCAATATGGATATTTTTTGAAATTTCCTGCATGGCGCTCCTGACAAAAGAATAGGGTGGATGGTTATCCACAAATTTTTATTTTTCAACGGGGGAACTTTGGGGTGATTTTACCGATCCGGCTTGATGGTCAGCCTGCCGGTTTGGCGTTTGAGTTGGCCGGTGGCTTTCTTTTGCGCGACAGGCAGGGTAAGCCAGAAGGTGGTGCCTTTGCCCACTTCGCTTTCGATCCATATTTCGCCGCCGTGGCCCAGCACAGCAAGGCGGCAAAATGCCAGCCCAACCCCCAGGCCGCCGGGACGATCCTTGCCGCGCAGGCGGGTGAATTTGTCGAAGATGCGATCCTGGTCGGATGTTGAAATGCCGGGGCCATTATCGCGCACCCAGAATTTCACAAAAATGCCATCGGTGGTTTGCGCGCCGATCTCGATGCGCCCTTCCACCAGCGTAAACTTAATGGCATTCTCCATCAAGTTGATGAACACGCGATGGATCATATCCACATCCACCCAGATGAGCGGAAGCACACTGGTGGCTTTGTTGATCAACGTTTGCTGGCGGGCATTGGCGCCCGGCTCCACGTCGCGGATCGCTTCGCGCACGAGCAGCACCGGGTCGACGGAGTTCTGGTCCACGATCTGCTGGCCGGCTTCGAGGCGGTTGATATCAAGCAGGGAATTGACCAGGCGTTGAATGCGGGCTGTGGAATTCCGCGCGATGTTGAACATGGTGTTCAGCGTATCATCGCCCGCGGGCATCAACCCGCTCATCATCTCCAGGCTGGAGACGATATTCCCAAGCGGCGAGCGCAGGTCATGGTAGATCATGGAGGTCATATCATCGCGCAGGGCATCCAGTTCCTTGCGTTCGGTAATGTCCCTCAAAATCCATTGGGCTGAGTCAGTCTCTTCGAATTCCACGCGGCGCGCATGAACTTCAATGGGTGTGGAGCCGCCGTCCTGGCGATGCAGACTGGATTCATAATTACATTCCAGGTCGCGTTTGAGCGATTCAAAATTCAATCCGGTCTTATTCCAGTTGATTTCGTGCAACTGGTCGATGCTCATGGAGTGCAATTGCTCGACGCTGTATCCGCTTAACTTCACAGCCTGACGGTTGGCCTCGAGGACCTTGCCTTCCCAGTCTGTAATAAGGATGGTATCCACGCTGTCTTCGAACAATTCACGGTAATGCTGGTGCGCCTTTTGCAGGAGCTCGAACAACTCGGCATTTTGGATGGTTGTACCGGCAAGGCTGCCCAAACCGGTCATCACCACCATGGCATCCGGGTCGAACGAGCCGGAGATCGGGTTGATCGCCTCCAGCACGCCGATGACTTTTCCCTGAGATTGGATGGGGGCGATGGCGAGCGCGCGCATCTCGATTCCCCCGAACCTGTCCACTTCGGTATAGCGGGTTTCACTTTTGACGACTGGCGCCACCAACCCATGCCCATCCTGAATGACCAGGCCAGCCAGCCCCTGCCCCACGGGGATGCGCCTGCCCGGAATGTTCCCGGAATTGTGCCCCGCCGCCGCATGGAAGATCAAATCACCATTGACGGTGTCTATCAAGGCCAGAGCCACGGTCTCCACTTGCAGGGCCTGCATGGTCTGGTTAAGGATGCGCCGCCAGACATCCGGCATTTCGAGGGAGGTGTTGATCGCCGCCGCGCCCTCTGCCAGCGCGGACATGACGCGCGCCGTCCGCTGGCTTTCGGTGTACAGGCGCGCATTCAACACGGCCACGCTTGCCTGGTCAGCGATAGTCTGCATTAAGTCCAAATGTTCTTCTGAAAACGCGTTGGGCACGGAATGTACAAGCGTAAGAACCCCTACCAGTCTTTCCCGTGCCATAAGCGGCACACAAATTGCAGATTTTGCGCCGCTGTTTTCTAGGGAATCATCCGCGCGGCGAAGCCAGCGGTCATCCTTGCTGGTATCTGGCACAAGCGCAGGCTTGCGGTGCTGCACCACCCAGCCTGCCAGGCCGCGCTCCACAGTGTCGCGCAATTGTTGCGTGGTGTGATCGTGGAATTGCTTCCCGTAGACAATGGTCGCATCCACGGGTTTGCCCATATCATCCATTACAACGATACTGCCCCGCTCCCCGCCTACATATTGTATGGCGGCAAAAAGCAGGCGCTGTAAAACCGTGCGAAGATCCAACGCGGTGGCAACTTCACGGCTGACATTGATTAATAATTCAAGCAGGGAACGAGTGCGGTCTTCTGACATATCCTAAACCTGAATAAGTATAGTCCTTTTGGTACAATTAATCTACCTATGCCCATAAATTCAAAGAAAATTAAAGCCTTGTGTTTCGATGTGGACGGCACCCTGAGCGACACGGATGACCTGTACGTGCAAAAGATCATGCGCTTCTTTCCGCGCTTCTTCTTCAAAGACCCGAGTCATGCCGCGCGCCGCTTCATCATGTGGATCGAAGCCCCCGGCAACGCCTTGCTGGGTCTCGCCGATACGCTTCATCTTGACGATGAGATGGTGGCTGTTATCAACTGGCTTTCCCGCCACCGAAAACATTCCCCGAAAAAATTCCTGCTCGTGCCCGGCGTGGATGAAATGCTCAAACAATTGCACGGACGCTACCCCATGTCTGTGGTCAGCGCGCGCGATGAACGCGGCACGATGGCATTCCTCGAGCAATATGATCTTGTCAAATATTTCGATGTGGTTGTCACCGGCCTGTCCGCCGCGCATACCAAACCCTACCCCGACCCCATCCTGCTCGCCGCGCAAAAAATGAACGTCGCGCCTGAAAATTGCCTGATGATCGGCGACACCACCGTGGACATGCGCGCGGGCAAATCCGCTGGAGCGCAAACGGTGGGGGTTTTATGCGGCTTTGGCGAAGAAGCTGAATTAAGAAAAATGGGCGCGGATTTAATTTTGGGGGATACGACGAAGCTGTTGGATGCATTGAAGTAATTGAAGTTTCGCATCAACTTCTCAGACTGCGGACTGAAGTCCGCGATCCATTATTTGTGCAGGTTCTTGATATATTCGAGAACGAATAGTTCTCTTTGAAAACGTCGAAATCTTTTTCTTCGGCAAAGTAACTACTCAGCTATTCGTGCATTCGTGGTTTGCGGGGATAAATCCCCTGCTCAGTACTTGAAAGTCCGCTAAAGCGGACTAAGCCCGAAGGGCTTCCATGTACTGAGTCAGGGCTTTAGCCCGCCGAAACGGGTTGCAAGACAATCAGCCTGAGTAGTTCTTCGGCAAAATTGTATTCGATGACCGCGCCGAGTTCGCCGTCCATGCTGAGCAGGGACGCGCCGCACTCTTCGCGTAGTTCACGCGCCAATGCTTGTGGATGCGTCTCGCCTGCATCCACACCGCCGCCGGGGAATTTATAGTCTCCCACCTTTGAGGAATAGACCATCAGCAGATCACGTCCGTGCAGGATGACCGCCCTCACGGCTGTGCGATGGACGGTTTTGCCGGTTATATTGATGCCTTCAGCTCGATGAATTTCTGTGAGGATTTGCATAACGCGATTGTATCTCAAAGAAAGAACCCACGATCTCACAAGAACTCGCGGGCTCTTTCACTGTTCACCGTTCACTGATTACTGATCACTGTTCACTGTTCACTGATTACTGATCACGGATCACTACGCACTTACCGCTTCCATCTCTTCCTGTTTCTTAAATTGGCTCATGTACAAATCGTAGTAAAAACCCTTCTTTTCCAACAACTCATCATGCCTGCCGCGCTCGATGATCTGACCATCTTTCAAAACCAGGATCATATCAGCGTTGCGGATGGTGGAGAGGCGATGCGCGATGACGAAGGAGGTGCGCCCATGCAGTAACTGGTCGAACGCTTTTTGGATGAGACGCTCGGTTCTTGTATCCACGCTGGAAGTTGCTTCATCCAAAATCAGAATTCTCGGGTCTGCAAGAGCCGCCCGCGCAATGGACAACAACTGGCGTTGACCTTGACTCAAACCCGAACCGCGCTCACCCAGAACTGTGTTGTATTTTTCTGGCAAACGTTCGATGAACGAATCGGCGTTGGCTAGTTTAATGGCGGCCATCACTTCTTCATCGGTGGCATCGGGCCGCCCAAAGCGGACATTGTCCATGACGGAGGCGGAGAAGAGGAAGGTATCTTGCAAAACAATGCCGATCTGTCTGCGAATGGATTCGGCGGTGACGTCGCGGACATCCACGCCGTCAATTTTTACGGAGCCTGCGGTCACATCGTAGAAGCGGGGAAGCAAATTGATGATGGTGGTCTTGCCCGCGCCTGTGGGGCCGACGATGGCGAAGGTCTGTCCGGGCTGGGCGGTGAAAGAGACACCCCTCAACACAGGCACACCGTCTTCATATTCGTGTGAAACGTTTTCAAATTCAACCAGGCCTTTGATCTCTTTCATATCTTTGGCTTCGGGTTTATCCGTCACGGCGGGTTTTTCGTCGAGGATGGTGAAGATGCGTTCCGCGCCTGCGATGGCATTTTGGATATTTGTCCACAGCACGGCGATCTGTTGGATGGGCTGGTTGAAGCGTTGGACATAGGCCAGGAAGGTGATGATCAGGCCCAGGGTCACGGCAGAGCCGAAGAGGGTCTCCCCTTTGAGCAGATACCAGCCGCCGGCACCCGTCACAATGGCAAGAGAGACGTAGGACAGCGCTTCCAATGTTGGCGCAAGCGCGGAGGTGTAGGCCACAGCGCGCACGTTCGCATCGCGGTTGGCGGCGTTGACTTCTTTGAACTGTTCGATGTTTTCATCGGCGCGGTTGAAGGCTTGCGCCTCGCGCACCGCTGAAATGGACTCTTGCAATTCGGCATTGACGTTGCCAATCTCTTCGCGCGATCTTCTAAATGCCTTGCGCGCCTGCTCGGAGAAATAGAAGGTGGCAATGAACATGAGCGGCGCAACCACAAGCGAAAGTAATGCAAATGGCAGGTTGGCCGTGATCATGTTGTATGCAACCCACACCAGCAAAAGGATTCCGCTGAACACGTTGACCAGCGCAAACGAAAAGGCTTGTTCAATCGCGGTGGTGTCGTTGGTGATGCGGCTCATCAGGTCGCCTGCTTCGTGCTCGGAGTAGTAACTGAGCGAGAGGCGGTGCAAATGCTCGAAGACTTCCACACGCATCTGGCGCAGCACGTGCTGGCCTGTCCACGCCATGGCGAAGAAGGTGAGGCCGTTGAGCAGGGAGCCAGCCACAAAGAGGGCAATGATGAACCCGATCAAACGCACGAGGCCTGCAATGCGCTGGTCATCGGTGGCGGTGGCTGGGTCTGCGAGATCATAACCGCCGACAAAATAAATTTTGTTTAACAACGCTTTTCTGCCCGTCAGCGTGGCTGGGTCTGCGGCAAGCCAACAGGAAGATTCTGTTTGGGGTTCAGAGTCAGCCGTCGGTGAGAAAGAGGCGAAGGGGTTGGCTCCGCTTGGGACGAGGAAGCAGTCTGTCGCTTGTCCCATTAATTCGGGGCTGGTCACTTGAGTCCATGTGGCGGTGATGACAAAGAGGATGGCGAGGGTCAGCATGAACCAGAAGCGGCCAAAGTAACCGCCGAGGCGGATAAGGGTTTCGCCGAGGTTGCGCGGTTTGATGGTTTCGCGGTTAAGGAATTCGCCTGCGCGGCCGGGGGGCATCATAGTGTGCCTGCCTTTATGTCGTTGCGAGGAACGAACGGCAGTGAGCGACGATGCAATCTCCACATCATCAGGGGATTGCTTCGGGCGGAAGAACGCCGCCCTCGCAATGACATGGTCTTTTTATTTTTTATGTTCATGTTCATTCACCAAAATCTGCGAAGTATAAATTTCTGCGTAAATGGGGTCGTTCTCCAACAAGTCGGCGTGTTTGCCGATGGCGACCACTTCGCCCTTGTCGAGAACGAGGATTTTGTCGGCGTTCATCACGGTGCTGATGCGCTGTGCGATAACGAAGGAGGTGCGGTCTTTCATCAGGATGTCGAGCGCGGATTGAATGGCGGCTTCGGTGTTGAGGTCAACGGACGAAGTCGAGTCGTCGAGGATGAGAATTCGAGGATTCAGGAGAAGTGCGCGGGCAATGGCGACGCGCTGTTTTTGTCCGCCGGAGAGGGTCGTGCCGCGTTCGCCGACGTGGGTGTTGTAGCCTTCAGGGAACGACATGATGAAGTCGTGCGCTTGCGCGGCTTTTGCGGCGGCTTCGATCTCTTCCTGTTTTGCATCGGGTTTGCCAAATGCAATATTGTCGCGGATGCTTCCGCTGAACAGGGTGGTTTCCTGCAAGACAATGCCGATCTGCGAGCGCAGGGATTCAAGCGTCACATCGCGCAGGTCGTGGCCGTCGATGGTGATGCTTCCTTCGGTGGGGTCGTAGAAGCGCGGCAATAAATTGATGATGGAAGTCTTGCCTGAACCTGTCGCGCCGAGCAGTGCAATCGACTCGCCTGCCTTCGCTTCAAAGCTCACTTTGGAAAGCACCGGGTCGCCGCCGCCGAAATAACGGAAGGTGACGTTTTCAAATTTCACATTGCCCGTCACTGCGGGCAGTTTGCCCGCGTTCGGCTTGTCGGCAATATCGTTCTTTGCGTCGAGAATTTCAAAGATGCGGTCAGCCGATGCGGAGGCCTGCCCGAACTGCGTGATGATCATGCCCATCATCATGATCGGCATGAAGAGGTACATCAGGTACATCGAGAATTGCTGCCATTCGCCGATGCTCAATGTGCCTGCGATGATGGCCTGTCCGCCGACATATAAAATTGCGGCCTGCCCAAGATTTGCGATCATGAACACGAGCGGGAACATGAACGTGAACAGGCGCGAGAGTTTGATGGCCTGATCCATCGTGTCATCGGCGCGGGCTTTGAATTTATCCTGCTGCTGTCTCTCGCGCGTGAAGGCCTTGATCACCTTGATGCCCGCGAGGTTTTCCTGCAAGACCGTATTCAGCGCGGAAAGCTTTTGCTGAACCAGCGCGAACATCGGGCGGCTTGCGCCCGCGAAGATCACAAACAATACCAGCGCAATCGGCAAAATCGGCATGACCGACCATGCCAGCGCGGCATTCGTCGAAAACAAAATGATGATCGTCCCCGTCAGCAAAATGAATGCCCCAATCAACTGGAGCAGGCCCTGGCCGATAAAGAGGCGCACTTTTTCCACATCGTCTGTGGCGCGGATCATCAATTGTCCCGTCTGGTTTTTATCGTGGTACGAAAACGAAAGCGTCTGGATTTTCGAGTACAGGTCGTTACGCAGATCGTACGCCACGGCCTGCGAATTTTTCTCGGCCCAATAGGCCTGCAAAAATGCGAAGACGCCGCGCAGGATGGAGAAGATGAGGATGGCGACCAGCGCGCGGATGAGCAATTGCGGCGCGTTATTTAAATCCGCTTCCAACTGCGCTGTGAGCTGCTCCAGCGTCGTGGACACTGGCCTACCCGTGGCATCCAAAATCTTTGGCAAGGCCGCGCTGACGAATTGTGCGGGAATTTTGTCCATGGCCTGCAAGACCTGGTCGGCGATATAGCCGCTCGTCACCGCATCGATCACACGGCGGATCATGGTGGGCACTGCCAACTGCGAGAGCGTGGCAATGATGAGAAAAATATACGGAAGCGCGGCCTGACGTTTGTATCGCGTCAGATATTGGATCGCGCGCCCCATGCCGCCCTTGGACTTGGTCCGCGTGCGGGGGGAAGTTCGGGTGAGGGTTGCTTGCATGAGTTCCTTTTGGTGGTTGGAGAATTGGAGAGTAGAGAATTGGAGACTACTGATTGGAGATTAGAGATTGTTCCGAGCATATCAAAGAATTGTGGAGAAAATTTGCAGAAGAAGGGCAGACAATCCGGGCTATTTTTTTTCTTCCAAACTCTGCGCGGCGTGGGTGAGGAGTTCCAAGGCTTCCACAATTTTCTTTTGTTGCGCCGCGTCGAATTTATTGGCAATTTCATCCAGCCAGAGATAGCGCTGCTGAATGCCGTCATCCACAAGTTTGGCTCCGTTTTCAGAGAGGCGCAGTAACTTGGCGCGGCGGTCACTGGGGTCTTCGGTGCGTTCGAGATAATTGCTTTGCACCAGCTTATCCACCAGCTGGCTTGCGGCTGCGCCGGAGATATCAAACCGTTCGCTGATCTCGGAAAGTCCGCAGGGGCCTTTGTGATGCAACTGCATGAGAATGCTGAACTGCGGCATCGAAAGCCCCGTGGATTTGGCGAACTGACTCCATCCGCGCATGGAACGGTGCATGAATACATCCATCCACGTGCGCAAGGATTGGGTGATTTGGATTGGTTTGGTCATAGTTAAGCCTTCTTTTTAGTTAAGCGGGCTTAACTTTATGCGGGAGTTGGGTTTTGGTCAAGAGCATGGGTATAGGAGAAGTATTAGAGAATCGAATCGAGCCAGGAATATTCTGGTGACTCGGGTATGGCTAAATATACCGGGCGCGGCCATTAATTGAGGTTTTCCTTTTTAACGCCAAGCCGCCAAGATTCAAGGGTTTTTCCTTTGCGCCTTTGCGCCTTGGCGTTAAGAACAGCCATTCGGCAAAGGCCCAATTTATTCCCGCGTTCCGTATATCTTCACTGCGCCGTATTGCCGCCATCCACCAAAAGCAAATGCCCCGTTACAAAAGAGGACTCATCCGAAGCCAAAAACAAAACTGCATTCGCGATCTCTTCGGGTTTTCCAAACCGTCCCATCGGAATATATTCGCTTGCGGCTTTTATTGCCTCTTCCATCGTCACAGGGTCGGAGCCTTCGAAATATCCCTTCTCGATCCAACGATCTACGAGCGTATCACCAGGGCAGACCGCATTCACGCGGATTCCTTCGCGCGCATAATCCAGCGCCATCGCCTTCGTCATCATGCCCACCGCGCCCTTGCTCATGATATACGGGAACGCATCCTTGCCCGCCACTACAGACCAGTCCGAGCCGTTGTTGACGATCACGCCCCTGCCCTGTTTTTTCATCTGCGGAATCACCAGCTTGCACATGCGCCACACCGCCGTCACGTTGATATTCAACGTATCCTGCCAGACCTCTTCGGGCGTGGTGTCTGCCGTCCCTTGGGTGACGATGCCCGCGTTGTTAAATAAAATATCAATGCGGTTGAATTCCTGAAGCGCCACATCCACGACTCTTTGGCATTCCTCTAGCTTTGTGTGATCCGTCTCCACGAACACGCATCGGACTCCCTTTTGCCTGCATTCTGCTTCGACAGCTTTCCCCAGGCTGGAGCGTCTGCCCGTTAAGACCAGGTCCGCTCCCTCGTCCGCGAAAAGAAGCGCGGTGGCTTTCCCGATCCCCGATGTTGCGCCCGTGATGATCGCAACTTTGTTTTTGAGTCTCATGGTTTGCTCCTTGTAGGCAAGTCTATAGACTTGCGCTACGACAAAGTATAATCCCCACCATGGACAGCAAGACACTCAACGTACTCGAATACCCAAAAATTCTCGAGCGGCTCGCAGGCTACTGCGATTTTTCCGCTTCGATGAGTTTGGCGCGCAGCCTCGAACCCACGGACTCGTTTGACCTCGCCAAGGCCCGCCTTGCAGAGACAACCGAAGCCCGCAAAATATTGGCCGTGAATGATATTGGCATTGGCGCTGCGCGGGATATTCGCCCCGCCGCAGACCTTGCCGCGCGCAGCGGCGTGCTCGACCCACAGCAACTGCTGGACATCAAGTTCACGCTCATCTCGTGCCGCGAGATCAAAAAATCGCTTGACCGCAAAACGGACGAATTCCCACGCCTTGCAAAACTTGCCGAGGCATTGCCTGAATCCCACGGCATCGTGGATGCGATCACCCGCATCCTCTCCGACCGCGGCGAAGTGTTGGATTCTGCATCCGTGAAGTTGGGAGCCTTGCGCCGCGAGATCAAAATCGCCCACGGACGGTTGATGTCTCGCTTGCAGCGCTACCTGACCGAGTCTGCGAAGAAGTTGCAGGAACCGATCATCACCCAGCGTGATGGGCGTTATGTGATTCCGTTGCGTGCCGAGTTCAAGGGCAGCATCAAGGCTGTGATTCACGATCAATCTGCCAGCGGCGCGACTTTGTTCGTTGAGCCGTTGCCTGTTGTGGAACTCAACAACGAAATGCGCGAACTGGAATTAAAGGAACGCGACGAAGAACGCCGCATCCTTGCTGAAGTCTCCGCGCTGGTGGGCGAGCATTCCAGCGAATTGAAGTACGGCGTTGAAAACCTTGCGATGATGGATTTGATTCTTGCGAAGGCAAAGTATGCGGATGATCTGCGGGCGAATGAACCGATCTTGCATGAGTTGAAGGTTGCAGGTTTGAAAGTTACAGGTTCAAAACGACGTTCTGAGCAAATTGAAGAATCAAAAGTCGAACAACCTTCCAACCTTCAACCTGCCAACATTCCAACCTTGGAACTCATCCACGCCCGCCATCCTCTGATCAACGAAGATGTGGTTGTGCCAATTGATGTTGATCCAAAGCCTGGCACGCGTGCGATTGTCATTACGGGTCCGAACACGGGTGGTAAAACAGTTTCGTTGAAAACTGTTGGTTTGCTGGTCGTGATGGCTCAATCGGGTTTACATATCCCCGTGCAAAGCGGATCGGAGCTGCCGTGCTTTCATTCGGTCTATGCCGATATTGGCGATGAGCAATCCATCGAGCAATCGCTTTCCACCTTCAGCGGTCACATCACCAACATCATTCGCATCCTCAAGCACATCGATCATCGCTCGCTGGTGATCTTCGATGAACTCGGCTCAGGCACGGATCCGCAGGAAGGCGCTGCCATCGCGCGCGCCATCCTCACTCACTTGCTGGATACAGGCGCGATGACTCTCGTTGCCACGCATTACCCTGAACTGAAAACATTCGCCCATTCCACGGATGGAGTGGTGAATGCTTCTCTTGAATTTGACATTAAAACGCTTCGCCCTACCTTCAAGTTGACTCTGGGACTCCCAGGCAGGTCCAACGCCTTGGCAATCGCGCAAAAGCTGGGCCTGCCGCAATCCATCATTGACTCGGCGCGTGCGGAGATCAATCCGCTGGATTTGCGGGCGGATAAACTGCTCGACGACATTCGCAAGGAGCGCAACCGCACCTCCCGCGAACGTGAGAAGCTGGAAAAAGCCCGCGCCAAGCTGGACAAGCAGTCGCTTGACCTTGAAAAGCGACTCGACAAAATAGAAGATGAACGCCGCGAAACCATAGCTAAAGCCCGCGCCGAAGGTGAATTGGAAGTGGCTGTGCTCAAAAGCAACATTGACTCGTTGAAGTCTCAACTAAAAAAAGCCAGCCAGCCTCTGACTGCCATCCGCGCCATTGAAGAGAAAATGGAAAAAATGGAAGAGAAGGTGGAGTCTCCAGTGGAACGACGGCGGACGACGGACGACGGACCATCGTCGTCAATGGTCCATCGTCAATTGTCGCTCGGAGAGCGGGTCACTGTCAGCACGTTGAATGCTGAAGGTGTGGTGACAGCCTTGGGTGAGTCGGATGCGGAAGTCCAAATTGGGACGATCCGTGTGCGGGCGAGGTTATCCGATCTTGAGCGAGTTGGCAAGTTGAAGGTTGAAGGTCAAAAGTCAAAGATCGAAAGCCCAAAGCCAAATAACCTGCAACCTGCAACCTTCAGCCTGAAACAATCTCCCGGCATGGAAGTGGATTTGCGCGGGTTGATGTCTGAAGATGCGTTGGATAAGATGGAACGCTATTTGGAGCAGGCTTATCTTTCGGGTCTGCCGTTCGTGCGAATCATCCATGGCAAAGGGACGGGCAAGTTGAGAGCAGCGGTGCGCGATGCCTTGCGCGGACACGCATACGTGAAGACCTTTGAAGAGGGCGGCAGTACCGAAGGCGGCGAAGGTGTGACGGTTGCGAAGATGAACGTGGGATGATGTTGTATAATTTAATTAACTCACTTGCGAGAAACGTCCCGAAGGCTGCCGTACACTGAGTCTGTTTTTCATCCAAACCTTCGGGACGGCGCTAAACGGCGCTAATTAACAAACAGGGAGCAGCTTATGTCCATTGACGACGCCATCAAAAAAATGACAGACCTCATTAAAGCCGCGTGCGCCGGCGCGGAGATCAAAGCCGCCAAAATGTCGGACGAGGAAGCGCGGCTCTCGGTGTATGCGCCTGCGGGTGACATGCAGAAGATCAAGGATGCGGCCTTTCAGCCTTCTATTGATATGTTGAACACAGATGGAATGGATGTGCAGGTGTTTGTGTATGACAGGGATGCGCCGCTGCTAAAAGGCTAGCAAGTTGAAAGTTGAAAGTTGAAAGTTGTAACACCATGACGCACCCCGAAATTAATCTCTCGCGGTGCGTTTTTTAAAGAACAAGGTGGGGCGCAGATGAACGCTGATTTGCGCTGATAAAAAGAAAAAAATCAGCTTTCATCTGCGTCTAAATTAATTTTGTTTTATTGCCCCGTTGCAACACGCCAGACGATATTCAGCGCTTCGAGACCAGTGATGCGGTGGATTTCCTGAGCCTCATCATTGAGATAGACCGCGCCTTGTTCTTCGCGGCCATCCATGATAAATAGTCCACGGTCGGGCAGGTCGGAGAGCGACGCCCAAAAGTTCCAGAGTGGTACATTGAATTCATCGGCAAGCGTTGCCATGTCGCGGTTGATGCGGTCATCCAGTTCGCGGTTATCGGCTTTGGTGGCAAGGATCGGCACCACGCCTGCGTCGATCAATTGGGTGATGATCTTGCGTAAATATTCTGTGTTGCGCGATTCAAAGTGTGTGCCAATTTGAATGATGACAAATGAAGGACGGTGGATGCGCAGTTCACATTCGACGGGCGTTTCAGAAAAAGCGCAGCCATACTCGCCGCGATGCCATTGATCCCAGAGCAATGCGCCGGGTGTGGCGCCGTCTTGTGATGTGGGACTCTCGCGATTGAATGAGCCGTTGAAATGCTCCACCGTTTCGCGCAATTCAGCCGTGAGGCTTTCCAGTACGAGCGGGTCGGTTTCAAAAACGCCGAAGAATTCAGCGGGCCGCGTCTGGCAATCGCCGAAGATCGAAAACGCGTTCGGGTCATTGCCCAGAGACATGCCCCTCTCGTAAATCTCGCGGATGCTTTCATCTGGATCGGGAAGAACGGGCAGTTCCATCCACTCATCGGGGATTGGAGTCTCGGTCTCGGTTTGAGTCTCGACCGTAGACGCTTCGCGTGACGCGGGCATGGATGTCCCATCTCGTGTGGCAGCCGCTTCAAGCGTGACCGTGAGCCTAGTTGCCGTTGCGACGATTTTTCCCGCCGCTGGAGCATTGTATCTCGGCGTTGGGATCAGCCGCGCGGGCGTGCTGGTTGGTTGGGATGTGGGGATGGATGTCGCCTGCGGGGTGCAGGCGATTAGAAAAACCGATAAAAAAATAATCGTAAATCGTTTCATGTTTCAACCATATGTGGGCGACCGTAAAGGCGGCCCCTACGCATTCCATTCCTTCGCAAACTTCAATATCCGCGGGCGGATGTAGAACGCGAATGGGTCTGCCAGCGGACGTTTCTCCTTGATCAAATTCATCGCCGCGTGCGGGTTGTGTCCCTGCGCGATGAGGATGCACGCGCCCATCACCACCCCGCGGTGGACTCCGCCTGCGCAGTGGGCATAGACCCTGCCGCCATTGCGGATCGTCTCCAATGCAGTTTTTGCTCCACGGCGCAATGCCTTGATCGGAATCGGTACCAGCGGCGAGTCAAAGGTTGGGAGCCAGAGCAGGTGAAGGGGAGTCGGATGCGGGTCTTTGCGCGGACGAAATTCCACGCGCATGTTGATGACGAGGCGCACGCCGAGTCCACGCAGGTGGTTGTAATCATCCGTAGATGGTGTTGTGCCGATGAACAAGTCATCGGTTATGGAGGAGAAGTTCATGCAGGAAATGGTAACACAAAGACAAAAAGAGACGACCTGTCAGGCCGTCTCTTTATCCAGGCAGCACACTTCTTTATGGATAAGGCACCTTCAGGGCGCCGAGATATTCGGCAAAACCCAGTTGCTGGGAGATGATGCCGAGCGGGGCCATTCCGATCACGCATTTCATCTTTTCAGCGGCCCCGTAACTTATCGGCAATTCGTAATAGAACATGGTGTAACCGCTTTGATAATAAACAATATCTCCATCCTGCGGTGCGGCTGTCGGTTGCAGGATATTCCATGGCAGGGCGCCGGGTTGATATTCGGCGGATACGAGGGGGAATCCTGGTATTGCGTTTTGGAGAACGTAAAGCGCAAAATTTGGCGAATCAAAACCAGCTGTTTCTGAAAAGCCGCCGGGATTCCAGGGGACTTTTTTATCGAGCTGCGCTCCAATCAAATAAAGCAGCGCCTGCGCCTGGGGCGTGTAATTGCTTGTATATTCCTTGAGAACCATTTCATCAATTGGGCAGGAATTCTGAGCAAAGACCCGCGCCGCGTCCAATTCCTTTTGCGTTTCGGAGAGTTGTGCTGTTGCAGTGGCGAGAGCAGACTCGGACTGGGAAAGGTCGGCCTGAAGTTTGTCTGTTACCGCCTGCATGGCTCCGAGTGTGGCCTGTGCCTCGGGCAG
Source organism: Anaerolineales bacterium (assembly GCA_919902735.1). Lineage (GTDB taxonomy): Bacteria > Chloroflexota > Anaerolineae > Anaerolineales > Villigracilaceae > Villigracilis. The sequence continues at coordinate 1,998 of CAKKRM010000317.1, read as the reverse complement.
CTGCGTACGCAGAACGGTAATCTCATTTTCCACACCGGCGAGTTCGGAAGTCTTTTGGGCAAGCTTCAACTCGGCTTGAGCGATCTGCCAGATGGTGTAGGTTAGAAACAGGCCTGCGAAAACGATCGGGATAAGCGTAATAAACCACGCCCTGCGGCGCGCCAGTTGTTCACGCTCTTCAATCTTTTTTGATAATGACTCAAGTTGTTCCTCTGGGGAATCCATATACCGCTTCCTTTAGTTCAACGTCGCTTTTTCGATGTATTTCCACATCAGTTCTTCGAATTGCTTCTCGGTTTTGATTCTTTCCGACTTTGGGCTCTTTTTCAGGCTGATCAAATGTCCTTTGAAAGTTTCAAAAGTTTGTATTTTTTCTTTTCGACCCAGAATTTCCCTCACCTGAAACCCGCTCAATGATGAGACAAAAGCGCCTGCGATCTTGAATACATCCGGGGCGATATTAACATCGGTAAACCAGGCCGGTGAAAGAAATGCGAAAACAATAACCATGCCCCCCAACATGACGAGGCCGATGGTGAAGGATAGATAATATTGAATTGACCTGCGCTGGTTGTAGATCAATTGATCCAGGAACGATTCGCTGGTGAATGGGGCCATAAATTTTTTCTTCCCAATTCAGTATAGCCATACTATGAAAAATTTCAATAGGGAAAATCGAATTTTTGAATGTCAGCAGTTCCCCTTTCAGAATCCAATCGGCTCAAATGCGGGATTTTATGCTAAAGTAGGGAAGTATAGGGATAAATTATGAAAGATGAAAGATGAAGTTGGAGGACAGGCATGGCAGAAAAACGAAAATCTGAAAAAGAAAAAGATGAGAAGCCAGTTCCTTCTGGTTCTGTTCAAGTTGGGGGAAGTGTTGCTGGGGACAATATCATCATCGGCAACAATAATATTGTCCATTACTATGCAGCCAATGGCGAAAAACGCGAGATGCGCACAGGCTGGTTCTTCGGTCATCGCTACGGAGATTTGGCAACATTCACAGGCCGCGCCATAGAACTCAAGATGCTTGATGAGTGGCTGGCAAATGACACTGATAACTTATTACTGATGACTGCTTTCGGCGGGTTTGGCAAATCCGCGCTGGCGTGGACGTGGTTCAACCGCGTCCACCGTGAGCAATGGCAGACGGCGGTCTGGTGGTCGTTTTATGAAAAGGAATCGGGCTTTGAGAGTTTTCTGTCCGAGACGCTGAAACATCTCGGCGTGGAGGTCAAAGAGTCCGCGCGGCAGCAGGTCAATGATCTGCTGGAAGCGATGCGCGGGACGAACATCCTGATCGTGCTGGACGGCTTCGAGCGCTTGCTGCGTCAATACGGTCGGATGGACGCGGCACTTCAATCCGATGACGAGGACGCGGACATTGACCCATCCCAGCGCGATTGCTCCTCCCCGCTGACGGAAACCTTCCTGCGCGGCTTGAGCGGCGCGGGTATAAAATCCAAAGTCTTGATGACCACGCGCCTGTGTCCGCGCGTTTTGGAGAGCGCCGACGGCAAACTGCTCAAAGGCTGCCGCGAGGAGCCGCTCTCCGCCTTCTCGCCCGAGGACGCGGTGACGTACTTCCACAACGAAGGCATTGCCGCCACGCGCGCGGAGATCATCGAAGTGTGCGCTGCGTATGGCTATCACCCGTTGAGTTTGAGCCTGTTGGTCGGTTTGATCAACGAAGACCATGAAAAGCGCGGCGATATTGCGGCGGTGAAGAACCTGCAAATCTTCGAGGATGTGAGAGCCAGACGACATCACGTTTTGGAACGCGCGTACCAAAGTTTAGCCCCCGAGCGCAGAGACTTGCTGAGCAAGATTTCCTGTTTTCGTGGCTCTATGGAATACGCCGTCCTCAAAAAGGTGTTTCCCAGCCCCGACCTGGACAAAGCCCTGCTCGACCTCCGCAAGCGCGGACTGCTGCAATACGCGGGCGAGTCCCAACGCTACGATATGCACCCGATCGTGCGGCATTATGCCTATGAT
>CAKKRM010000316.1 GCA_919902735.1 Anaerolineales bacterium | reverse complement strand
CTGGCTGGACGAAGAAGAACTCTACCCAGGGCAGGATTGGAACATGGAGATCGAAAAAGTAACAGAAATATTAAACAGGAAAAAATAACATGTCACCTGTCAAGAAACAAAAACCGATCTCTCCTCTCGAAGAACATAATAAAGCAATAAGTGCATTGGAAATTCTATATTTCGAGAAGAAATTTGATCAAATTAATAAAACAGCACGCATAAGCGATGATGATTCAAAAATTTTTGAAACTAAACTTCAACATATGGAATTCAATTTCCAACAAAAATACGACGACCACTCTCTTTTTGTTGTAGAAGGATACTTTTTGGAGCATGATGAGTTGTTTCAATCTAATCTTTCAGTTAATGAAATATATGAAAAATACATTGAATTATTAAAGCAATCTGATACCCAGCCATTACAGTTTAGCAAAAAGAATAAAAAGAATAATTGGCTATATAAAGGTTTTATTTATAAGGTACAAGGGACTTACTCTGATGATCAAATAAGACTCTTGATACTTGAAGATTTTGATAAAGAAAGAGAATTTTTTGAAAATTTAAAGGAAAAATTCGACGTGTCGCCAAGTAGTAATATAACTTATGACCGTCCCCGAATTCCAGAGAATATTCGGATTGAAGTTTGGCGACGAGATAGTGGGAAATGTGCCAGATGTGGCAGTAGAGAAAAATTGGAATACGACCATATTGTGCCAATTTCTAAAGGCGGTAGCAATACTGCACGAAATATAGAATTGCTTTGCGAGAAACACAATCGAAGCAAGAGCAATAATGTTGTTTAGGTAATTTTTGACAAGGTGTTAAAACAATATGTCAAAAGAATTTTTTGTTACTCCTTTCCCTGTTGAAAATGAACAAAGCACAGTTTGGCGTTACATGGATTTTACAAAGTTCATTTCTCTATTAGACAAAAAACGCCTCTTTTTGTGCCGTGCTGATAGATTTGAAGATTCTTTTGAAGGGTCGTTACCTGTAGTCAACATTGATAACTCCAAAACTGATTTTTACAGAGAAAAAATTCTCGAAGGGAAGTGGGGATATGCAAAAATGCAAGAATATCTCAAGGAAAAATCCGAAAGGTCGGAATTGATAAAACGATTTGTTTACATTAGTTCTTGGTACTTGAATGAATATGAATCTGCGGCAATGTGGAAACTTTACGCACAAACAAATGAAGCAGTGGCAATCAAATCTACAGTTAAGTATCTTCGCGAGAGCCTGCCAAAATATGATGAATTACTCATAGGCAGAGTGAAATATATAGATTACAAGAAAGAATACATGGAAGAAGTACCATTGGTAGATCGTTTCTTTTACAAAAGGAAGTCTTTTGAATATGAAGAAGAGGTGCGAGTTGTTATATTTAATCTAAATGAAAAGTGGGATTCGAGATTTCAAGCAGTTGAAGTTAATGGTGGGATTTATGTCAAAACAAAAATTGATAGTTTGATTGACGAAATTTACGTTGCGCCTAATTCCCCAAATTGGTTTCAAGAATTGGTTGAAAATGTTGCTAAATTGTACGGAATTAATAAACCTGTTATAAGGACATCCCTCGATGATAAAGCATTGTACTAATGCCTATTGAGGCTTTTTGAAATAGACTCTTGCCCACTTCCACTGGGGGAAGTAAACTTTCACCACCTGACTACCAATTACCAATTGTCAATTACTGATTACTGGTCACTGAAAACTGATCACTGGAGAAAAACATGCAACTCAAAGGAATATACGCCCCCATCGTCACCCCCTTCAACGCGGACGAAAGCATCAACTACCCCGTCCTTGAACAACTGATCGAATACCTGATCGCCAACAAGATCGCGGGGCTTGTCCCTGGCGGCACCACGGGCGAAGTCTACGCCTTCACCGAAGCCGAACGGCTGGACATTTTCAAATTCGTCAAAGAGAAAGTGGACGGGCGAGTGACGCTCATTGCAGGCACCAACTCTGGTGCCACGCGCGACGTTGTCCGCTACTCGCAGATCGCCGAGGGCATGGGTTACGACGCGCTCATGGTCGCCGTCCCGCCGTATTCACGTCCCAATCAGCGCGAACTGCTCGCGCATTACGAAGCCATCGCCAAAGCCGTCAAAATTCCCATCGTGCTCTACAACTTCCCCTGGCGCGCGGGCACCGAAGTCAGCTACGAAGTGATGGACGGTCTCACCAAATACGATCACATCATCGGCATCAAAGAAGCCAGCAGCGACATGTCCCGCGTTTATGAAATGCATCTGCGCTACGGCGACCGCTATCAAATGATTTGCGGCTCCGATGACCAAGCACTCGACTACTTCCTGTGGGGCACCACCGCATGGATCGGCGGTGCCGCCTCCTGCGCTCCGCTCGAACACCACAACGTTCTCGAAGCCGCACTCGCCAACGACTTTGTGGCAGCCCTCAAACACATGGAGGTACTCCTTCCACTCCTCCGCAACATGGAAAGCGGCGGCTACACCCAAAAGGTCAAAGTCGGCTGCGAACTGCGCGGCATCCCTGTCGGCAATCCGCGCCAGCCGCTGCTGCCACTGTCCGCTGAAGACCGCGCTGAATTTGAAAAGATTTTCAAAAACCTTTAAACCACAAAGGGTCACGAAGGTACACGACGTTAAATCTTTGTGACCCTTTGTGACACTTCGTGGTGAAAAAATGATTCGTATCCCTTTCTTGGATTCCCACACTGGCGGCGAACCTACGCGATTAATCACCTCGCTTCCCTTCGACCTCGGAACTGGTTCCGTTGCTGACAAATTATCCACGCTGAAAGTGCATCACGACGATCTGCGCCGCACCGTCCTGCTCGAACCCCGCGGCTCGGATGTACTCGTCGGTGCGTACCTCGTCCCGCCCGCCGACCCGACCTGTCAGTTCGGAGTCATCTACTTCAACAACGTCGGCTACCTCGGCATGTGCGGACACGGCACGATTGGTCTCATTGCATCATTGGCATATCTGGGGAAAGTCCAACCTGGAGTGATTCGAGTCGAGACTCCTGTTGGGGTTGTGGAAGCAACTCTTCACGCTCCGTCATTGCGAGAAGCGAACGGAGTGAGCGACGAAGCAATCTCCAACACGGCAGGGGGATTGCTTCGGGCGGATGAACATCGCCCTCGCAATGACGGAAATTACCCCAATAAAGTCTCCGTCAAAAACATCCCCGCCTACCGCCACTTGACCCATGTCCCTGTCACCATCGACGGCAAAACCATCCACGGCGACGTGGCGTGGGGGGGAAACTGGTTCTTCCTCTGCCACGACCACGGACTTGAAGTCAGTATGCAAAACCTCGAAGCGCTGACCGA
>CAKKRM010000315.1:17936-24877 GCA_919902735.1 Anaerolineales bacterium | reverse complement strand
TCCACGCATCGCTTCACGCCTGAGAAGTCCATTCAAATTCAGGAGAATCTCGGCGCGGATATCATCATGGCTTTCGATGAATGCTCTGACCCGAATGACCTGAAGTATTCCAAAATCGCCATGGAGCGCACTCATCGCTGGGCCGAACGTTCCGTCCAAGCCAAGACTCGCGCCGACCAAGCCTTGTTCGGCATCGTACAAGGCGGTGTCAACCCAGACCTGCGAGCTGAGTCGGCGCACTTCATTGCATCACTAGATACGCCCGGCATCGCCATCGGCGGACTGTCTGTGGGGGAGACCAAGCAGGAAATGCACGACACGCTGGATGTTGTTCTGCCGTTATTGCCAGAAAACAAACCGCGCTATCTCATGGGTGTCGGTACTCCCGAAGACATTATCAACGGCGTGGCGCGCGGTGTGGATATTTTTGATTGCGTTTTGCCGACCCGTCTGGCGCGTCATCATTCTGCATTTTCGTCCGAAGGCCGTCTGAACATGATGAACGCAACTTTTTCGCGCGATGAGCGACCTATAGAAGAGACGTGTGATTGTTACACTTGTAAGACTTTTACACGCGCGTATATTCGTCACCTCATTGTGGCAAAGGAATTGCTGGCAGGTACATTGTTATCCATTCATAATCTCAGGGCGTTGATTCGTCTAGTAGAATCCTTGCGCGCGTCAATTTTGGATAACACGTTTGAGGCCAGGTCAGCCGCATTGCTGGCGCAATGGGCGAATAACGCATCGCGCGCGCCAATGATCGAGAGTAAAAAATGAAAACCGCTCTGCCTGAATATTCAGTCGAACAACGTATCTCTGGCTCCTTCCTCAGCCGTTTCTTGCAGGAGCTTTTTCAGAATACGGGCTATTTCCCGCTGGCTCTCATTCTTTTGGAATTTCTTATTGAAGGACGGGAGTTTTTTAAAAAGCCCGACCTTTATTTGTTGATTCCCGCCGCGCTGGCACAAGCCTACGTTCTTACGCGCTGGCCTTCGTCGTCTGTCTGGCGGCGTTTGTTTGGAAGCCTGATTGCGCCTGCGTTGTATACCGTCGGCGAGATGGCCTTTGAAGGATTGAATTTTTTTCAATCCCCTTACCATGTGATGTACCTGGCCTTTGCCCTCGCCATTGGGTTGTTGCAAGCGGCCCAGCTTCGCTCAAAAAATTTTTGGTTCAACTTCCTGCTCCTGCTTGAAAACCTGGTGCGCGCTGAAATTTTATTTGCGCTGTACGTTGCTTTCGAAATTCATGCCAACCCCACGCAAACCATCTCTTTGAGTGAGTTCTTCGCAGATGGCGCTCATCAGTTTCTTGCCCTGGCGGTCTTGCTGCTGGGTATCTCGGCAGGTGTGGCGAATGTCTCAACCCAGCATTATTCCCTGCTTTTACGGCAAACGGCGGGGCAGTTGAAAGTTTATTCCGAATGGCTGCTTGGGCGCAACCTGCTTGGGCGCGCCATCAATGACCCCAATTCCATGCGCCTCTCACGCCAGAAGCGCACGATGATGTTCGTGGACATCCGCGGCTTCACCAGTTGGAGCGCGCGCCGTACCCCCGAAGAAGTGGCTTCCCTGCTCAACAGGTATTACCTCACCGTCGAAGGTTTGTTGAATAATTATCAAATCATCAAATATAAATTTACTGCGGATGAAGTCATGATCGTTTTCATCGAAGCGGATGAAGCCGTGCGCGCCGCGCGGGAATTGCAGGAGACCCTCGGCAGGGTCTTGTTCAAGAAGGAACTGGGAGTGGGCATTGGCATTCATACAGGTCAACTTGTGGAAGGTTTATTTGGCGGCCAGAACGTGCGCTTTTATGATGTCATTGGCGACACGGTCAACACTGCCGAACGAATTGAAAAATTAGCCAATGCGGGGGAGATATGGATATCGGAGGATACGCGCTTGAATCTTTCCAACAAGGCGGCCGGTGAACAAAAACAGGTGACAGTAAAAGGTAAAGATCAGCTTATGAAAGTATATTTGGTTACATGAATCTATTTCAAGCCTTTCTCCTCGGCATCGTGCAAGGACTGACCGAATTCATCCCCGTCTCCTCCACCGCGCATTTGTTGATCGCTGCGAACCTGCTCGGCGTTGCGGATAATGAAAGAACGTTTGCATTTTCCGTCATCATCCAGCTTGGGACTGTCTTTGCCCTGCTCGTATATTTCTGGAAGGATTTTTACGAGATCGCAGCCGCATTCCTGCATGGCATTCAGCATCGCAACCTGTTTGAAAATTTACAGGCGCGCCTGGGCTGGTTGATTATTGTCGCAACCATCCCCGCCCTCATTGCCGGGTATTTGCTCAAAGATATTCTCCATACGATTTTCAAAGACACCATGATGCAGGGAGGCATACGGCTTTTGTTCACATCCTTGTTATTGATCTTCGCTGAATATTTCGATAAACGAACGCGCACGCTTCATTCCGCCACCTGGCTGGATGCGCTTTCAGTGGGTTTGTTCCAGGTCCTGGCATTGTTCCCCGGCGCCTCCCGCTCCGGGACAACGATTGCAGGCGGCATGGTGCGCGGGTTTGACCGCCCCTCCGCAGCGCGCTTTGCCTTCCTCATGTCCGCTCCAATTTTGATCGCGGCGGGCGCCTACGAATCCTTGAAGGTGATCGAAATGAGCGGGACGCGCGCTTTCCTTCCCTACCTCGGCATAGGCTTTATTACCGCCGCAGTGGTGGGATGGCTGGCCATAAAATGGTTGATCGCATTTCTTGGTAAACATTCGTTGTATGTTTTCGCCGCCTATTGCGCCATTGCCGGGCTGATCGTGCTGTTTCTATAAGAAAGTAGTAACGACTTCAGTCGTTCGCCAAAAAGCAATGCCCGCGATTTTACACAATTCTGGAATCGATCAGCTTGTTGATCGGTATTTCAGGCAGCGCCCACAGGGCAAGTGAGCTGCCTGACTCCAGAATCTTTCGTGAAGTACCGATAATGGACAAAACAAAAATGGATATGAAATCCCTGCTCAAAAAACTTGTCGAAACCGAATCCCCCTCACACGACCGCGAAGCCGTTAATCATGTCGGCGCATTGGTTGCCGCAGAAGCTAACAGACTTGGCGCACAGACTGAGATCATTTCAAACCAGCAAACTGGGAATCATGTTTTGGCGCGTTTCCCATCCAATCATCCTTCAACCTTCAACCTTCAACTTGCAACCTTTCAACCTTCCAACCCCATCCTCCTCCTCTGCCACATGGACACCGTCTTCCCGCTCGGCGCTCTGGCAAAAATGCCCTTCCACGAAGCCGACGGAAAAATCTTCGGCCCAGGCACATTAGATATGAAATCAGGCATCGTCATCTGCCTTGCCGCGATTGAAGAATTGCAAAACACTGACGGGTTGAAACAACCTGTCACTTTGCTTTGCACATCCGACGAAGAAATTGGCAGTCACACCTCACATGAGTTGATCGAAAAACTCGGGAAAGAATCAGCGGCGGTGTTCGTGTTCGAGCCCGCGCTGGTGGATGGTTCGCTCAAAACATGGCGCAAAGGCGGCGGCGGATACAAAGTCACAGTGAAGGGACGCGCTGCCCATGCAGGCGGCGACCACGAAAAGGGACGCAATGCCATCGAGGAAATGGCGCACCAGATCATTGCCATTCAAAAGCTGACTGACTACACAAAGCAAACCACCCTCAACGTCGGCGTCATTCATGGCGGCACGGTTTCCAATGTTGTTCCCGATGAAGCTATCATCGAAGTAGATGTTCGCATTATGCAGCCCGGTGAATGGGAGCGCATCGAAGTTGAGATGAATAAACTCAAGCCCGTTTTGAATGGAACCTCGCTTCACATTTCGGGACAGTTGAATCGTCCGCCCATGCCATTCGACGAAACGATGAGCGCCACCTTCGCGAAAGCGCAGTCCATTGCGGCAGGCATTGGCATGGACTTAAAAGCAGGCGGCACCGGCGGCGCATCGGACGGAAATTTCATTGCCCCCCTTGGTATTCCCCTTTTAGACGGCATGGGCGCCATCGGCGAAGGCTATCACTCGGAGCGCGAATTCATCTTTGCCGACAGCCTCGAACAGAAAAAGAATCTTCTCGTGGCGTTGCTGAAGAATTGGTAAAAATGAAAATAATCCATGTCGTTGCGAGGAGGGCTTTAGCCCGACGAAGCAATCCCCGATTAAGTGGGGGATTGCTCACCTGCACTGCAACAAACGCAGTGCGGCGCAAGTGTCGGGTGGAAGTGCGCCGCCCTCGCAACGACATAATCCTCTTTCTTCTTTCCTCTTTCCTCCTCTTCTCCTGCGCCCCTGCGACTCAGCCCGCCTCCCAGTCAGAGATCATCCCCGTCTACGCCACCCCCGCCGCACAGTCGTGGATGAGTGATCTCTTTGCCTGCGCCAATGACTTGTCAATCACATTGAAGGTCACTGCCGAATCTCCGCAAATTTTCCTACGCCTTGGCGAGCCAGAGACGTTGCTCACCCCCGCCTATCAAATTGACGAAGAGGAAATTCTCATCGTCACGCATCGCGAAAGCCTTGTGCAGAATTTATCTCTCGAAGAGGCGCAGAAATTGTTCGCGCAGGGAAATGATTCAGCGCAGGTCTGGGGATATGCCTCAGGGACGGATCTGCAAATTTTGTTTGATCAGCTTGTGATGAACGGAAGAAGCGTCACTTCCTTTGCGCGGATGGCCGCGGGGCCGCAGGAAATGTCCGACGCGCTGAACTCCGAATCCAATTCAGTCGGAATCCTGCCGAAGCATTGGATGACAGGAAATATCCGCGAAGTGTATTCGGCGGGGATGGCGCCAGTGTTGGCGATCACAAAGCAAGAGCCGCAGGGGACTGTTGGCGAATTGATTTCCTGTTTGCAAAACGACTGAAAACCGTTTGCAAGCTTTGGGCTCAAGCCGCCGTCCTCGGCGGCGTTTTGTATTCTCCCTTCGCCGAAGACGGCGAAGGGAGCAACTCATCACGACTGAAAACCGTTTGCAAGCCCGCCTTTTGCAATGAATTGCACAATGGCGGTAAAATCAAGCCGACTATGGAAACACCACTCATTGAATTAAAGAACGTATCAAAGACCTATTCTACGGCAGCCGGGGATTTCGTTGCGTTAAAGAATGTTGACCTCAAGATCAACGCGGGCGAATTCGTAGGCATCGTGGGCAAATCTGGCGCGGGAAAATCCACCCTGTTGAACATGATCAACGGCGTGGACGATCTCTCTGGCGGCGAAGTCATCGTGAACGATGGTGGCAAATCCATTTCGGTGCATCAAATGAGCGAAGACCAGCGCGCACTCTGGCGCGGCCAGAACATGGGCGTTGTCTATCAATCCTTCCAACTTTTGCCCATGCTCACCCTCATCGAAAACATTACGCTCCCCATGGACCTCGCCGACAATTACAAGCCGCGCGAATCGAAGGAACGCGCCATGCAGTTGCTGCAACTCGTCGAGCTGGAGGAACACGCCAACAAACTGCCCGCCTTCATTTCTGGCGGACAGCAGCAGCGCGTTGCCATTGCGCGCGCGCTCGCCAACGATCCATCCATTCTCGTTGCGGATGAACCCACGGGCAGCCTTGACTCCATCACCGCCGATCACATCTTCGATGTCTTCGAGCATCTCGTTGCCGATCAGGGCAAGACCATCGTCATGGTCACGCATGACTCGGGATTGACGAGCCGCTTTTCCCGCAGTATAAAAATTGCGGATGGGGAATTGGCAAACGATATTGACTCTGCCGAACCAAAAGTGGACAAGACGATTCGGAGGCGCAGAAAATGAACCCTTCGCCTCACGCTTCGCGCCCGCGGACAGTTGACTCCGTCCGAAATGCAACAACCTTATCTGACGCCATGATCCAACTACACGGCGTCGTCAAAACATTCTCCAATGCGGCAGGCGAGTTCACCGTCCTCAAAGGCGTCGACTTAACCATCAAGCGCGGCGAGTTCGTTTCCATCGTCGGCAAATCTGGCAGCGGCAAATCCACCCTGTTGAACATGGTCACAGGCATCGACCATCCCAGTGACGGGCAGGTGGTTGTCAACGGCACGGATATTTACACAGGCGTTACCGAAAGTCAGCGCTCGAAATGGCGTGGCAAAAATTTGGGTATCGTCTTTCAATTCTTCCAGTTATTGCCCATGCTAACGCTTCTCGAAAACGTCATGCTCCCCATGGATTACGTGGACATGTACGATTTCGATAAACGCCCCGAACGCGCGATGGAATTGTTGAAACTGGTAGGCCTGGAGAAATTCGCCAATAAATTGCCCGTGCTTGTTTCCACAGGTCAACAACAACTGGCGGCGATTGCGCGCGCCATGGCCTGCGACCCTCCCTTGCTTATCGCCGATGAGCCGACAGGCAACTTGGATACCAAATCAGCCGATACGATTATTGGCTTGTTCCAGCATTTTGTAGAACTGGGCAAGACCATCGTCATGGTCACGCATGACCCATCCCTCACTTCGCGCACACACCGCAACATCATCATCTCGGACGGCGAGTTGATTGACGAAACCGTCGCGAAGTCATTGCCGCAATTAAGACACCGTCACATGCTGGAGTTTACAAAACTTGTGGAAGAACGCATCTACCAGCCGCATGAGACCATCATCTCCCGCGATGAGCATGTGGAATATTTCTTCATGATCCGCAAAGGTGAAGTGGAAGTGATTTTGCAGGAAAAGAAAAAGGATTTTATTGCCTCGCGTTTAAGTGACTATGAATTCTTCGGCGAAATGGAATTACTGCGCGGCGGAAAATCCATTGCCAATGTGCGGGCGGGCAGCAAGCCTGTGGAAGTACTAACCCTGCCGCGCGCAGACTTTATCCGCGTGATGAACGAATCCCCGATCACTGCCGAGGCGGTCGCGAAGATCGTGCAGAAGCGCCTGGAAAAGCATCGCATTGCGGATTATAGGCACGAAGACAAGTAAACAGT
>CAKKRM010000315.1:8909-17836 GCA_919902735.1 Anaerolineales bacterium | reverse complement strand
AGCGCCTGGAAAAGCATCGCATTGCGGATTATAGGCACGAAGACAAGTAAACAGTGAGCAGTAAACAGTGAGCAGTAAACAGTGAGCAGTAAACAGTAAACAGTGAGCAGTAAACAGTAAACAGGTAAAAAACGGAATACGTAACACGAAACATTCATCCTTCATCCTTTCATTTATGCCCTCCAACCCACGCACCCTCCCGCAAATCCTTTACATCGAAGACAGCGACGAATCTCGCGCGCTGGTGCGGCGTTTGCTTTCGACGAAATACGTGGTGCTCGAAGCTGCCGATCCATTGGATGGGTTGCAGTTGGCTGAGGAAACGAACCCCAGCCTGATTCTGCTCGACCACAATCTGCCGCACATGTCGGGCAGTGAAGCGGCCACACGATTAAAGAAGATGCTACCGAATACGCCCATCGTCATCGTTTCAGCGGATACATCCCCTGGGGCGCGGGAACGCGCGCTCGCGGCGGGCGCGGTTGGTTTCATCTCCAAGCCGATTGATGATGACTTTGAAGATTTGGTAGATGCGTATTTGCATGGCAAGGTTGAAAAACTGGAACATGCCGAAAAGTATTTGCAGGAGTACCAGCAGGAATTGGTCGAACGCCTCGAAGGCAACATCCGCCAGTTGAGCAGCGCGCTGGAAAAGAACAAACATTTGCTCCAGCAGAATGAGCGCATGTTCTCCATGCTCGAACGCAGGCATAGGCTTCTTGAAACGGCGGCGCGTGTCGGGCAAATGGTCACATCCATTTTGGATATGGATGTGTTGTTGAAGCATACGGTCAACATCATTTGCAGTGAATTCAATTTTTACTACTCGGGTATCTTCCTTGTGTCGGAAGATCGTCAATGGGCGGTGTTGCGAGCAGGCTATGCCGCCGCGGGACGTAAAATGATGGATGAAAATTACCGCCTGCCCGTGGATGATAAATCCATGATCGGGTCAGCCATTCTCAGCCAGCAGGCAAAGATCGCGCTGGATGCGGAGGGCGAAGAGTCGCGCTTCAAGAATCCATTTTTGCCGAATACCCGCTCCGAGATGGCTCTGCCCCTTGTAGTGGACTCTATTGCTCTCGGCGCGTTGACCGTGCAAAGCGACCAGTTGAACGCATTTTCGGAAGAAGACATTACATCCTTGCAGGCCATGGCTGAGCAGGTTGCAATTGCCATCAACAACGCCCAATTGATGAATAAACTGGAAAATGCAAACGCTGAAATTTTACGCACGAAAACATTTGAAGCCATTGCCACGGCCACAGGCGAAGCCATCCATTGGGTGGGGAACAAGGCCGCGCCGATCCCTGGCAGTGTCAAACGCGTGCGCGAGGATTTGGGATACCTGCTGGCTTTGGTGGGGCAGGTCGATGAATCAGATTTGGAAAATGATTCTTTACGAGTGGCAGTTCAAACGGTCAGGGAAGAGGCGGACGCGCTTAATATTGATCTGAAAAATATCCTCGCGGAGATGTCTGCCATGAAGGCGAATCGTTTGCGGGCGTTGGTAAGCGTCGAATCTTTAATGGAAGATTTGGACATTGCCGAGAATAGCGCGGTGACGATTCTGAGCATCAAGGAAGGGCTGATCGGGCCTGCGCGTCAACGCGCGGATGCGTCGGTTTCGTTGAGTGAAATGATCTCGAACACGGTTGAAAGTATGGGTCTGCCTGATGGCCTGGTGGAGTTGAATTGGGCGGGTGACATGCCGAATGCATTTGTGGATGCGCGACAGGTGGAACAGGTTTTTAATAATTTGATCAAGAATGCGTGGGAGGCGATGGGGACGACTTCCGCGCCGAAAATTTTTGTGCAAGGCCGCCGCGATGACAACCCGAATTTTGTTTTGGTGACGATAAAAGATAACGGCCCTGGCATCCCGAAAGAGATTCAGGAAAAGATTTGGGTTTCGTTTTTCACCACCAAAGGCGGCAGCGGCGGGACGGGGCTTGGGCTTTCTTCTGTAATGCAGATCGTGAACCAGCATGGCGGAAAGATTGCGTTGGAAAGTGAAGCGGGCAAGGGCGCAACTTTTTTTGTGCGCCTGCCTGTGGAGAAATAAGCTGATAGCTGAGCGCTGAAAGCTTTCAGCGCTCAGCTATCAGCTTTTCGGAATACTAATTTTTTGGAGGTACCATGACAACCGTACTTTTAGTGGACGATGAGAAGTTGATCCAGCGCAGCCTCGAGAAGACCCTTTTGCGCGCTGGCTTTGATGTGTTGACCGCATCCGATTGCAAAAGTGGAAGCGAGGTCTTTTCGCAGAACGCGGACGAGATCAACATTGCCGTGCTGGATTTGAACATGCCCAGCTTTGACGGCACGCCAAAAACAGGCGCGGGCTTCGACCTGCTCGATGATCTGAAAAAGAAAAAAGCCGCCCTGCCTGTGATCATCCTGACCGCCTATGATGAAGTCAGCCGCGCAAAAGATGCCGTCTCACACGGCGCGAGCGCATTCTTCGTCAAAGGCCGCGAGCAGGGGTTGGTGGAATTGATTCAGAAGATATTAAAATCGTAAATCGTAAATCGTAAATCGTAAATAACCAGAGGAATCCATGACAAACGATATTCACCGACACGCTACCTTATTGAAAGCCGCGGCGCGCGCCGCCAAGAACATCACCACCATTCTCGACCCGTATGAACTCTTCCAACGCACAGTAGACATCATCTGCGACGAATTTGGTTTTTATTACGCGGGCGTATTTTTGCTCGATGATAAAAAACAATATGCCGTGCTTCGCGAAGGCCGTGGTGAAGCGGGCAAGGCGATGATCAACGAAGGACACAAGCTCGCCATTGGCGGGAACTCGATGATCGGCGCATCCATTGCCAACCATCAGGGACGCATCGCTCTGGACGTTGGGCATGAGGCGGTTTTCTTTGAGAATCCCCACCTCCCGAACACCCGCTCCGAGATGGCTCTCCCATTGATTGTGGGGGAGGATGTCATCGGCGCATTGACGGTTCAATCCACCGAAGAAGCCGCCTTCCATGATGAAGACATCGCCGCCCTGCAGACCATGGCAGACCAGCTTGCGATTGCGATTCAAAATTCCAATTTGCACCGCCAGGCGGAGCGCCGCTCTCGTCTGCTCAAAGCCGCCAACCGCGTGGGCAAGGAAGTCACATCCATTCTCGATCTTGAAAAACTCCTCCCGCAAACTGTGAATATCATTTGCGAATCCTATGGCTTGTATTATGCGGGCGTTTTCCTTTTGGATGAAGCTGGCGAATACGCCGTCCTTCGTTCTGGCTATGGCAAGGCGGGCAAAGCCATGGTGGCGGACGGTCACAAACTAAAAGTCGGCACAGACTCGATGATCGGCGCGTGCATTGCAATGGGCGAAGCAAGAATCGCGTTGGATGTCGGCGAAGAGAGCGTGCATTTCAAGAATCCGCATTTACCGCATACCCGCTCCGAAATGGCTTTGCCCCTCATTTATGGCGGCAAGGCCTTGGGCGCGGTCACCATTCAAAGCTCCGAAGAACGCGCCTTCAGCGAAGACGACATCACCACGCTGCTCACTATGGCCGAGCATCTCACGGTTGCCATCAATAACGCGCGCCTTATTGATGAGCTCAAGGAAGCGCACAACGAAATTTTACGCAACAAAGTCTTTGAAGCGCTGACAACCGCCTCCACCGAAGCCATTCACTGGATCGGCAACAAAACGCTTCCCATCTCGCTGACAGTCGCCCGCCTGCGCGAAGAAATCGCCGATGGGCCAGTGGATGCCGAGTCGTTGAAGGAAGACCTTGATATGATCTCCGAAAGCGCGGCGCAAATCATTCAAGTGAAGGAGCAACTCATCGGCGCAGTGCGCGAGATGAAACCGCGCCCCATCCTCTTTGCGGATGTGTTGCGGACTGCCGCCCATCAGCGTGATATTTCTGAAAATATGCTCAAGGTCAAAATTGACCCCGCCGCCGCGTACGTCATCGCAGACAGCACCCAGCTCACGCGCGCGCTCGGTAACATTTTGCAAAACGCCGCCGAAGCGGGCGCAAAATCCGTGAAGGTGAGCGCTCGTCCCACGGAGGAGCGCGGCATCCTCGAAATCGATATCGAAGATGACGGCGCAGGTATGAACGAAGACACCATGCGCAAAGCCTGGTCGCCGTTCTACACCACGCGCGGCGTCGCGCATCACGGCCTCGGCTTGCCCGCTGCCATGCACGTTGTCTCGCAGTCGCAGGGGCGCATTGCCCTCGTCAGCGAGCAGGGCAAGGGAACCACTGTCGCTTTGTTCATGCCACGGGGTGTCGTCAACAATTCCCTGGTCCAGGCGGGAGGCGTGAAGAATATTCTTCTCATCGACGACAACGATGATTGGTCAAATCTCTTTGCCGAACTGCTCAAGGATTCAAAAATCAAATTAACCCAGTCTGTGGATTTGAAAAAGATTCCCGCCGCTGATTTAATTCTTGTGGATGAAAACATCGCCTCGCTTCCCTTGACCGATGTCCTGTCTGCCCTTTCAAAAGCAGAACTCACCGCGAAGACCGTTATCCTCACCTCCGCGATCAACCCCGAACGCGTCACCAAACTCCTGCGCGATGGCGTGAAGGATGTGACCGTGAAGCCGTATTCTGCAGAGGAAATTTCCACGTTGCTGCGGTAATTATTCAAGCGTGTAGCGTGCAACGTGTTCCGTTCACGCAACACGCTACACGTAACACGTAACACTTAACACTTAACAAAGGTCATTCATGCTTCGTCCTCGCTGGCGTAAAGTTTTACACGATTTATGGGATAACAAAGGCCGCACTCTGCTGGTGGTATTTTCCATTGCAGTGGGCGTGTTTTCGATTGGTGTGATTTCTGGCGCGTACCAGATCATTTCCACAGACATGAGCATTTCCTACGCGATGAACAACCCTTCTAATGTTGAGTTGCGCGCGGTGAATTTCAACGACGATGTGCTCGCTTCGATTGAGAACACGCGCGGTGTGGCAGATGCCGAAGCGCGCCGCGTGTTCAATATCCGCGTGCGCGTGGCTGGCACGGATAAATGGACAACGCTCGACGTGGCGGCCTTTGAGGATTTTGAATCCAATTCCATTAACCTGCTTGTTCCCGTTGAAGGGAAATCCATCCCTGATAAACGGGAGATCATATTGGAGCGCGACGCGCTCAACCATATTGATGTTCAAGTGGGCGATACGCTCGAATTCCAATTGCAGGATGGTTCCATCAAGACCATGCCTGTTGCAGGCGTGGTTCAGGATACCGCCATGGGCGCGGGTGATTTTCTCGCCTCGCCGTATGCCTACGTGACGATAAATTCCCTGCAATATCTTCGCCAGCCAGAATTGTACAACCGCGCCTACGTTACCGTTGAAACGGGCGGCGACGATATTCTACACATCCGCGCGGTTGGCGCAGAGTTGAAGGACAAGCTCGATAAAAATGGAACTCTCGTCTTTCGCACGCGCTTCTCAGAAACGTACGAACATCCGCTGGCAAGCACGGTGAACGCGATCCTCGGTATTTTGATGGCGCTGGGCATTTTGATCGTCCTCCTTTCCAGTTCGTTAATCGCGAATACCTTAAGCGCATTGTTAAATCAACACTTGCGTCACATCGGTGTGATCAAACTGGTGGGCGGCAGCAGGCGGCAGGTCTTCATCATGTACCTGACCTTGATCATGTCCTTTGCGGCGCTGGCTTTGCTCATTGCTGTTCCGCTTGGCGGGCAGGGCGCGTATGGCCTGGCGCTTTTCATCGCGGACGAGTTGAACTTCAACATCCTCGGCTATCGCATTGTACCAATGGCTTTTCTGATTCAAATTGCCGTTGGTATTTTGGTTCCTCTCGTGGCGGGGCTTGCGCCTGTCATCAACGGCTCGCGTATCACGGTTTTGCGCGCTCTCAGCGGAGACCTGGCTGGGGACGAGAATCAGCCCCAGGCGGGTCAGACGCGGCTTTCATGGTTCGATTGGGCGATGATTCGCGCAACGAGAATCCTTGCCTCGCGTGGGATTCATTTCCCGCGTCCGTTCATCATCTCGCTGAGAAATACGTTCAGGCGGCGCGGACGGCTGATCCTGACTCTATTTACATTGACCATGGGTGGGGCGATCTTTATTGCCGTGTTCAACGTCCGCACAACCTTGCATGATTACATCGGCTCCATTGGCAAATATTTTGATTCGGACGTGTCGCTCGATTTTGACCAGCCATATTATTTGCGCGAGATCGAGCAAATGGCGATGCAGGTGGATGGCGTTGTGGGGCTGGAGGGCTGGCAGTTTTTAAGCGGCGAACTGCTGGACGCGAACGGCGAAGTGTTGGAAAATCTCAACGTGTTTGGGCCGCCAGCGGATAGTGTGGTCATCGAGCCGCTGTTGGTGGAGGGACGCTGGATTCGCGCGGGCGATGTTCGCAAGCTGGCGGTGAGTGAGGCCGTGTACGGGTATTTTCCAAATATCAAACCTGGTGATTTTGTGACCTTGAAAATTAACGGGCGCGAGGAAGATTGGGAAGTGATCGGCATCTTCAAATTTGTAGACCGCGAAGGCGTGCTGGGGTATGCTCCGTATGAATATGTTTCGCAGGTGAATAACCTTGCAAACCGCTCCTTTTCATTCCGTCTGATTACTGAAAATCATGAACGCGCCTATCAGGATGCGAAGGCGGAGGAGTTGGATAAATTTTTCCGCGAGCGTGGATTCAACGTCCGTGTGGCGGAGGCGGGACGCGCTTCGCTGGATACCGCTGTGGAGAGTTTGGATACACTGGTGGTCTTCCTGCTCATCATGGCCATCCTGACGGCAATCGTCGGCGCGATGGGCTTGACGGGTACGATGGGCATGAATGTGCTCGAACGCACCCGCGAGATCGGCATCACCCGCGCCATCGGCGCAGACGACCGCGCCGTGATGCGGACGGTGATCGCGGAGGGCTTTGTGATCGGCTCCATTTCGTTTGTGCTGGCGATCATTCTGTCCATCCCGTTTACCTATTTGCTTTCCACCATCGTAAGTTTGGCCGTGTTTGAAACGCCCATCGACGTGGTCTTCACATTCACGGGCTATGGCATTTGGTTCGGATTGGTATTGGTTCTCTCGGTGGTCGCATCCATTGTGCCAGCCCGCAATGCGGCACGGCTGACCATTCGGGAAGTGTTGGCGTACGAGTAAGACGTGGCGCGTGAAGCGTGTTCCGTAAATCGGGTCTCGATACGTTCCTCGCCGAAGAGCGGCTCGGAACTACTCGACCACCAATCGTAAATCGAAAATCGAAAATCGTAAATTGAAAAAGGTTTCCATGAAAAAAAATATCTTGAAATTCATTACATTGTTTGCAGTTCTCGCGCTGTTTCTTGCGGCGTGCGGGAATGCCGCAGAGGCAACCCCCGCTCCTGTGGAAATTGTCACCTCGAATGAAGTGGTGGCGGAGGGACGGCTGGAACCGATCCACGCGACGAACCTGAGTTTTCAGGCGCGTGGGGTGGTGGAGGCAGTTTTGGTTAAGGCGGGAGACACCGTCAGCGAGGGGGATGTTTTAGTGCGCCTCTCAAATGCGGGCGGGGCGGAGGCGCAGTTCGTCATCGCCCAAAATGGCTATGATACGCTGCTCCGCAATGAAAGCGGCGACCGCGCGAGACTTTGGAATGCCTACATGGCCGCGCAAATTGTCCGCGCGAAGGCGGAGACGGAATGGGAAGATTTGAATGTGGATGACATCGATACCCGCATTGAAGACCTCGAAGCCGATGTGGAAGACCGACGGACAGACCTTGCAGACGCGCAGGATGAGTTCGATAAATATAAAGACCTTGATGAAAAGAATTCGCGCCGTACTACTGCGGAAGATGACCTTGAACAGGCTCAGGAAGATTTAAACCAGGCCTTGCGCGATCTCGAAGAGGAAACCCGCAGTCGCGATGAAATCAAAGCCGCGTATGAAGCCGCGCTGGCTGTGGAAGCTGAAGCGAAATATCAATACGAGATCAGCCTCGATGGGCCGAATGCCGATCAGTTGACATTGGCGAAGGCGCAGCTTGATGCCGCAAAAGATGCGCTTGCCAATTACGTCATCACTGCGCCTTTCCACGGCGTTATTGCGGAAGTGAATGTCAAAGTTGGCGAGCAGGTTGGCGCTGAAACCCGCGCCGTGAGCATCGCCGATTTCAGCGCGTGGATCGTCGAGACCACCGATATCACCGAACTTGAGGTTGTGAAATTAAATGTTGGGCAACGTGTGTCCCTGATTCCCGATGCCCTGCCCGACCTCGAACTCACGGGCGAGATCATCGAGATCGGCAACGCCTACACCCAGCAGGGCGGCGACATTATTTACACCGTCACCATCCGCGTGAATGAAACCGATCCGCGCCTGCGCTGGGGCATGACCGTGGAAACTATTTTTAGAACAATTGAGTGATTGAAATCGGAAGTGAAAAGTGCAATAATAATAATGCTCCGATAAAGAGCTACATCGGGGAAAACCCCGATGGCGCAAAGCCCTGAATCTAAAGCTGAACTGAGCCAGGATTGCCAGAGCTGCCGATAAAAGCTAAACCGCCAAAAGACGGTGGCGCAAAGTCAGAGCGTCTAAAACCAGTGAAAATTCTGGTCAAGACCGACCGACTACCGAAAGGCAAAATCAGGGAAACCTGATGACGCAAAGTCATGGGTCTAAAATCACACTTTATTTTTCGTGATTACGACCGCCAGACTGCCGAAGAGCAAATCTTTTTTCAGGGATGACCGAACGCTGGGTCATCCCTGTTTGATTTTCTGTTGAAAGAGTGCGACGCACTCTTTCAACATGTCACCCTGAGCGACAGCGAAGGGTCTCTACGATAATTTCAGAGATTCTTCGCTAGGCTCAGAATGACATCAGAAAGTGCGCCGCCTCTCTCTTAACTGAAAGCTGGTCGGCGGTTTATTGTTAGACTCTACCCGCAGGGT
>CAKKRM010000315.1:0-8809 GCA_919902735.1 Anaerolineales bacterium | reverse complement strand
ACATCGTGCCCGCAGGGTACATCGTGCCCGCAGGGTACATCGTGCCCGCAGGGTACATCGTGCCCGCAGGGTATAATCGCCGTTATGACCAAATCCTCCCAAAATCCTTTAGGGCCTCGTCCTTCGTCAGGCTCAGGAAAGCCCCTTGACCCAGAATCCAAACCCGATGACCGCGTGGACAATGCCCTGCGTCCCAAAATGTTGGGTGATCTGATTGGGCAGGATCAAGTGAAAGAAAATTTATCCATCCTCATCGATGCCGCCCGTGGACGCGGTGAAGCGCTGGATCATGTTCTCTTTTATGGCCCTCCCGGCTTGGGCAAGACCACGCTTGCGCATGTGCTTGGCAATGAGATGGGCGTTAACGTCAAAGTGACGGCGGGCCCTGCCATCGAACGCGCAGGCGACCTTGCCGCCATCCTCACCAACCTCCGCGCAGGGGATGTGATCTTCATTGATGAAATCCACCGCCTCGGCAGGGCCGTGGAGGAAGTGCTTTACCCCGCCATGGAAGATTTCGCTTTGGATATTGTGATTGGCAAAGGCCCCTCGGCGCGTTCCATTCGTTTGAAGCTGCCGAAGTTCACGGTGGTTGGCGCGACCACACGGCTGGCTTTGGTTACGGCTCCGCTGCGGGCGCGCTTTGGCGCGGTCTATCGTTTGGATTATTACGATATCGAAGCCATGCGGAAGATCGTCAAACGCGCCGCGGGCATGTTGAAAGTCAGCGCGGATGAAACAGGTATTGATGAAATGGCCCGTCGCGCGCGTGGGACTCCGCGCATTGCCTTGCGTCTCCTGCGCCGTGTTCGGGACTATGCCCAAGTCCGTGCGGATGGAGTGATCAACCAAAAGGTTGCGAAAGAAGCGTTGGACTTGTTGCAAGTCGATCCCCTCGGTCTGGATGATGTTGACCGCCGCGTTCTGAAAACCATCATCGAAAAATATAACGGCGGACCGGTTGGCTTGAATACCATCGCCGCCTCCATCAGCGAAGAGCAGGACACGATCATGGACGTGGTCGAGCCGTATCTTTTGCAGCTTGGCTTTTTGGATCGCACCTCGCAGGGACGCGTGGCGACCAAGTCCGCGTATGAGCATTTGGGGTATGCGTATACTGAGGAAGGGCAGCAGAGACTTTTGTAGAAATTCTGTCGAAGGTCAAAGGTCGAAAGTCTTTTGACCTTTGACCTTCGATAATCGTTTTTGAAGAAAGGATAAGTTATGTTACAGGAAGTTGTAATCAAAACGAATGCCAATGAGTCGCTTAAGCCTTTGTTGGAAGTGGCGATTCAGAATCAATTAAAGGCCTTGCAACATGGTATTCAACGCACCAAAGAGCGGGTGGCGGAATTTGAAAAACGCACGGGTATGTCCTCGTCTGATTTTGAGAAAAAACTGCAATCAGAAGAAATAGATGAGACGATTGAAACCATAGACTGGAACATGGAACTCGCCGCCCTGCGCTTGCTGGAAGGACAGTATCAATCTCTGAATGAGGCGAAAATTGATTGAACAGTATTTCCAGTCCATGCTGGATCTACTTGCCGCTTTGCCATTTGTTGAATTTTCCAGTGTTAATCTTGAAAAGCGCGGAGATCTGGCTGGGTTTATTCGCGGCGAAGTTGAATTTCGGGATGGTTCTTCCCTGCTTTTCTTTCGCGAGTTAATTGATCTACGCCTGCCTCTTCAAAAAATAATGTATGCCTATCACTATCAAAAAGCGGATGGCGAATTGATTTTTCGCTACGATAATACGGCTCACCATAGTTCAATTTCTACATTTCCAATTCATAAACACTTAATGGGCGGGGATGTAACATCCTCTGAAGTTCCTATATTGGAACAAATATTGAGAGAGATTGAAGAATTTATTTTACAGGGGTAAGGTGAGGCAATGGAAACCCTCGCTCGTTACTTAATGCTCGGCGGAATTATCCTCTTCCTCATCGGCGGAGGAATATATCTCGCTGCGAGATTTGGCATCCCTCTCGGAAGGCTGCCCGGTGACATCCGCATTGAAGGGAAGAATGGCGGATTTTATTTCCCAATCACAAGTTCGATACTGGTTTCGGTCACTCTCACCATTATCCTTAATCTCATTTCCCGCTTTTTGAAAAAATAAAATTGAAAACCTCCGACTTCGACTACAACCTCCCAGAATCATCCATCGCGCAGACTCCAGCCGAGCCGCGTGA
This sequence comes from Anaerolineales bacterium, assembly GCA_919902735.1. Lineage (GTDB taxonomy): Bacteria > Chloroflexota > Anaerolineae > Anaerolineales > Villigracilaceae > Villigracilis. The sequence goes on along the minus strand of CAKKRM010000315.1, from coordinate 6,611 downwards.
TTCATCCCGACTTTTGATTTTGCATCGTGATTCTTCGAATGTGGAGCATCGCCTCTTTCGTGACCTTAGCCTGATTCTGCAACCCAATGATCTTCTCATGCTCAACAGGACTCGGGTCATTCCTGCGAGAATATTTGCCAAAAAAGAGACAGGCGGCAAAGTGGAATTACTCCTTCTCCGCCGCCGCGACGAATTGACATGGGAGGCTCTCGTAGGTGGTAAGGGTTTGCGCGTAGGCAAGAAAGCGCTTGTAGAAAATGGGCCGCAGGCCGAAATCATTGAAATCCTCGAAGGCTCAGAACGCCTCATCAAGTTTTCTGAACCCATTGAGCCGTATTTTCCCAAAGTGGGGAATATCCCTCTTCCCCCATATATCCATGAAAAATTGAGTGACCCTGAACGCTATCAAACCGTTTTCTCCAAGGAATTGGGTTCCGCCGCCGCGCCAACCGCAGGACTTCATTTCACACCGCAATTGCTGGAAAAGTTAAAAGAAAAAGGCGTGAAGATCGCGTATGTCACTTTGCACGTTGGCTTGGATACCTTCGCGCCCGTCACGGAAGATGACCCCGAAGAGCATAAGATTCATACCGAATGGTGCGAACTCCCTCAAGAAACCGCGGATTTAATTAATGCCACTAAAAATTCTGGCGGGCGGGTGATTGCCGTTGGAACAACATCGGTTAGGACATTGGAATCAGCGGTGCAAAAGACCATAGACGATGGACAACAGACGATGGTCAATGGTCAATTGTCTATCGTCGCGGCGTATGCCGCCCCAACCTCCATCTTCATCCTGCCTGGCTATCAGTTCCAAGTTGTGGATGCAATGATCACGAATTTCCATTTGCCCAAATCCACGCTCATCATGCTGGTCAGCGCCTTTGCAGGTCGCGAGAAGATTTTGTCCGCGTATGAAACGGCCATTGAAGAAGGCTACCGCTTCTATTCTTTTGGGGATGCAATGTTTATCGCGTAAATTGTCACTCTGAGCGGAGCGAAGAGTCTCTTTCAATGAATAGTGATCCTTCGCTTCGCTCAGGATGACATATCAGGAAATTATGGCCTCTCAACTAGATAAACTAAACGAACAAATCATTTCCTGTCGCAAATGCCCCCGCCTTGTGGAATGGCGCGAGGAAGTGGCGCGGGTTAAGCGCAAGGCTTATAAGGATGAAGAATATTGGGGCAAGCCCGTCCCCGGGTTTGGTGACCCGCAGGCGCGTGTGCTCGTTGTGGGACTCGCCCCCGGCGCGCATGGTTCCAACCGCACGGGACGTAATTTCACAGGCGATGCTTCGGGCGGATTCCTTTTCCCAGCGTTGTACCGTGCTGGGTTTGCGAATCAGGCGTCGGCGGAGTCGCGAAGCGATGGCCTCATCCTCAAAGATATGTATATCACTGCGTCAGGTCGTTGCGCTCCGCCGGACAATAAGCCCAGTCCAGAGGAATTAAATAATTGCCAGCCGTTTTTGGAAAGAGAAATTCAGATCATCCAGCCTAAAGTGATCGTATGTTTAGGTAAGATTGCCTTCGACCAAATCCTCAAAATATTTACGATTCGCGGATTGAAATTTTCTCACGGCGCAACCTATCAACTGACAACTGATTACTGTTCACTGGTTACTGAACGCTATTCACTGCCCATCTGGTTACTATGTTCGTATCACCCCAGCCAGCAGAATACGTCCACTGGGAAATTAACTGCAACGATGTTCGACGCGATTTGGGCGCAGGCCAGAAATTTATTGAACGGGAATTAAATTGAAAAGAATAAATTGGAAAATAATACTGGCCGCGTTTGCCGTCCTTGTGGTTTCATCTGTCTTCGCGTTTGTGTTTTGGGCAAGTGACATAGCTCCCGCCGCCGATTCTGCGCTGCAAGCCATGCAATCCGATTCGCAGGTGTTTGCGAGCGCGGAGAATGGATGGGTGATCTTTTTCCCTGCCGCTGGGCCGCAGCCCGAAACGGGTTTTATCTTTTACCCCGGCGGCCGCGTGGATTATCGCGCGTATGCGCCAGTGTTGAGGCTGATCGCGGCGCAGGGATATTTTGTTGCGCTTGTTCCTGCGCCTTTGAACCTGGCTTTCTTTGATGTGAACGCCTCGGCGCGTGTGATCGCTCAATATCCCGAAGTTCAAGATTGGGCCGTTGGCGGACATTCGCTGGGCGGTGTGGCGGCTTCAGCGTATGCTGCGAATCACCCCGATATCAAAGGCGTTGTCTTTTGGGCTTCGTATCCCGCAAACGACGCTTTGAAATTAATGGATACAAAAGCGCTCTCCATTTACGGCACAAATGACGGCCTATCAACAGGCGATAAGATAAATGAATCGCGGGCGCTGCTTCCAGCGGACACACAATTCATCGTCATCGAAGGCGGCAATCACGCGCAGTTCGCTTCATACGGACTTCAAGCTGGTGACAACGAAGCGGGCATTTCTCCCGAAGAGCAGTGGGCGCAGGTTGCACAGGCAACGGTTGAATTTTTGGAAGGGTTGAAGTGACTGTCACTTGTAAATTATGAAACATTGGAAAAAAATAGTTTTTGCTTCCCTGATCTTTGTTTGTGTGACAGTTGCGCTTGGGCCTTTTTTTGTCTCAGTTGCTGAATTGGATGGACTGGTTTCTGAGGAAGAATATATTGAAGCAGACAGCAAGTTTATCGAAGTGAATGACGTGAGAATCCATTATAAAGAAGCGGGCACGGGAGAGATAACCTTCATCCTTATGCATGGATTCGGAGGCAGTACATTTTCATGGCGCGAAGTGATGGATGATTTTTCACAGCATGGCCGCGTGATTGCCTACGACCGCCCCGCCTTTGGTTTGACGGAACGCCCCATGCCCGAAGATTGGGCGGAGAATCCCTACGGCATAAAAGCCAACATCGAACTCTTGCGCGGGTTGATGGATGCGATGGAAATTGAGAAAGCGATTTTGGTTGGCAACTCTGCGGGCGGCGGGGTGGCGGTGGCGTTCGCGCTGGAATATCCTGAAAGGGTAGCGTCGCTCATTTTGGTGGACCCAGGCGTCGGCGGGGGACGAGGCCCGCAATTCCCAGCTTGGGCGCTACCGTTAATGTGGACTCCTCAAATGCGGCATCTCGGTCCCTTGTTGATGCGTGACTATCAAGTGACTCTTCCGAACACGATCCAGCGCGAATGGTATGATTCAACCAAACTTACCGATGAGATCAGGCAGGAATATTTAAAGTTATTGAAGATCAAAAATTGGGATCGCGCATTTTACGAATTAACGTTCGCGCCCGCCTATCCTGAACTGCGTCCGCTGCTGCCGCAATTGACCGTGCCTGTTTTCATCGTGGCAGGGCAGGAGGATCGTTTGATCCGCGCATTTTATTTCGAGGCCATTGCAAGTGAAATTTCGAATGCGCAGCTCACACTCATCCCGCAATGCGGGCACGTCCCTCACGAGGAATGCCCCGAACGCTTTATGGATGAAGCGCTTGGCTTTTTGGAATTGGATTGATTTTATGGATCACGCATTAAGTACTGCGTATGGAAAGTGTGGAAAACAATGACGCTCAACATCATCACCCCCGGCCAGACTGCCCCCGATTTTGAACTCGAAGATGTGAATGGGAGCTTGGTTCGCCTTTCAAGTTTTCGCGGGGGCAAACCCATCGTCCTTGCATTTTTACGCGGCTTCTTGTGACCGCACTGCCGCGCGCAGTTGGCGCGCATGAGCGATCATTACGCCGAATTCACTTCACGTGGCGCAGAGATTTTGGCTGTCGGCCCCGATGGCGTGGATGCCTTCAAAAAATATTGGGCAAAGGAAAATATTCCCTATATTGGTTTGCCCGATCCGAGTCACCTGGTTGCCGGGCAATACCGCCAGGAAGTGAATCTTTTTAAACTTGGGCGTATGCCCTTGAATTGCATCGTGGATATCGAAGGCCGCATCCGCTATGTGCATTACGGTTCTTCCATGGCAGACATTCCCGATAACGAAACCTTCCTGGATGTAATAGAAAAACTTAACGCGTCATCAAACTGATAACTGATAACTGATAACTGATAACTGATAACTGATCTTACTGGTGATAAACATGACCCTCGGACACATTGCCTTTCTCGGCTCCGGCGAGACATCCCTCGCGGGCGGACGCATCTTCGAGAACCTCGCCCGCCTCATCCCCCATCCGTTGCGGGTTGCCATACTGGAAACGCCAGCTGGCTTTGAGTTAAATGCCTCCCTCGTGGCAGGCCGCGTGGGAGAGTTTCTCAAAACCCGTTTGCAGAATTACAAACCGACTATTGACCTTGTCCCTGCCCGCAAACAAGGGACGGAATTCAGCCCCGATAATCTTGAAATCCTAAAACCCTTATTGCAAGCCAGTATGATCTTCATGGGACCGGGCAGTCCCAGTTATGGGGTGCGTCAACTGCAAGGCACACTCGCGTGGGACATTATCCGCGCAAGGCACAGGCTTGGCGCGACTTTGGTCTTTGCATCTGCGGCGACCATCTCTGTAGGAAAATGGGTTTTGCCTGTCTATGAAATCTACAAAGTGGGGGAAGATGTCCATGTGAAAGATGGACTCAATCTCTTTGCAGATTTTGGAATGCATGTTTCCTTCGTCCCGCATTGGAACAATGCCGAAGGCGGTGTGGATTTAGATACCAGCCGCTGTTTCATGGGCATGGAACGCTTTGAGCAGTGGCGCAAACTCACGCCCAAGGAAAACATCATCGTTGGGCTGGATGAACACTCCGGCATCATCATGAACTGCGAAAGAGGCGTTTGTGATGTGCATGGCGTTAGCTCGGTCACTGTGTTGAAAAGTGACAGCGCGGAGATGTACGCTTCGGGCGCAAGTTTTTCATTAAGCGAGCTTGGCAATTGCACGCGGCCTGAGCCGCCTGACAAGGGAATCCCTCCCGAAGTGTGGAAAATGGCGCTCGATGCAAATAATGCAACCGATGATGAGACACCTCCGCAGGAAGTATTGTACCTGCTGGAACAGCGCAAACAAGTCCGCGCGGATAAGAACTTCACCGAGTCCGACCGCTTGCGGGATGAAATCTCCGCGCTTGGCTGGACGGTGAAGGATACAAAAGAGGGGCAGCAGTTGGTGAAGTCATAAAATGTCACGCTTCAAGCGTGACCCATAGGTATCAACGTAAGGAAAGTTGGGGGTTGCCCAAAATTTGAGCAGTAGAGGGGCGTAGTTTGCGTTTCAACAATGTCGGAGTAGATTGCAGGAGATTGACCAGCGTAGACAAGATGAGGCATAAGGCGGTTTTGTCCTTCAAGAAAAGATGGATGGGGATCGCAAAAGTCTGAATGAGTGAAGGGGCAAGCACAATACTTTTGTTTGGAATATGCCAGATGGAAGCAAAGAGTATCCATTGTTGGATCAAGACTGCGATGAGTTTTGCATACATCTCTGTCAAGACGCGCCAGGGATTTTGACTTTCCGATTCATCAACTTGCGAATAGGTTTTCCAGAGACGGAATAACAATTCGATTTGCCAGCGCAAACGTAACAGAGTATAGACTTCAAGCGGAGCAAGTAGATTTTGCGAGGCATTGGTAAGCATGATTGTCCAATGCACCAGTTGCAGACGTTCGGCAGATAACGGCTTCTTGTTTTTCTGAGCTTCTTCTCGCAATTTTCGAATTCGCTCTGCAGCGATTTGCTCATTCACTCGGATGGCAACCAAACGGCAAGGCAGGTAACGAGTTTGACCTGCTTGTACTGGAATGTCGACGAGGTGGTTGCGCTGTTTTTTCAGGAAAGATGCCAGGTGTAATTCCGTGTTGTTCTCGTACAAAATCACGTCATTTTTGTACCGAATCACCCAAAAACCACCCGCCTGTGCATCTTTTTCCAATTGATCCAGACTGAAGAATCCAAGATCGGTGATCCGTAATTCACCCGTCTGTAGGGTTTTATGAAAGAACGGCGATTTTTGGTCATGCTCTCGTCCGTTCGCCAACACCGGCCCAGAAACTTGTCCGCTTTTATACTCCAAGCTCACGTGCAATTTGACTGCCGAACAACCTTTCTTGTTTTTGGGGCGTACCCCTTGCCAAATCTCCACGCATTTATCGGGTAAGCCTATCACGCTCCCGTCTTGAATATGTATGCGCTGAAAACGATTGAGCAATTCTTCGTCTTTGTCCAGAGATGTCTTGATCAATTGACTCACAGCTTGTTCCAGCATCGTTTGCATGAACTTTGCAGAACCCTCACCAAATTTTTGTTCCAGCCCTTGGGCTGTAATCTGCAGTCCCGATAACGCGCCAGATTGGCTCATTTGACGATAACTCATTTTTGGTTTATTCAGAAACCCAAATACCAGGGTTTCTGCAAAATTGCTGCCTGTGACCTTTACTGCTCGTTGAATAAAGCCTGTCTCTTTCGCAATCCGATCTGCCTGAGCGCCAAATAGTGTTTGAAGTGTTTTGCTTATTCGTGTTATAGTTTTTATGGGGTTTTTCCTGTACCTTTTTTGTTCGCACAAAAACTTTACCAGAAAAACCCCTTACGTTGATACCTATGGTCACGCTTCAAGCGTGACCTATAGTGGATAAAGGAATTTAGACACAAAAACGGGCATAATTAGGGTGCAGTTTT
>CAKKRM010000314.1 GCA_919902735.1 Anaerolineales bacterium | reverse complement strand
TAGCGTAACTTTTGTGCAATCATAAACGGAATCGTGAAAAGCGATAAAAAAAGAACATTACCAACAGAATACGGATGACGTAATCTTGAGCCATTTCAGTACGCAGGAATGGACATGGCTCAAAAACAAGACACCCAACACGCTCTACTGATTCCCTGGGGACGGTTTGCCCAGGAAATCGGACTGATCACCGGCATCGAATCCGTCAAACTCACCCAAAAGGTTTATGCCCATACACCACAGGAAAAAGTAATCGAGTTTCTCGTGGCGATTTTGTTAGGTAGCAAGTATTTGCAGGACCTCAGTTTAGCGGCACATCCGTTGGACAAAGATGTGGCAACCGCTGAAGCCTGGGGACAGCAAGGGTGGGCTGACTATACCGGTGTCAGCCGCACGCTGAAGAAATTGAGTTGGGCCGAAGTCAATGCGCTGGTGGAAGTGCTGGAACAAGTCAGCCAACCATTTTTGAAAAGCGAACTGACGCTCTTACATTCCCAAGGTCATCGATTAGACTATGATGGCGATCTCACGGGACTACCCGTATCGAACACCAGCCGCACCTATCCCAATGCAGCCTACGGGCATATGTCCGATGAAATTCGGCTGGGGTATCAGGCTGGAGTCGTTAGCCTGCAAAGCCCAACCTACGGACGGCTGTGGTTGTCGGTGGAACATCATGCAGGGGATACCGTCTCTTGTACCCAAGCCGAAGCATTATTGCGAGCAGCGGAAAAACGCAGCGGACAGCGTCCCAAACGGAGAATAGAACTACTGCAAAAGCGGATTGAAGCCTTTGTCAAAAGCCGCGCCCCGACTGAAAAACGATGGGCGACCCAGCAGGCAAAGTTGGAAGCGGCTCAATGTGCTAAAGAAGAAGTCGCCGCTGAACTGCGAGAAGAAACGAAGCCCAAACGCATCGCGGTTCTCGAACGTCGCAGCGTCCGCCGCGAGAAATCAGTCGAAATTGCCTGCAAAAAACTGGACAAGACACAGGTTCAGATGAAGGCTCACTTGGAACAGGAAAAAAAACTACGTCAGCGTCTCGAACAGTTTGAGCAGGACAATATTGAAAATCCACATCCCGTGGAAGCCTGTTTCCGGCTGGACGCTGGCTTTGGCACATATGAGAACATCGCCTTGCTGATCGAAATGGGTTACGAAGTGTACGTCAAACTGCACAGCCACAAAATTACCGAGATGCTGAAGCAAAAAATTTCTCCCGAAACCTTCTGGACGCGCGTGGGTGACAACGCGGAAATGGTGGCGTGGTCGGGATTGGAACTTCAACATTGTCCTTATCCGCTAGAGGTTGCTCTGGAACGTTTTTACATTGGCAAGAAGCAAAAGCACAGCGCCTTGGCTCACTTCGGTGACACTCCGGTGACCTCTGATTTGCCCGCTTGGTTTAATCACTACAATGGGCGACAAACCATTGAAGCGGGCATCAAAGAAACCAAACAGGTTTTCCATCTCAACCGCCTGAAAGTGCGTTCAGAGCCAGCCATCTACTTACAGGAAGCCATGACTATTTTTGCCGCTAACTTTATTCGCTGGGCAACAACATGGATCGAGCAACAGACCGTGCCACATGAGAACGCACTCTCGCTTGGCAAGATGGGTATCAAGAAGCAGGTGCAAGTCGCTGCCAATACTTCAGCCACCGTTATCCATAATTCTGGAGGTATGTTGTTAAGGTTCAGTCCCGCCAGCGCTTTTGCTGGCGAACAACTCTTTTTTCCAGCGCCGAGCAAGAACGAATGGCAAAATTATTTTTCGCCGTTTTTCACGATCTTGGCACTGATTGCACAAAAGTTACGTTAGGTTCTTTGATGAAGATAAACACGAGCACAGCGGCGATGATGACCAAGATGCCTCCCATCCAAAAGGGAAAAGCGGGATTAAGGTCATAAAGGTTGGCGCCAACTAAAAAAGCAATAATCGCGCCGATGCCGCCCATGAAATTGATGATGCCATTGGCTTGCGAGCGATATTGCGAAGGCGTTATGTCAGGCATGAGGGCGACAACCGGTGTGCGCCATAATGCCATCGAAAGCATCAATGTACCGGTGCAAGCCACGAACAAGGGCAGCAGCGAGGCAAGCGGTATCACACCAAAGGCGGTAGCCGCGAGCGGCGCGCCGATCAAAATAAACGGCATACGTCGCCCGATGCGTGTGCGTAAATTATCCGACCATGAGCCAACAGGCGGTTGAATTAATAATGCCGCAATGTTGTCGAGCGTCATAAAAAAACCGATCCATTCGG
>CAKKRM010000313.1 GCA_919902735.1 Anaerolineales bacterium | reverse complement strand
GTAGTGACATCCGTTCCGTTGGGGACAAGAACTGTGATGTCGGTTCCATAAATGTCGCCATACACTGGGGGACTGGCGAAATCAAAAGCGGTAAGTTCCTTTTCGACGCTGGCTGCCGCCACCGTGACCGTGACCGTATAATTCTGGGTTGAACCATTGACGGCTGTAACGGTATAGGTAACGGGGGCGGTGAAATCGTTCGGCGTTGTCCCGCTGATTTGGCTCGTACCGCCAACTTTTACAGACATACCGTTCGTTGAAAAGTTTGCCGCGAGAGCGGTAACATTTGTTCCGTAGGGAACTGCAACTGCGATATTCGTTCCTGAGATTACGCCGGTTGCCGAAGGGCTGGAAAAACCAAAAGATGTAATATCTTTTGTAGAAATATCGCCGCTGAAAGACAATCCGTCCTGTGTCGCGGCGAAGACGGTTGTGCCAGTGACAAAAACGCCGTTCGTACGGTTGTCTCGAAATCCATTCGCCATGTTGTAGTTGGTGAAGGTGGCGCCGCCATCGGTGGAAATGGATAAACCGCCACTCGTTGCGGCATATATATTCGAGCCGCTGGCATAAACATCATTCACGATTATGCCGCCCAGCCCGTTTGCGGTAGTCCGGTTGGTGAAAGTCGCGCCGCCATCGGTGGAAATGGATAAACCGTTAGTCGTTGCAGCGTATATGTTCGAGCCGCTGGCATAAACGCCATACAGCCCGCTCCCGCCGCTGATGCCCAGAGTTGCGGCAGTCTTGTTCGTGAAGGTTGCGCCGCCATCGGTCGAGATGGATAAACAAGCGCTACTCGTTGCGGCGTAAATTGTGCCGCCGCTAACAAAGACATCGTACACATAGCCGCCGCAGAGTCCGTTTGCTGTCGTCTTGTTCGTGAAGGTATTTCCTCCGTCAGTCGAGATGGACAAGCCGCCGACACCGCCGCCAATGGGGACGGTGGAGCCATCTGTCGCGGCATATACATTCGAGCCGCTGACAAAAACGCCATTCACCACGTTGGATCCCAGCCCGTTCGCGGTGGTTTTATTGGTAAACGTGGCGCCGCCATCGGTGGAGATGGACAAGCCGCCCCATGTTCCAGCGTAGACGTTGGCGCCGCTGACGTAAACGCTGAACACAGAGATGCTGCCTAACCCTTCTGCCATGGTTCTGTTGGAAAACGAGTTACCGCCATTGGTCGAGATGGACAAACCACCCATGGTCGGGGCGTAAATGGTCGTACCATCTACTAAAACATCATTTACCCATGGGTCTCCCAGCCCAACCTCGATACCCACACTAGTCCACTCCAGGGCATGGGCAGGGCTGACTCCCAAACTGCTAAAGGTCATTGCCAGAAGTGTTAAGAGTGTAAAAATATTGAGTGTGAAATTTGAACGAGATTTATTCATTGTATTTTCTCCTTGCATAATTTGAATAAGTGCTTAAATTGCGTTTTTCAACGCATCCATCACGCCCTGCGTGGAATTTAACGGGCGGGTTCGTCCTGTCAACACGGTGAGCGTGTTTGCAATGGCATCCACACCGATCAGGACGACTCCAGGCAGGCCGCATAACATGGGCAGGGCTGTGGATGTGGCTGCGTCACATAGATCGGTGACGATAAAATCCACATAGCCGATATCGCGGATTTCCCCGCCTGCTATCTGTGTCACTTCCCAATCCTCGATCTTATGTAATTTGGATGTTAAAGTTTCCATTAAAATGGAGTTGCCGTAGAGCATGATTGTCAGGGTTGGTTTCGCGTTGCTCATGGGAATTATTTTTGGTATTCCCCAGGGTTTTCGTGTTCCTGTAATTTGAAAACCCTGGGGTTGAAAGAGCGGACCTTTGAGACAGATGGATCAATTACTTTTTTGAGGGACTTGTGGAATGATCCACGCAATCAACGCTTTTGGCGAGCGCGTCTGGATATACACATGGCCGGGACCAGTCATGACAACCACAAAGCCTTCGCCGGAAAACAAATTGGATTTGGCCCCGCCGACGCCTTTTCTTTCAACGTTCATGCTGGCGTCGAAAGCCACCAGATGAGAGGTATCCACAATATATTTTTCATTTGGGCCGAGGACTTTCTCGAAAATTGCCCCGTAGGAAGTGACCAGCATTTTTCCTGTGCCAGTGGCTTCCAACATGGAGAAGCCCTCCGCGGCTACGAAGGCTTTGGAACTGATCTTGGCCTCGATATCCACCCCGTTTTCAGATGCAAGATATGACCCCGACTGCACCAGCATCGGCGCGCCTTTCATCTCGATCAGGATAATGTCGCCGG
>CAKKRM010000312.1 GCA_919902735.1 Anaerolineales bacterium | reverse complement strand
GAAGAGTATCAGACGACGACCCGGCCTTGCTCCGCCACCTGCGCGAGATCGGCGTGGTGCCCGAAGTGAAGATCGTGGTCAAAAATTATTCCGCGTTTGACGGCAACCTGACCATCAAAGTTGAAGGTCAAAAGGCAAACGTTGTCTTGGGAACGGCCGTTACAACCCGGGTATTTGTAGATAAATAGACTTTATCGGTTATTAGAAAAAACGTCCCGAAGGTTGCCGTCAAACGCTCAAATTTCTCGAAAAAACCTTCGGGACGGTGTAGTGAAAAAAATTTAGAGGCAACCCATGAACGAAACTATTTTCCGCATATTGGCCGCCACCATCCTTTTTTCAGGCATCGGCATCTCATCCTACTTCCGCCGCAAAGCGGATAAGGACTCAGGCGAGAAAATCTCCCGCAACGTGGACGGCTCTGCCATGATAAACGTCATCAAATTTGGCGGGTTGATTCTGTGGCTTAGCCCACTCGTGTATTTGATTAATCCGCCGTGGATGGCCTGGTCGAAGGTTGGCCTTCCCGAATGGCTGCGCTGGCTTGGGGTTGGGGTTGGGATTCTGTGCGTATTCTTGATCTACTGGCTGTTCAGAAGTATCGGCAGCAGCATTACACCCACCAGCGCCACACGTAAGGAACACAAACTTGTCACTAATGGAATCTATCGGTATGTTCGGCATCCGCTTTACACGATTGGATCATCCTTCATTATTTCCTTTGGGTTGATGGCGGATAACTGGTTTATTGCCGTTCTGGGAATTTTGGCGTTCATCGCCATGGCAATCCGCACACCGAAAGAGGAAGCCAATCTCATCGAAAAGTTCGGCGATGAATACCACGAATACATGAAGCGGACAGGTCGGTTTTTACCCAAAGCAGGAAGCAGATAAATATGAACATCACCGTTTGGTTGACAGCAACGATCATTTTGCTTGCGGCAATCCTCCTTCCGCGCGTGGGACTGGCCGCGATTTACAAATCCTACCGTGCCACACAGGAACGCGAACAGGTGGAGGATGCGCTCAAACACTTGCTGGATCGTGAGCATCAAGGCAGGCATGCCACTCCTGAATCCATTGGAGGGACGCTGGACCTGCCCCGCGCAAAGGCGATGCAACTCATCGAACACATGGAGGCGCAGGGGCTGGTGGAATCACATGGCGTTGAGCTGCGCCTCACCGCCGAAGGCGAACGCTGGGCGCTGCATGTTCTCCGCGCGCATCGGTTGTGGGAGCGTTATCTCGCAGACGAGGCGCGAATGCCGCTGAACAAAATCCACGGCGAGGCGCAGAAGCGTGAACACTCATTGACCGAGGCGCAGCTCAACGAACTGGATGCGGCGCTGGGCCACCCCACCCGCGACCCACACGGCGATCCCATCCCTTCGCGTGAGGGGAAAATGAATCGGGCGGAGGGAATGCCCATTACGGCGTGGCAGGCCGAAAGTCCCGCACGAATCGTTCATCTTGAGGATGAGCCTGCTCTCGCGTATCAACAAATTTTGGCGGCAGGACTCCGCCTGGGCCAGGACATCCGCGTTATCGAAAAAAATTCACACCGTTATGTGTTGAGCGACGGCGAGAACGAATATAAACTTGCGCCTGCGGTGGCGTCGAACATTTATGTGATGGCGCTGCCTGAAAGCGAAATGCTGAAGCGCGAAGCCATTCCGCTGGCGGAGCTGGCGCAAGGCCGGCGGGCGCAGATCGTAGCTTTGGATGATTCGGTGCAGGGATTCACCCGCCGCAGATTCCTTGATCTTGGCTTGACCCCTGGGACTGCCATCCACCCCGAGCTGGCAAACTTCTTCGGTGAGCCGCGCGCCTATCGCGTGCGCGGAACGATGATCGCCCTGCGAAACGACCAGGCTTCGCAAATTTGGGTGAAGCCGATTTAGGGAGAAACAATGACAAACACAAAAATAAACCTCCCCACCGAACACTGCGAAACCTGCCCCGCGTTTACGCAACTGGAACAAATGGGAATCAAAATTGGTGATTTCGAACGCGTGGTGGCGCTGGCTGGCAACCCGAACACAGGCAAATCCACTTTATTCAACGCGTTGACGGGACTCAAACAGCACACTGGCAACTGGCCTGGCAAGACCGTCACGCGCGCGGAAGGCGGGTATCAATTCAACAACGTGAAATACAAACTGGTTGACCTGCCCGGCACGTACTCGCTTTTATCCGCCAGCCAGGATGAGGAAGTGGCGCGTGATTTCATTTTGTTCGGTCAGCCAAGCTGCACCATCGTTGTGACCGACGCCACCGCGCTGGAACGCAATTTGAATCTCGTCATGCAGGTGATGGAAATTACGGACAAGGTTGTCGTGGCGGTCAACTTAATGGATGAAGCGCGCCGCAAGGGCATTGAAGTGGACACGCGCAGTCTTTCGCGCGACCTCGGCGTGCCTGCCATCCCCATCACCGCCCGCTCGGGCCATGGGGTTGCCACGTTATTATCCACCGTTGCAGAAGTTATCGAAGGCAAAATCTCGGTCAAACCCATGCGCGTGGAAGGCACGCCCGAATTCCAAATGGCAGTCAATGAGCTTGTGCCGATGATAGAAAGCATGGCGCCGGGCATCCCCAACGCGCGCTGGCTCGCAATCCGTTTGCTGGATGGCGACGCGCGCGTGCAAAAAGCCATCACCAGCGGCGAACTCAGCGAGATTGTCTCGCGGCAGTATCGTGAGGATGTGCAGTTTAGTAAAAAGATGAGCGTGGAAGGACGACAATAAAGTATGGAAAACATAAAACCGAACGACATACTATCCAAAGCGGAATCGCTGCGCAATAATTTATCCACTGGCTTTCGCGATGAGATCGTCAAATCCATTTACAGCGAAGCGGAAAAAGTGGCGAACCGCGCCGTGAAAACCGCAACGGACAAAAGATACGATCTCGACCAAAAGATAGACCGCCTCGTCACCTCCCCGATCACAGGATTACCGATCATGCTTCTTTTGCTGGGCATCATCATCTGGCTGACCGTCTCAGGCGCAAACGTGGCTTCCAACGCAATTGCAACCGTGCTGTTTTCGCTGGGCGATCTTGGGCGAAATCTCTTCAATCAAATCGGCGTCCCCTGGTGGCTCACAGGCTTCCTGTGGGATGGCATCTATCTTGGCCTCGCCTGGGTAATCAGCGTCATGCTCCCACCGATGATGATCTTCTTCCCCGCCTTCACCTTCCTCGAAGACCTCGGCTACCTGCCGCGCGTGGCCTTCAACCTCGATTGGATGTTCAAGAAGACAGGCGCGCACGGCAAGCAATCCCTGACGATGGCAATGGGCTTCGGGTGCAATGCCGCGGGCGTGGTAGCGACTCGCGTCATCGACTCGCCGCGTGAGCGATTGATCGCCATCCTTACCAACAACTTCGTCCCATGCAACGGACGCTTCCCGACTTTAATTATGCTTGCCACTGTTTTTGTGGCAGCGGCCTTCCCCCCGGCATTGACCTCCTTCATCGCCGCAGGGACAGTGGTCGGCGTGGTATTGATCGGCGTCGCGTTCACTTTTCTCATGTCGTGGCTCTTGTCCCGTACGGTTCTCAAAGGGGAAGCCTCGGCATTCACGCTGGAACTTCCACCGTATCGCAAACCAAACCTCGGGCGCATCCTCTACTCCTCCATCATCGACCGCACGATCTTCGTGCTGTGGCGCGCCATGCAAACCGCCGCCCCCGCAGGCGCCATCATTTGGATTTTGGCGAATATTCATCTTGGAGATTCAAATCTCGCGCGCCTGATTGCAGACTGGCTCAATCCATTTGGCTTATTGCTGGGTCTCGATGGCGTCATTCTTCTGGCTTACATCATCGCCATCCCTGCCAACGAGATCGTCGTCCCGACCATGATGATGGTGTACATGGGCGCAGGCATGATGATCAACGGGCCGTCATCGAACAACGCAATTTTTGACCTGCTCGTCAACGCCAACGGCTGGACGATGCTCACCGCCATAAACCTGATGTTGTTTGCCCTGCTGCACAACCCATGCGCCACCACCGTCATCACCATCTACAAGGAAACCAAAAGCTACAAGTGGGCAACCTTGAGCGTGGTCATCACCCTGGGCACGGCATTTTTGGTCACCTTCCTCACCGCCAG
>CAKKRM010000311.1 GCA_919902735.1 Anaerolineales bacterium | reverse complement strand
CACAATCGGGTTTTAGCGCAACGAATTTATTACTATTATTTACTCACCTTACGCAGTCCGCTCTGCAGGGTGGGATACTTGCCCAAAACATCTAACGCAAAGACGCGAAGGCCCAAAGGGAAATAAAACTTCGCGTCTTTGCGGCTTGGCGTTAAAATTTTCGGCAAAGAGTTCTTCCGTGCGTAAGGTCAGTTATTTATTGGTTTTGATCAATCCCTCACCAAAGGCAAAACATACGATAAAAAAGCCCCCAGTTCGGCAAATGCCAATTGACTGGAGGCGGCGTAAAGTTCGATGCGATTGTTTATAGTACGATACGCTATCCCTGCCTGCCCAGCCACGTTAACATTACTTGAATGCTCCCTGTAGCCATGCCAATGCTGGTGTCCGCCGCGCCATAATAGATGCGAAGCGTATCGCCGTCCGGTGCAAGGGTGTACCCGCAGGGGAAAACAACTTTGTCTACATCCCCATATTGTTCATAAGGTTCTTCAGGAGCAAACACCCACTCGCCGCCGCGCCTCAAACAAAGCTCGGGGTTATTTAGATCGAATAGCGCAAGACCGAGTCTATATATGGAACCAGATGCATTTTGCTTGACGCCATGATAAATCATCAGCCAGCCTTCTGAGGTCTCAATTAGGGGCGGGGAAAGACCGATCTTGTTTGCATCCCACCAACCTCCGAGGCGCGCTTCCAGAATCTTCTTATGCCCGCCCCAATTCCGAAGATCTGAAGAGTAGGATATCCAAATGTGTGCGCTCGTCGGGCCAACTGGACGGTGGATCAATGCCCATTGACCATTGATTCTGCGTGGCAGAAGAGCCGCATCTTTATCCTCCGGCTGCATGATCACACCAAGGCGTTCGAAGGAGCGGAAATCCTTTGTAAGCGCCAACGCCACGCCCGGTCCGCCGCTTGCGAACGCGGTATACACAACGGCATACTGTTCCAATTCAGGGACATAGGTAATGCGCGGATCTTCGATGCCCCACAATTCATCGGGATAATGTTCCGGGTCGGCCATGAAAGTTGGCTTGGAGTCGATCTGCCAGTTGTCGATGCCGTTCACGGAACGCGCGGCGCATAAATGGGAATGGCCGCGTCGATCCTCCACACGGCACAAGAGCAGGGTGGTATCGTCAGCCAGTAACGTAGCGCCGGGGTTAAATATGCTGTGGGCTTGATACGGCCAGTTTGCGGCTGTCAGGATTGGGTTGAGTTTGTGGCGTTGAAATAGACCTGAAGGATGATTGTTCATTGTGAGTATGCTCAGTGGGTTGATCAATATTTTCTGCCAGCCTTAATTCCAAAAGCGATTGGAGAAAGGCAAGCGTGGACTCTGCGCCTTGATTTTCATTTGGCCGATCAGGATGCAAACCATCGCGGCAGCCGCCTGTCGTTGGGTCATATACGGGGAGGTGTAAGTCATTTCGTCCGAGGAACCATTCGAAGGCGCGCCGGGCTTCTGTGTGCCAGCTTTTTTCTCCAGTGATCCGATGGGCCTCGAGGCAGGCGGATACCATGGCCTGCGCCTCTACAGGTTGCTGATCGAAGCGCGCGCGTTCGCCGCCCTGCGGATAAAATCCGTTGGAGCCAATGGGGACAAAATGCTTTCCTTCCGAATCTGCATGTTGTAATTCAGCAAGCCAACCGAGAGACTCCAAACCCGCAGCGGTCATTTCCGGGTTTGGTATGGACTGTCCGCTTGCCAGCAGGGCATGTGACAGGGCTGCATTGCAATATGTCAGCTTATCTTCAAACCAGTTCCATCCAACAACCTTATTATCCTTGTAAAGAGACAACAAACGGCCTGCCAATTCCTCCTGCACCTGACCAACACGGCGGTCACCGGCGAACAACTGTAAATATTCATGGATACCGATCAAGGCAAATGCCCAGGCGCGCGGACTGGTCGTTTCGAGAATGGAGAGCAGGGATTGCTGAAACATGCGTCCTGCCATGTTGTGCAAAGTTGGCGTATTTGAATGCCCCAATACAACACCCAGCGCCCACAATGCGCGGCCATGGCTGTCATCCGAACCAGTCTCTTCGAGCCAGTTGCGTTGATAATCCATAAAGTTGCGGAAGCGTCTTGTTTTGGCGTTGAAGGCATGCCAGGTGAAAGCAAGATAGCGGGTCGCCAGTTCCGTGGCTTCCTTGTTTCCCAGTTCTTCCAAAAACGCGCTGACCATCAAAGCGCGGGCATTGTCATCTGTTGTATACCCTTCTTCGTAATTGGGGATCGTGAAAATGGCATGTTGGAATATGCCGGTATCGTCTGTGAGATGGCGCAGGTGATCCAGCTTGAGGGGCGGCAATTCGCCTGCGCGCTTATCCAACGCCTTGACTGCAAACTCTGCCTGGGCAAAATGACGCCGCTCTGCGCGGGCGCGTTCAAAAGCCTGCATATAGCGGCGGGAAACCTGCGGCCAGATCATGTCGCGGCCAAAAAGATAGGCGCGCTTACGCATGGCATGGCGCCTTGACTCATTTCCAAGCAGTTCGATCACCTTCTCAGCCAATGCCTGTGGGTCGCTAAACGGAACCAATGCGCCGCGATCTTCTGCCAACATTTCTTCTGCGTACCAATACGGCGTTGAGATGACAGCCTTTCCAGCTCCGAGAGTATAGGCCAGCGTTCCTGAAGTGATCTGTGCCACGTCGAGATACGGAGTGATATAGATATCCGCAGCGCTGATGAACTGGATCAATTCTTCCAGGCTGACGAAGCGGTTATAAAAGATCACATTTCCTTCGACTCCCTTTTCGTGAGCCATCCATTGCAGGGACAGGCGGTACGTCTCTCCTTCGTTCTGGACAACATGCGGATGGGTTGCCCCAACCACAATATAGACAACGTTTGGATATTTTTCCAAAATGGTGGGCAAGGCTGCGATGACATTCTCGATGCCTTTGTTTGCCGAGAGCAAACCGAAACTCAGCAAGACGCTTTTTCCCTCGACCCCAAATAGATCCTTGTGAAAACTCGGGTCTACGAAGGGCACATCGGGAATGCCGTGCGGAATGATATCGATCTTTTCTTCAGGAGCGTGATATATATCCCGCAGAAATTCTGCGCCTCGTTCACTCATAACCACCACACGGTCTGAAAGAGAAATGATCTCCTCCAATACCCTGCGTTGATCGGAGTTGGGTTCCTTCAAAACTGTATGCAGGGTCGTGACGATAGGCATGCGCAATTCACGCAGCAGGGTCAAAATGTAGCCGCCTGCCTTCCCACCGAAAATCCCATATTCATGCTGTAAAGAAACCATATCCACATTGTTGATGTTCAGGAAATCCGCAGCGCGGCGGTAGGATTCAATATCCTTCTCGGTCAGTTCGAAACGAACACGGGACGGATATTCATACCCCGCCTCAGTATCGTTGACAGGCAGCGCAATACAAGCTGTGCCTTTGTACTCTTCGGCAATGGCTTCGCAAAGATCGGTTGTAAATGTGGCAATACCGCATTGACGCGGCAGGTAGTTGCCAATAAAGGCAATGCGCTTGATGATCGAGTGGGTAGATTTTTCCATGTTACTTTCCTTCCAGACACCCCTTTTGATAAACTATTGCCGATTAATTAGCCGCCAGAATAGCTGGCTGTGTTTGTTTTGTTTCCAGAATTTCCTTGAGCAGCGCCAGGTTTTCCTTGAGTTGCTTTCTCATCTTTTTTTCGAGAATGATCTCGTTCAGCTGCAACGAATTGACTGCATTCACCTGGGCGGATATATTGACCTTCGTACTGCCGCCGGCCATTTCGAAAGTATAGGAAGTATGCGAGTTCAACGGGCCGCTGAGGGACTTGAACCCATATTTTCTGTTTGGCTCATATTCGGTCACTTCAAAGGTGCTTATGATCCTTTGCCCCATCAAATGACCAACGCTTCGAAAAAAAGACCCGATGACGCCGACGTCCCTGGAAAGCCTGTTTGATGCCAATGTTCCGTACTGCCATTGAAAATCATTTTCGGGCGTACACACAAAATCGAAGATCTGCGTGACAGGTCTGTAAATCAGCGTACTTAGATTCAAATTGATCATTCGACTTTCTCCTTACCGCATTACCGCTAAACAAAAATTGCCGTCAACCCCATAACAGGCCGACGGCTGTGCCACCGTGCAAATCCAGTTATTCAGCGCTCAACAGCTTTGTTCGATTTAAGACTTGACGCTAAGTTGTCCAAGGATCGCCTTCAGGCCTGCGCCGTCGGTTGGTTCGACAGCCCATGAGGTGATCTTGTTCTCTTTAACCGTTACCTTCGTCTTTTCAGTTTTTGAGGAAAAGGCTTTATTTGTGGCAGGGAGCATGCCCATGTTCATATCTGTCAGATCAAATGAACCACTGTGCGTCCCGCTCAACTGTGCAGTGGACCGTACAACATCGCCATCGGCGCCGATTACTTTGAAATGATAATTGAGGTCCGGGAAAGCCGCCTTCAAACTGGCGCTCATTCCGAGCCAGGCTTCCTTGTCTATCGGCTGGGGGATAGAGCCGCTGAATTGAAAGTCATCTGCGAGCATGGATTTTGCGTTCTCGAAATCACCCTTCTGGACGGAATCCATGAGGGTTTGTACGATTTCTCTTTTATTCAAAATATTTTTCCTTTACTACTAATGCCCGAACAACTTTAAATTGATGGGTAAAAGCGGCGAAATTCAGCCGCTTTTACCCTGCATCTTCATGTTTTCGGGTACTAGTCGAGCTGTTACCGCGTAAATGGGCCTGGATATTAACGGGTGCTCCCTATGGAACATCCTCCAATTCCCCCAAAATGCCTATATCACTGTAACACACTATTGGGTCAAAATACGCAGTAAAACAATAACGTAGGCTTACGCAAGACCACAAGAATTGCCGCCATCGTGCCCGTAGGGTAAATTCGCGGTTAAAGATTTTGAACTGAGTAACTCACCTTACGCAGTTTGCATGTTTTAGGGTCATGTCGCCCTGAGCGATAGCGAAGGGTCTCTACGACTATCCCAGAGACCCTTCGCTCCGCTCACATCGTCCCGACACTTGCGCCGTACGCCAGTGCGGTGTGTCCTTCGGGAGGGAATCATGCGCGGTGCGTAAGGTGAGTGAGTAAGTCCTGTAACGATGTAATATCACCTGCTAATGCAGTAGAATGAATGCAGAAATCAAAGAGGTGTATCGAAATAAGAGTGAAAGGAAGTTGGTTATATGTATCAGAGCCAGCGATGTGAAAATGAATATCAAATTATCTTTGAAGCCGCGAGCGATGGGTTGATCGTATCCGATCTAAAGAATGGCGTTGTGATCGAAGCCAACCCCGCTGCGTGTGAGATGCATGGATATACCCGCCAGGAGTTCATCGGATTGAACCCGATGGTTTTTATGAATCCTGAAAGTCACGCCTTATTCATGGAGCAGGGGAAATCAGCAGCCTCCAATAGTGTGCTTGAAACGCTTATCGTTCACATACGCAAGGATGGCTCGCCATTTTATGTGGAAGCAGGCCGGTCGATGATCCATTATCGCGGCAAACCGTGTCTATTGAGCGTTATGCGGGATGTCAGCCAGCGTATTCAAACAGAAGAAATTCTCAAGCGAGAAATGGAAGCCCGAAGACGGGAACAGGCAACCCTGCTTGCCATTTCTCACACGCTGGCCTCCACACTCGAACTTCAGCCAGGGTTGATCCTTGACCAATTGCGGGAGATTATCGAATACAAACATGCCGGGCTATTTTCTTTAGAAGACCCAAACATGGTCACACTGGCCATGCGTGGGACACAGGAACTGGAAGGCTCCGCGCCCATCCGTATTCGCCTGAATGCCGCTGAGACACTTGTTACATTGTTCAACAGACATCACCCCATTCGCATCGCTGACATTTGGAGTGATGAACCGCAAGCGCAATTTATGCGCGCTCTTCTTAACAAAGGAACTGGCGTGTTGCTCGAAGATATGAAATCGTGGATGTGGGTTCCACTTGCCGTAAAGGGCCGCATCATCGGCGGCATCGGCATGGCGCACGAGAAGCAGAATTATTTCACGCCTCATCATGCAGACCTGGTTCTGAGCGTTGCAAATCAGGCAGCCATTACCATGATCAATGCGGAGCTATACGGGCAGGCGCAGGCGCTTGCTGTGTTGGAAGAACGCCAGCGTCTGGCGCGCAATTTGCATGATGCCGTCAACCAATCTCTTTTTTCCGCTGGATTAATTGCCGAAGTCCTGCCGCGGTTATGGGATCGCGATCAGGAGGAAGCAAGGCAATCTCTCGATGATCTGCGCCGCCTCACTCGCGGAGCAATGGCAGAGATGCGCGCGCTTCTGGCAGAACTGCGCCCCTCCACATTGACCGATTCAGACCTGGGCGATTTGCTCCGTCTGCTGGGGAATGCTCACGAAGGCCGAACCAACCTGCCCGTTGTTGTGAACGTTGTCAAAGATTTGACGCTGCCTGCGGAAGTGCAAGTCGCTTTTTATCGCGTATGTCAGGAGGCGCTGTATAACATCGCCAAACATACGAAAGCCAGCGAGGTGGAGATACATCTAAAGCAGGAGGATGCTGTGATCGAATTGCGTATTCGTGACAACGGAGAGGGGTTTGACCCTCAACAAACGTTCTCGGGGCATTATGGTTTGAGTATCATGCGTGAGCGCGCAGAAGCTGCCGGGGCTGTGCTGACAATTGTCAGCGGGGTGGGAAGCGGCACGCAACTCATGATGCGCTGGGCCCAATCCCAAAAGGAGTCTTTATGACAATCCCTCCATCCAATCCTATTCGTGTGATGCTTGTTGACGATCACACCATGGTTCGCCGCGGGCTGGCGACCTTCCTGAAAGTTTATGATGATCTGCAACTTGCGGGCGAAGCCGAAAGCGGGGAGGCGGCCGTTAAACTTTGTGACGAGGTTCTGCCCGATGTGATCCTAATGGATATGGTCATGCCGATCATGGACGGCGCGACTGCCACACGTACCATCCGCCAGAAGTTCCCACAGGTGCAGGTGATTGCGCTGACCAGTTTCAAAGAGGGGGAGTTGATCAAGAATGCATTGGAAGCGGGCGCGATCGGATATTTACTGAAGGATGTTTCTGCCGATGACCTGGTGCGGGCCATCCGATCTGCACATGCAGGCCGCGCCACACTCTCCCCGGAAGCTGCTCAGTCTTTAGTAGAGACTGCCAATCTGCCGCCGCCACCCGGTTTAGACCTGACCGAGCGCGAACGTAACGTACTGACCCTGATGATCGAAGGCTTGAACAACGTGCAGATCGCAGGCAGACTCACCGTCAGCCCATCCACGATCAAATCGCATGTCAGCAATATATTGTCCAAGTTGGGAGTGACCAGCCGAACGGAAGCGGTGACTCTGGCGCTGCGAAACCACATCATTTCCTGATTTTCCAACACGAATCTCCCCCAAGTAGTGGAGACAAACTCTCCCCAGTTGATGGATGCGACTGGGGAGAATTCTTTGTATGATGAGTTAATGACTGATGTTACGCAGTTTTGCGTGTTTTAGGGTCATGTCGCCCTGAGCGATAGCGAAGGGTCTCTACGACTATCTTAGAGACCCTTCGCTCCGCTCAGGGAATCATGGGCGGTGCGTAAGGTGAGTTAATGAGTCTGCTCCAAATAGGTATATGGCAGATTCGCATATCCCATCATTCAACAGGAGTAGAAAAT
>CAKKRM010000310.1 GCA_919902735.1 Anaerolineales bacterium | reverse complement strand
ATTGGATCGCCAGCAGTTGCATCTTTCAATAATTTATCGAGTGCATTCAAAATTCGGTAGTGTCCCTGTAACGAGTGAAAGGTCATTTCCACAGCACTTTTGGTGGCACACGAAAACTAAGCAATTCATCCATCGTCCAAACGTGATCGGTCAAACCAGCCGCCATCGCAGGAGTTACAAGTTTCCATTTTTTGTACGAGCCTTTACGTCCTTTGGTAGGAAGTGCGCGCGGCAGGCGTTGTCGGAGTCCGCGATGCGGGATGACAAAATGATAATAGGCAAACGCCAAAGTCAATTGATGTTCCAAGTAATCTGGGTCTTTCGAGAAGGCGTTGACCTTGCGACCTATTCGTCGTGAGTGTTGACGCATCGTCAGATTATTGCGTTCTACGCCGTATGTGTTGATTGTATGACTGACAGGTGATGCCTGCAACGCCGCTTCGATTTGTTGCGTTGTGCCATATACAATGCGAGTGGTGACTTCAACGACTCGTCCGCGCTCACGCTTTTTGACCACTACTGCGTAGCATAAATCAGGAGGCGGCACGCGGTATGCTGCGGGAAAGCGTCCTCGCGTTCCGTTGCGCGATGGTTGCACCTGTTCTCCATAAACTTCCAAAAGCGCATCTGCATAATGGGGCAGTTCATCACTGGTAAAGAATGGAATCTGCCCGTCGGTAGCCGATTTTAGCCTAAAAACCAGCCTGCGAGCATGTGATAAGGTACGTTTTCCCACCACCCAGGCAGGCACTAACTTACAAACAGGGCTGAAGGCGACCCAAATCCAAGCATCGCCATACGCTTCCGCTAATTTCTCCAATGCGGTCAGTTGTTTTTCTTTTTTGTAGATAAACGTCCATAATTCATCTAACTGACATTCTTCCAAATGTAAATTGCGAAAAAAGTAATTCATCACTTCTTGACAATGGCGTCCCAAAAGCGGCAGCCAATGATTGACCGCATCTTTATCCACTTCTATCTGTCGTCCCGTCGAGCGAATGCTCGTACCTTCTGCCAGCGCTTTTGCTCCTCGCCGATAGATTCCCAAATCTGTGCGGACGCCTGCATACGCCGTACCTGTACTGGCTGAAACAATCTCACCACATACTTGGCATCGAAAACGCGGATTGCCATGTTGCCAATCATGTATTTTCAGTTGAGCAGATGTCCCAGATTTTCCATACAGCGAACACCTTTTTGACCGACAGTAACATGTCGTATAATCCATTCTGTTGCTCCTCGAAACTTATGATGGTTTCGAGGATA
>CAKKRM010000309.1 GCA_919902735.1 Anaerolineales bacterium | reverse complement strand
GAAACTTAATTTTAGAAATGACCCAAAGGTTTTTCCCGACAGGGCACACTAACGGCTGGCGTTACCCGCGCTGGGGCGGGCGGCGGAACGCCGTCCGACTGGAAAAATGATAAGGCGTAGAAAAATGCTTGGAATCGCGCAGAATCCCCAGCGTCGGGTGCACGCTTTGTTGGGTTGCGGTCTTGGAAGACTCACTGCCATTATGAAGACTCGATTGTCTGTTCACCTTCAATAAGGTTGGTCGGTTGGTTTGATGAAATTTGAATACTTGTAATAGCACTGCTCGCCTTACCAATATGTCCTTTTAATTGCTGGCGAGAAATATCCAGCATTGTCACGGCTTTTGAATAACGATTTTCAAGTTCAGATTCGATTGCTTTTAGACTATGCTCGACTGTTTGAATTTGGGTGTTCAACTTTTCCATATCAATTGTTCTTGATGTGGTAAGCACTGTTTGGAAAATGAGAAGGATGTAAGGAAGAAATGTGCTGTAACTTACCACAACTACTTTATGCTTGGAAGTTTCAATATTAACTGATTGGCAAAGTGCATAAACGGCGTCAGGCACAACTGCGATACCAAACGGAAAAGTGAGATTGGGGTCTAAATACTTCTTAACTTCTTTTGCTTTGCCAATGACAATTCCTTCTATTTGCTCACGCAACTTTTTCTGTTCATCTGGGTCAGTGGAATTACTATATTGTTCCAATAATGTTGTTGCTGTCCATTTACTATCAATTGGAAGAATTAAATTATTCGGCAACCGCAGAGCAAATTCGACAGGCTTATTTGCTACTCGAAAATTTTGTACTTTCCATTCTGTTGGAATTTTTGAAAATAATTCATCCACAATTCTTTCGCCCGCTGCACCTTTGGAACTGCTTCCCGCCACAATCAATTCAAGCCGTCGTACAGATTCAGCCGTTTGCTTTTCAGAATTAGACCTAGCCTTGAAATCAGCAGTGAGAGAAGCGGTTTGCACTCGCACATCTTGAATTACCTGCGTTAAGTTTTGTAAGGGCGTTGATACATCAGTGTTGGCGTTGCTTGGCTTGCGGAGTTGAAGAATTAATACAGCCCCCGTGAGAAGACACAGAAGCCCTACAATTGCAATAAGAACCATGATTAGCATTGAATTTGTGTCCAACGAATATCTCCATGAATTTCAGTTTCAGCAACCCAACGGTTTGCGTTACCTGCGCTGGGGCGGGGACGGCGAAGCCGTCCAGCCAGAAAAATGAAAAGGCGTAGAAAACTGCTTGAGATTTGCGCAGAATCCCCAGCGTCAGGTGCACGCTTTGTTAGGCGCTGTTTTTGTTAACCATAACCTTGCCTTTTGATTATTTCACGAGTTGATATTTTTGAATAGCCAATTTAACATCATTCAAAATCGCTTGGTAATCTACTTTAGAAAAATCTGTTGTATCAACTTCAATAATTGTGCCACCAATATCCATTACAAGAGATTGTTCTTTTCCTAAATAAATCCGTAAATCTTCTAGCACATCATTGTCGCCGTGACCTTGATGACGATTACCTGTTATTGCACGTTCTCTAAATCTATTGAACAACGTTTCTTGGTCTGAATCGCAAACTATTTGAATGGTTTCAATACCGTATTTTTCTTTCAGAGCCTGAAACCTTGAAGCCGATAAAGACGGGTCGAACGAATTATCTAGAATTACGGAGCAATCTGCTTCAAACTGCATTTCAGCCAAATAAAATATTATGTCAATACTTGTGCGCCCTAGCGTTTGCGCCCATTTTCGGTCTTTCGAGCCCAAACTCTCAAATAAAACTTCTCTGACATTATCCTTGCTGAAAAAAGGTATACCAAGTTCTTTTGACAGCCATTTCGCCAGTGTGGATTTTCCTGCGGCAGGTCTACCTGTTGTAATAATAAGTTGCGGTTTCTGTTTGCTCATAAACCTTGACTGGGAAAATACGAGACAACTTTCCGATGTTTTTTCTTTGTAAACCGAGCAAGCGCCTAACGGTTTGCGTTACCCGCGCTGGGGCGGGCGGCGGAACGCCGTCCGACTGGAAAAATGCTGAGGCGTAGAAAAAGGCTTGGAATCGCGCCAGAATCCCCAGCGTCGGATGCACGCTTTGTTGGCTTGCTTTTTGCTTATAACCATTACCTTAGTTTTACTTTTTACCTTCATCGGCGACAGGTTTTATATTATTGCCAATATCGTCTACTGCTTTTATTATGCTTGCTATACCCAGAACAACGCTAATGATAACAGTTAATAAACCGAAAATGCCTGCTATCAATTGATTACTTGCCGCAGTTTGATAAATAGACTGTACATGAGCGGACAAAACGCTAAATCTAAATGTCGTAGGAAATATCAATCCTAGTGTGGGGTCATGCGCTCCAAAAAGGAATATTTGTAAATCAATAGTGTTAATGAGGAGAATGTAAACTGCCAGCCATGAAATTAATCCTGACAAAATGAACATAACTGACGAAGTTATCAGTAATAACTTGAAAACATTTTCTATAAAAATGCTCGTTATTAGTAACGAAATAATTGAAAGACCATCAAGAATTTTCCAAAGAAGAAATAAAAAAACTAGAATGACAGGAACTGTTGTTACTAAGTGCGCTAGAACAATATCAAGCGATATAAGATAGGTTTCAATTCCAGATTGGAGAAGTGCAATGTTACGCAACCGCCAATAAAAAAATCCAGACGCCACAAATAAAATAGCAATACTCCAGACCAATAAATTAAACGCTGTCATCGAGAAAGATTTCTTGTTTTTGGAGACGATTTTCAAAGACTGATATATAAAACGTAATCCAAGTGAAGATTCTCCAATCGTTTGGATGCTTTGCCAAACCCGATACAGAAAAAATAACCCTAACAATATGGCGAAATAAATCGTGCTATCGTTGATTACAGGGTATTGCATGGTTTTTTCCTATGTGTTGCAAGGGGCAAGCCAACGGTTTGCGTTACCTGCGTGTGGGCGGGCTGGGATTCTGTTTGGGAGCAGGAAAAACTCGAAGCCAGAAAAATGCTTGTAAATCGCGCAGAATCCCACACGTCAGGTGCACGCTTTGTTAGGTGCGCTCTTGCCTTTAAGACTTTTTACGTTTAGGGCGCAACACCCAAAATTAAAACTGGAATGTCAATGTCTGAAACGCCACGTTGTTCCAAGTCCCAAACGAATTGTTCAAAGTACGAAACACCTGACGACATATCTTCGGCTAATTCTTTTACTGGCACAATTTCTATTCCAACATCAATAAAACCCATGTTGTGAAAAATTGTCATCTTGGCGCAAACGTTGTAAACCATAAACGAGTACTTGCCAAACTGTACTTCGACACCAAGTTTATTTTTGATGAAATCCATTTCTCTGAAAGCACCTTTGGAAACTCTGGGTCGCTCATATCCTTCACTGTAATATTGTGTCGGATAATCACATAAAACCCTTTTCTTTTCCCATCCCAATTCTAAAAAGCCGTCGCTTATTTCTGCGTTCAGAGAACGGGGGCTATATAAAATCTTTTCGCGCTTAGTCTTTTCTAGGCTTTGCTTTGTTTTATGTCCTTTAGTCTCAACATTGGCAAGGACTTTTTCTACTTCTTCCAATTCCTTTGAATATTTCTTTTTGACGGCATTTGCGCCGCCATTGAAAGAATAAATTCCTGCAATTTTCATTTTTTATACTCTCCCTGTCCGTCCAAAAGTTGATTTTGCTGATAAGAAGATTTCCACTCATCAGGTATTTTCGACACGCTATCTTTACCTGTAGGCTGATAAACTGGCGTTCCAAGTTGACGATAGCCGAGCGTGCCGTCAAAATAAGAATGGATGCGTTCACGCGCCAAATCAACATAATCTTTTTCTTTATCGCTTCCTACTGCACGACGATTATTCTTGATTGCCGCAAGAAGTGATGAACCAACACCTGCGAACGGGTCTAAAACCCAATCGCCTTCATTTGTTAAAGCAAGAACACAACGCTCTACTAACTCAATTGGATATTGGCAAGGATGCTCCATCTTTTCAGGATGATTGGCTTTCACATTCGGAATATCCCAAATTTCTTGTTCCCAATCTTGCAGAACAACTTCCCACACATCAGATGGATTTTTTCCTAATGGGTTGCCAGAAAGTTGTCCTTTCTTTTCACCTTTGAAATGGCGTTTTCCAGGGTATTTCGATGGAATACGAACATCGTCAAGATTGAATAAATATTTATCACCTTTCGTAAACCATAAAATGGTTTCGTACCTTCCAGAAAAACGCTTTGATGCGTGAAGTCCATGACCAAAACGCCAAACAATTCGATTTCGTAAATGTAAACCAAGTTTTTTGAATATTCCGTAATACAAAATATCAAGCGGGTAAACTTCGCCATCTTCCACAAAATTGCCCACCTGCCAACATAAACTGCCCCCATCTTTCAAAGCACGATATAGTTCAGAGATAATATCGGATTGCTTTTCAAGATAATGTTCAATCTCGACTCGGTTTTCATAATCTTTTCCGAGATTGTACGGTGGGGAAGTGATGATTAACTGAATTGAATTATCGGGAATTTCAGCAAGCAAATCTTTGATTTCACCGTTAAATAAAACAATATCAGAATCACTTTTGAAGTGGCTGTCAATTAACTTTGGGGTTTGAAACAATGGGAGGCTCATGCTGTAATTTTACTCTAAACCACAACCTTGTTTTGGAGGAAAGCACCTAACGGTTTGCGTTACCTGCGTGTGGGCGGGCGTGGACAATGCTTGGGAGCAGGAAAAACTCGAAGCCAGAAAAATGCTTGTAAACCGCGCAGACTCCCACACGTCAGGTGCACGCTTTGTTAGACCCGCTCTTGACCTTGAAGGCTTATTTTGCCTAATAATACTCTCGAATGTACGCATAAGCCCTATTGAAAAGTTCTTCGTCTTTGATTGGATATTTTACCCAAAGAATCTTTCTCAATTCTTTCATTACTAACTTTTCGCCCGTTGTGGTATTTTGCCAGCCATCATAACGAACATACTTCACGATGTTATCAATATCGGTGACGATTCTTTCTACAACTGCGGGCGTTTGGTCAGTTTTCATTTCAAGGAATAATTCAGTGAGGGCGGCTTTTGCTGTTTTACGCTCATCAACCGAATCAGTTTGTTTTTCGGCTTGGACAGTATCGCGGGCGATTTCGCACAAGTGCTTGATAAATTCAATACTGCTGATAAGACCTTGCTCGGCTTTGGCGCGTAACGCTTCAAGGCGTTGACTCAATGCGATGAAAATTGGATTGTTCCCATGCCGTGCTAAACGGCTGATAAGGATTTTCATAATCCGTTGCGCTTCTTTGGGGTCTTTGTTGTTCATCAATTCATCAATCACTTTGGCGTCTAAAACCATTTCTTCCATTTCGTGACTGATTCCATCCACATGAATATGCTCGTGGATTAACTTCGTAGTTTGTGCGCCTAAAGCGTGCCAAAGTAATCTGCCGTTGTCGTCAGAAGTTGGCTTGACTGAAAGATAAACTTGGGAAAGCCATTTATATTCTTTCTGATATTTATTCAGGATTTCATCAGGCGAGAGGGCTTCCCAAAGTTTGGATAATGAATTGAAGTCTTTGGCGAATGCGTCTCGTTTTTCATCGGTTTTGATACATTCCTGCGCGGCTTGCAAGCCTTCAAAGCCTTCAATGGTTCTATCAATTCCAGCAAAATGAGCCAAGCAATTTGATAAGACTTGCGGCAACTTGTCTTTCAGTTCTTTCAAATTGGTAATAACCAGTTTTACGGTTTCTTCATCAAATGCCAAAGCCTGAGCCGTGTCATCGAATACGCCGAAATAATCCACAATGCGCCCGAAAGTTTTGTTCGGAAATAATCGGTTCGTTCTGCAAATGGCTTGTAATAATGTATGGTCTTTGAGCGATTTATCCAAATACATTGTTTGAAGAATAGGCGCGTCAAAGCCAGTTAACAATTTTGCTGTGACAATTAAAAACTTAAGCGCGGAATCCGTGTCATTGAATTCTTCAACGACTTTTTCCTGCTGGTCTTTATCCATGCCCCATTTTTGTTTGAATTCAAGTTCATCATTTGCCGAAGTGCTGATAACGACTTTGCTTGCGGCGAAAGGCAAAAATTTATCCAGTTCTTCTTTATATTGAACACAAGCAAGGCGGTCAGGCGTGACAATCATCGCCTTGAATCCTTCGGGTTCAACATGTTTTTTGAAGTGTTCAACAATGTCTTGAACAATCTGTCTGACCCGTTCAGGCGATTTCAGAAAAACCGCCATGCTTGCCGCTTTTTTGCTTAACTTGTCTCTATCTTCTTCGTTAAGTTCGTTTGCCATTTCCTTGAAGGCAATATCCAAATTTTCTTTTTCAACATGATAGTTTGGCAAGCGCGGTTCAAAGTGTAGTGGCAAAGTAGCATTATCGCGGATACTTTCCTGAAACGTATAACGGCTCATATAGCCGTTGGAATCTTCGGTTGCGCCAAAAGCCCAAAACGTATTTTTATCGGCTTTATTGATTGGCGTGCCTGTTAAACCAAATAAAAAGGCATTGGGTAAAGCGGCTCTCATTTTTCGTCCCAAATCACCTTCTTGGGTTCGGTGCGCTTCGTCCACCATCACAATAATATTTTCCCGCTTGTTCATGTCGGGATAGGCTTCTTTGAATTTGTGAATCATCGTGATAATGATTTTTCGGCTGCCGCGTTCCAGTAAATCATGTAACTCTTTGATGTTGTCCGTTGTGACCATGTTTGGCACATCGGCAGAATTAAAAGTAGCGGTGATTTGAGTATCTAAATCAATTCTATCTACCACAATCAAAACGGTTGGATTGCCAAGTTCTTCCACCTTGCGGAGTTTTTGCGCGGCAAACAACATGAGCAGGGATTTACCTGACCCTTGAAAATGCCAGATTAATCCTTTTTTGATTTCACCATCCAGCACACGTTGAACAAGCATGTTTGCGCCTTCGTATTGCTGATAACGGCAAACAACTTTGATTTTCTTTTTCTTATTATCGGTGGCGTAAATGGTGAAGTGTTGCAGAATATCCAGCAAAGTGGACGGTTTGAGCAAATGTGTTAATTGCTTGGCAACATCCTGCAAGCCTGCAAAGTGGGTGAGTTCATCGCGCTCGTCTTCAAGTCTCCAGGGTGACCAAAATTCCAAAGGGGTTCTCACGCCACCGATGAATACTTCTTTGCCTTCGGTAGAAAACGAAAAGACATTGGGAACGAATAACTGTGGAACGGCATTTTCATAAACAACATTTATATCGTGTGCGCCGTCCAGCCAACTGACAGCGGGGCGGACAGGCGTTTTCGCTTCACCCACAACCAAAGGAATGCCATTGACCAGCATGACAATATCAGGGATTTTGGTTTCCCGTGCATGGATTTTGAATTGATTGGTAAGGATGAAAGAATTGTTGTTCAGGTTTTCAAAGTCAATCAAACGCACGGGAACATGCTGTTCATTTTTGCCAAACGGCATATTGACTTCGCCCCGCAGATATTTTGAAAATTCTTCGTTGGCGCGTACCAAACCCACATTACCTACTGAAAGAAGAATTGCTCTAAGTTTGCGGATGACTTCATCGGCAAATTCGGGTTGCGCCGCAATTTCAGGATTGATTCGGCATAGAGCGTCTATCAATTCCTTTTCAACAAATACATCCGTGATTTCACGCTGGAGAAGTTCGCTTTGAACGTATTTCCATTTGACTTCCCCGTACCCAACAGGTTCTTCTTTCACTGTTCCGCCGCGCACGTTATTCAAGTTCACGCCTGTTAGGTTGTGAATGATGAAATGCTCGACACTGTTAAGTTCGTTAAAGGTCATGGTTATCCCTTTTTCTTTTTCACATCTTTGAGCAGATTCTTTTCGTCACTATCCAGTTTACGCTGTACTTTCTTGACGTCTTCTTCGGCGGGCAAGGCTTCGGGTTTGACACCGCGTTCAAGCAATATTTTTCGCACGGCTCGATTATTTTCAATATGTTCATTGGAAATGGCGTTTTCCCCCGATAAATCTTTTTCAATAACATTATGGCTGGTAAGCTCAGTGGCAAAATCTTTTGCTTTGATAGTGAGTGTAGGTAGGAAATCTGCTAGCGGTCTACCGTCAGGAATCGCAAGTTTCTTTTTCATTTCCTGCGTGGAGTAGCCACCAAACAAGGCTTGGTCGCCTTTGGAGCGAATGACCCCAAAGCCCCTGTCATCTACGCCGCGTTCATAGATTATGCCCGATAATTTCTTTTCAGATTTTATCAAGCGGTCACGCGCTGAAACCCTATCCACATCCAGCAGGCGTTGTTCGATAATTTCCTGTTTGCGGGTTTGCACGGCAAAATAAGTTTGGGCAAAGGCAATTTCGCTTTTGGATGGGTCGCCGTTTTGAGCAATGAGATAACAGGCGTAGCGGGTAAGGGCTACATCATCTACTTCCCGCTGTCCGCCTTTGCCGATTTCTATCATTTTGTTGACGTCAACAAAATGATCAGGCACAGGAATCCCCGTATTTTCACAGGCGGTTTTTGCCTTCTCGACCACATTTAGGAAATTTCGCCATTCGGTGTAACCCAAAACTCCCTGCAAATCGCGCGCGCTCCAACATTCGATTTCATTGTAGAGGTAACAGGCATCTTCAAATCTTTGAAAGAGTTGGACGATTAATTCTTGCTTCATATTATTCTCCTAATATTTCATTCAGTAACTTTTGTTTCAACTTTTTCAGGGTTTCTTTTTGTTGACCAAGTAATTGAAGCGACTGGCTTAACTGTTTCAACAAATCAACTATCTTTTTCTGGATTTCTATATTGGGAATGGAAAGTTGAAAGCCCGCCAAATCTCTCCATTTTGTTCTTGGGGACAATGAACCTGCCGAAGTGCTAACAGCAAGATTCATGAAAGCGTCCGATGAAACATAAAAGGGTAAAAGTTCGGGCAGGATTTTTTCTTTGATAGCCCTGAAAACCAAAATATCACTGGAACAGATTCCATCAAAATCAGCAACCGCCACTTTCTTTAGATAGGCGCGGCGTTTGCCAAATAGTACATCGCCTTTGGCGAATCGCTTTGTAAAAGTTGTGCCATTTTCGATATTGCCAAATCCTTGTAAAGAAAAATTCTCTGGCTCGATATTTTCCAGTCCAACAAAACGAGTCATGCCATGCTCCAAAGGCTTTTTATCGTGTTCTTCAATGCACTCGACAACATCGCCGAACGAGACTTCGGAAGTCTTGGACGTTAGCAAATTACCAAACACAGGCGGGTTGCTTACTAAACCATTGCTCAAAGTCTTTTGCAATGACTTTAGATTTTTTTCTTGTCCTTCTACTTGAATAATGCTTTGCTCGATACTTTGGAACAACCCTACAATGCGCTCTTGCTCGTCAAGCGGGGGAAGGGGAATTTCGATATTCTGTATCATCCCAAGTTTTAGATATTTTGTTTGCGTCCCAATTGAACTTTCCTTAAGAAAGGCAAGATTCTTTTCTAATAAAATCTTTAGGTAAGCGTATTCTATATTTTTATTAGGTATGGTTATTATGTAAGTTCGCTGATAGGCATTGAACTTGCCTTTATAATACTTTACATCATAATCAGCAGTGGCGTTGTTTCCTGCCAGCAGTAATGCTTCACAGTCATATGCAAAATGATTAATCCAAAGTATGTCTTTTGAGCATGTGAAAAATGGATATATACCATTGTTGTCAGCACTACTTGAATTTAGTTTCCCAGTGGTGATATTAGTAAAACCACCAATTTTAACCTTCTTCCATTTATCCTTTCTTAACTTCATGATTCGATCCCCGTATTTTTCAGATGCGTATATAGATTTTCCAACGAAGCATTGATTTGGTGTTGTTCTTGTTTTATATCTGCAAGCAGGTCTTTGATATTATGTTCCGAGTCGTCCTGAATTTGTTTCACATACGATTGCAAACTCAAATAGCCCTTGTTTTCCAAAACAATATCTTTGCTCACTACTTTGGCAAAGCCATCTATGTCCTTGAATTTCCAGTAGGCGTCACTAATTTTCTGGATGTGTTGCGGTTCAAGCCACGCATTTGTTCTTTCAATTCTCAATTCATTTACAGCATTAATAAAAATAATCTTTCCTTTGCGTTCCTTTGGCTTCTTCATGCGGCAAACTAGCAAGCAACTTTCCATACTGCTGTTGTAAAACAGGTTTTTCCCCAAGCCAATCACCGCGTCCACATAATCGCCTTCAATCATCTTCTTGCGAATATCGCTCTCGGCGTCACGAAATAAAACTCCATGTGGAAACAACGTTACGCTTCTGCCTGAATTTGGCTTTAGGCTTGTCATGATGTGCTGTTGAAAAGCGTAATCTGCATTGCCTTGCGGCGGCGTTCCCCAAATATTTCTACCAAAGGGGTCGTTTGACCATTTGGCTTGATTCCAGCGTTTGACGCTGTAGGGTGGGTTTGCCATAACAACATCAAATTTTTTGAGCCTGTCATTTTCCAGCATTTGCGGGTTGTCGAGCGTATCGCCTTGCACAATCATGAATTCATCTACGTTGTGCATGAACATATTGATACGGGCGATTGCAGAAGTAATCAAATTCAATTCCTGCCCGTATAGTTTAAGCGTGCGATATTCCTTGCCTTGTTCTTTGAGATGTAACGTGCTGTTGAGCAAAATTCCAC
The DNA here is from genome assembly GCA_919902735.1 of Anaerolineales bacterium. Lineage (GTDB taxonomy): Bacteria > Chloroflexota > Anaerolineae > Anaerolineales > Villigracilaceae > Villigracilis. Next base: position 1,602 of record CAKKRM010000309.1, on the reverse strand, counting down.
CGCTCCCACAAGTGGGGTCATACACGCTTTCGCCTGATTGCGGGTCTGTAATCATTGTCATCAGTTTTACGACTGTGCGATTGGTATAAAACTCTGCGGCGGTATGTCCGCTGTCATCGGCAAACTTCTTAATAAGGTATTCGTAACCTTCGCCCATAATGTCATGCGGCACTTCGGCAACAGACAATTTGTATTTTGAGAAATGTTCAATCAAGTCCAGCATTTTCTCATCACTCATGCGGCGTTTGTTTGTCCATTGTGCATCGCCAAAGACATCATGAAGTATTTCAAAATTGGCTTTCTCAATTCCTTTGAAAGCCTTGTGCAATGCCGCGCCGACATTGTTTGTTTTCTTCCTTACATCTTCCCAATGACAACCTTTTGGAATTTGAAAACGATGATTCTCTTTGAATTCGGCATAATCGAAATCGTCCCCGCTTTCTTCCAAAGCCTGCTGATATTCTTCGTCCCATAAATCGCTGATGCGTTTGAAAAACAATAAGGGGAAAATGTATTGCTTGAAATCTGCCGCGTCAATTAATCCGCGCAGAATATTTGCTGCTCCCCAGAGATAGGCTTCGAGCTCTTTCGTGTTCATGAAGTGTGATTATTCCTTGATATGAAGTGAAAGGCATTATATCCGATGAACTTGGAAGGTCACTCGTTGCCAACCTTTGATTTACTTGACGAATAAAAAATGAGATTATTGTGCAAGGAAGGGTCTAACGGTTTGCGTTACCCGCGCTGGGGCGGGCGGCGGAACGCCGTCCGACTGGAAAAATGCTGAGGCGTAGAAAAATGCTTGGAATCGCGCCAGACTCCCCAGCGTCGGGTGCACGCTTTGTTGGGTGGCGTGCTGTTGTGCAGGACTCGCTGGCTGTAAAACGAAGCATTAGTCATACAGACACCAATAATATTTTAGACCTTGAGCGTAATTCTTCCCAGAGCCAGTATGGGGTAAAACTTTAATAACATCTGAGTTTGATTTTCCTGCTGGCAATTGAACAAAATCTATAGCATTTCCTGTAACATATTCTTGCTCGGTGTTATCGCTAAAAACTAACGTGAAGCGACAATATCCCATGCCTGATTCGCCTGCTTGATATAGTTCATTCGCTATCTTGGGCGGCAATCTTGACGGACTTTCTTCTATTTTGACTATATCTTGAATCCGCAAAAAATGCTTGCCTTTATCATTTTCGGGTAATACACCCCAATGCTTTAAATATGGCTGTGTAGATACAACATACACACAATCTATTTTTCTTCCATCAAGAAGTGTGACAATGCAAGGCTTGTAATCAATTCCAGAATCTTGACTTGATTCTATCATCTCAAGTTGTTGAAGAAGTTCATCGTTTGGTTTTGGATAAGATGGGGCAGAGATTTGTTTAACAGGAGCCCAAAAACGACCGACCAATGTATGTTGGAGGACATAGGCAATAACTAAAATCAACACAAAGCCTAAAAATATCGTTGAAAAGATAATCAACAAACTCGTTGCCAAGTTTCCTCTTTATCTTGCTATTATTTGCGAGAAGCCACCCAACGGTTTGCGTTACCCGCGCTGGGATGGGCGGCGGAACGCCGTCCAAACAGAAA
>CAKKRM010000308.1 GCA_919902735.1 Anaerolineales bacterium | reverse complement strand
CCCCTATAAAGTTGTGGACTGTTCCTCCTGCGGCCTTACCTACCTCTCCCCCCGCCTCACTCAGGAAGCCATCCTCAAACTTTACAAGGATGAAGCCTATTACAACTCAAACATCTCAGGCCAGGGCTATGACGAGTACATGGAAATCAGCGACAATTGGGTCAAAACGTTTTCACTTCGCTTGAAACAAATTGCTCCCTACAAATCCACAGGCCGCGCGCTGGATATTGGCTGCGGCCCCGGCTACTTTCTCACCGCCGCACAAAGACTCGGCTTCGATGTTCACGGCCTCGACCCTTCGGATTACATTGTGGAAATGGCGCAGAAGCAATGGGGTCAGCGTATTCAACTCGGCCTGATCGAATCAGCAGACTACCAGCCCGAAAGTTTCGACCTGATTGTAGCCTTCGACACTTTCGAACACATCTATGACCCAAAGAAATTCCTGAAAGCCATTCATGGATTCTTGAAACCGGGCGGAGCGCTCGCCATCACCACCCCAGACCCAGACAGTACGCTCTCGAAAGTCTCGGGGGAAAAATGGGTGTCGTACAAACTCCCTGAGCATGTTTTCTACTGGACGCCCAAAACCATCCGCCGCGTGCTGGAGGAGGATTTTGAAGTGCTTGAAATTCGCAGCGCAGGGCAATATGCCACGCTTGGTTTTCTATTTCGGCGAATATTTCGATTAAGCGGCAACCCGGGCAAATTCCTCACAGCCATTATCAATTTTCTCAATCGATTCAGCGTCTACTCAGACAATGGGTCATTGACCGCCATTGCGCGCAAAAAATAAAATGAAAACCCTTCTCTTCCGCCAGCACGGCGGGCCTGAAGTTTTGGAATATACGGACTTCCCGACACCCGAACCTAAAACAGGTGAAGTGTTGATTCGCCTCCGCGCCGCCGCCCTCAACCGCATGGATGTGTTCGTGCGGAATGGCTGGCCTGGCTTAAAGCTCGAACTCCCCCACATCAACGGCGCAGACGGGGCGGGAGAAATAGCCGCGCTCGGAAGCGCTATTTCAGATTTCAAGACCGGAGACCGGGTCGCCATCAATGCCAATCTTGGATGCGGGAAATGTGATTTCTGTTTGAACAAGCAGGATAACCTGTGCCGCGACTGGCATCTGTTAGGCGAAACGATTCGCGGCACGTACGCCGAATTTATCTGCCTGCCTGCGCGCCAGCTTTACAAACTGCCAAAGGGCTTTGATTACCACTCGTCCGTTGCGGCGGCTTTGGTGTACCAGACTGCCTGGCATTCGATGGTTAAACGCGGGGGAGTGAAGGCCGGGGAAACGGTTGCAATTGTCGGCGCGGGGGGAGGCGTGAATTCAGCCAGCATCCAGATCGCAAAATATCTTGGGGCGCAGGTCGTTGTCGTGGGATCGAATCCAGAAAAACTTACCCAGGCCGAATCGCTTGGCGCAGATATTTTGATCGACCGCTCGAAAGAAGCGGATTGGTCGAAGGCGATTTTTATTGCGACTGAAAAACGCGGCGTGGATGTGGTGGTGGATAACGTGGGCACGACCTTTCCGTTGAGTTTGCGCGCGCTTCGCAAAGGCGGACGGCTGTTGACGGTTGGCAACAGCGCTGCGCCACGCTTCGAGATCGACAACCGTTTTATTTTTGCAAAACATCTTTCGATCATCGGCTCCACCATGAGCACGCTTGAAGATTTCAAAGAGGTTATGGATTTGGTGGTTGCTGGTAAACTCAAGCCCGTTCTCGATAAAACCTTCCCGCTGAAAGAGGCCGAAGCCGCGCAGGAACGCCTGTGGCGCGGTGAAAATTTCGGCAAGATCACACTTGATATTCCATAGGATTTAATTCATCGGCATACTTGGCTGTTGATGCTGCTATTATGAAATTTTTGAAACGATTCTCACTCTTTGAAGCCGCGCTTGTCGTGGTCATCCTTGCCATTCATTTGTACGCAGCCCTGGCAGATGCGTACAACTTTCCAAACGTCTGGTTCAAACGCGATGACGCTTATTATTATTTCAAAGTGGCGCAAAATATTTCCGAGGGATACGGCAGCACCTTTGACGGAATTAACCTGACCAATGGTTATCACCCGTTGTGGATGATCGTCTGCGTTCCCATTTTTGCGCTCGCCCGCTTCGACGTGATCCTGCCGCTGCGGGTGTTGTTGATGGTGGCGGCGGGTTTTCATGCGGCCAGCGCAATCTTGATCTACCGGTTGGTAAAGGAAAATCTCTCGCAGGCCGTTGCGATTCTGGCAGCTTCATTTTGGGCGTTTAATTTTTACATCCACGCCACGGTATACCGATATGGGCTGGAGACTCCCGTTGCCGCGCTGGCGGTTCTTTATTTAATTTACAAACTTTCGATGTTTGAAAAAGAATGGCGCGCAAAACCTGTGACCACGCGCCAGCTCGTGGAAATTGCCCTGGCCGCCGCGCTCGCCATGTTCGGCAGATTGGACCTGGTATTCCTCGCGGCCATTGCCGGGGTTTGGGTGATTTTCCGCGGCAGGGTCATTCGGTACCTGCTCCCGCTGGACGTGTTTATCATTTTCGCTTCCATGACCAGTTCGGTGGCGTTTCGCACTGGCATCGACTCCTACAACACCTTATATGCCTCATCCACACTGGAAGCGGTTATGCTGGCGCTGGCTGCCAAATTGACCGCGCTGTATTTTTTCGGCGCATACCAGCATCCGCGCGCAAACACGATCTGGAAAAATTTCCGCCAAACTTTCCTGGCGCTCACAACCAGTTCAGTTTTCATCACAGCCATGTATTTGCTGCTTGCGCAGTTCGGCGCAGGCGGGAATTTCCCGCGCTCGGCCTTCCTGTTGGATTGGACGCTCAGCCTCCTCCTGATTTTCGCACTGCGACTTGCAGCAACCTGGTTCAGCAGCGACAAAGCCCCGACCCAAGAATCTCCATTCTCAGAGTTCAAGGCAAACTGGAAGAACTGGCTCACAGAAGGCTTCACATACTATGGCATCTTCGGCGGCTTGCTTGCCCTGTACATGCTCTTCAATAAAATCATGTTCGGAACATCCAGCCCGGTCAGCGGGCAGATCAAACGCTGGTGGGGAAGCATGGCAAACACAGTCTACGAACGCCCCGCCTCGAACTGGTACTCGTTTTTCGGAATCAGCACACGAGATTTCATCGCCTGGAATCCCGCCACCGGCCTGTTTTCATGGCTCGCAAAAATGCTCCTCCCCATCATCCGCCGCACAGACATGGACGATGAAAGATATTACATTTCCATGCTCGTCTTCATCATGGCAGGGTTGATCCTTGCGTTTGCAAATAAACGCCGCGCCATCCACATCGGCTCGAAACTGGCTTTCATCCCTCTGCTGGCTGGCAGCGGCATTCACATCCTATCCTACTCGGCCACATCCTACGGCGGCGTAAAAGAGTGGTATTGGGTCAGCCAAATGATTCTGATTACCCTTGCAGGAAGCTTCTATCTCGACCTGATCCTGCGCCCCCTGTTCAGAATAAAGTTCACCCGTCTTACCCTGCAAACCATCGCCATCACGGTTTTCGCAATCCTCGCATACAACCTTAATGGCTTCGTCACCACAACCATGCGCCACGATTATTACGATCCAAACCGCCCGCATATGGAAGTGCTGCAATATCTCGAAACCAACACGCCGCCCGGCAGTATCATCGGCATGACGGGCGGGGGCAACGTGGGGTACTTCATTCGCGGCCGCACCATCGTCAACATGGACGGGTTGATCAACAGCCATGCATATTTTCAAGCGTTGCAAAACGGAACCGCGCCCGCCTACCTGCGCGAGCACGGCATGACCATCATTTTCGCCAACCCGCAATTACTGGCCCTCCCGCCTTACTTCGATCAATTCGCGCCCTATCTCGAAAGATACAATAATTACGGCGGCAAGGGTTTATTCTATTTGCTGGAAGAGCCAAAATATTAGGAGGATGATTTTGCGAACCAGATTTGCTCCCCTACTGGCATTTATTTTACTTTCGGCATGTGCGCCATCCCAGTCAGCGCCTCCACCTACGGCCACCCAGCCTGCTCCTGTTTCTACAGCCACCCCCACACTGACGCCGCCCCCAACGCCAACCCCAACCTTCGCAGTCGCCCCGCTTGATGACGCCGCGAACACCGTCTACTACTTTGCCCCTGATGTGTGTACCGCCAAATGGACAAATAGCGGGGAGACCCTGCCCTGCCCCGGAATCAGTGGGCAGATCGATTCTGGGTTTATCGGCTTGCTGACTCAAACAGAATTAAGCCTGCCCTACAAAGCAGATGCGCTCCTGTCCATTCCATCACAGGATGGCAATTTCCTGGATATTTTCGGAACCTTCCCTGCCAGAGAAATCAACGTTGCTGATTTCTTCCGCGCCCATCTATATTGCATGGCCGAGTCCCAATGCAATGTCACATTCTCGCTGGGGTATTATGACAGCGACGGGAATTTCTTTGAGCCGTTCCCAGCCTGGCCCTATAAATATACCGACATCCCGCAATTGATCAACTTCCCGCTCAATGCGCTTGCAGGCCAAACCGTGCAACTCACCCTGATCGTGCGAGACAACGGCAATCCATCAGACGATTATGCCATTTGGGTTCAGCCGCGTATTTTCAGGCATCCAGATATCGTCACTCCCACCCCTTAACCATGAAACGATCCTTTTCTGTAACCCTGACACTATGGGCGGTGTTAATCACCATAACCTGGAACATCACCCGTGTGTGGACAGCCCTTGCCTGGAGCAGTGTATTAACTGAATTCTCCGCCCGCCTTGCGCCAACAGTCAGCGCTGGGATTGGCGGGATATGGGTTGTCATTGGGGGCATCCTGTATTTTGGTATTTGGCAGGAAAAAGCATGGGCTGGGAAAATGCTCTTCGGGACTGCAGCAGGTTACACGGTCTGGTATTGGAGCGAGCGGCTCTTTTTCCAAAATCCGCGACCAAACATTATGTTTGCTGTTATAGTAAATCTGGGACTATTTATCATCATCTATTTTGCAAACAAATCAATTTCGAGAGAGGCCTATGAGCGAGAAAACGAAAATCCAGGTATTGAATGACCAAAGAGCAGAATCGCGCCTCGGCGGCGGGCAGGCACGCATTGACGCACAACACAAAAAGGGACGCCTGACTGCGCGTGAAAGACTTGATTTATTGCTGGACAAAGGCTCGTTCCACGAGGTAGACCCCTTCGTCGTTCACCGCACCCATGACTTTGGACTCGATGAACAGAAATTCATGAGCGACTCCGTTGTGACAGGCTGGGGCACAGTGGAAGGCCGCCTTGTTTATGTGTATTCGCAGGATTTCACCGTATTCGGCGGAAGCCTGGGCGAAGTTCATGCCGGAAAGATTTGCAAGATCATGGATATGGCGATGAAGAATGGCGCGCCAATAATTGGCTTGAATGATTCGGGCGGCGCGCGCATTCAGGAAGGCGTGGTGTCGCTGGCGGGCTACGCGGATATTTTCCTGCGTAACACGATGGCATCGGGTGTCATTCCGCAAATTTCTGCAATTATGGGTCCCTGCGCAGGCGGCGCAGTTTATTCCCCCGCCCTCACAGATTTTATTTTTATGACCCGCAACACTTCCTACATGTTCGTGACAGGCCCAGACGTTGTCAAGACTGTGACCCACGAAGAAGTGACCCAGGAAGAATTAGGCGGCGCAAACGTACATTCTGAAAAATCGGGTGTGTGCCATGTTGCCGCAGACAGTGAAGCGGACACGTTGTATCTCATCCGCAAATTGCTGAGTTACCTGCCCCAGAACAACATGGAAGATTCCCCTTTTGTCGCAAGTGACGATCCCCTGCGCATGGAAGAGGCGCTGAACAAAATCATCCCCGACGATGCCAACAAGCCATACGATATTAAAGAAGTCATCGGCATGATCGTGGACAATGGGCAGTTCTTTGAGATCCATGAAAATTACGCGCAGAATATTGTCGTTGGCTTTGCGCGCCTGGGCGGGCATTCCGTTGGCATTGTTGCCAATCAGCCTGCCGTTTTGGCTGGCGTATTGGATATTGACGCAAGCGAAAAAGCGGCGCGCTTTGTGCGCTTCTGCGACGCCTTCAACTTCCCGATCATCACCTTTGAAGATGTGCCCGGCTTTTTGCCCGGTACATTTCAGGAACATCATGGCATTATCCGCTCTGGCGCGAAACTGCTGTACGCCTATTGCGAAGCGACTGTGCCGAAGTTGACGGTCATCACCCGCAAGGCGTATGGCGGCGCGTACTGCGTGATGTCATCCAAGCACATCCGCAGTGACGTGAACCTCGCCTGGCCGACTGCCGAGATCGCAGTGATGGGGCCTGACGGCGCGGTGAACATCATTTTCCGCAAGGAACTTGAAGCGGCGAAAGACCCAGTCAAGAAAAAAGCGGAATTGGTGGCGGAATACAAGGAGAAGTTCGCCAATCCCTATGTCGCTGCACAGCGCGGCTATATCGACGATGTAATCGAGCCAAAGGAAACCCGTCCGCGTTTGATCAATGCGCTGGAAATGCTGAGCAACAAGCGCGACGCCAACCCCGCCAAGAAACACGGGAATATTCCGCTGTAGTTTCGTCATTGCAAGGAGGGCTTAAGCCCGACGAAGCAATCCGAATCCAGCGGAAGATTGCTTCGCCGCCAAAGTACAAGAGCGGCGGCTCGCAACGACATTATGAGGTGTTATGTTCAACAAAGTCTTAATTGCAAATCGCGGTGAGATCGCCGTCCGCATCATTCGCGCCTGCCGCGAGCTGGGTCTGGAAACCGTTGCGGTTTTCTCGGAAGCAGACCGCAACGCGTTACATGTCCGTTACGCGGATGAAGCCTACCTGCTTGGGCCTGCGCCATCCCGTGAGTCCTACCTGCGCGCGGATAAGATTTTTGATATTGTCAAAAAGTCTGGCGCGGATGCAATTCATCCGGGCTATGGCTTTCTGGCAGAACGCGAAGACTTCGCTGCCAAATGCGCAGACCTGGGAATTACTTTTATCGGCCCCAAGCCTTCCTCGATTGCGGCGATGGGAGATAAAGGCAGGGCGCGCGCAACGGTCATCAAGGCGGGAGTGCCCATTGTGCCGGGTACGGAGGATGTCGGCAATATGACGAATGATGACCTGTTGAATATCGCCCCGTCGATTGGGTTTCCATTGCTTATCAAAGCCACTGCGGGCGGCGGCGGAAAAGGCATGAGGGAAGTAAAAAGCCTGGAGGAAATGCCGACCCTGCTCCAGTCTGCAAGACGCGAGGCGGAATCTGCTTTCGGCGATGGGAATGTCTATTTGGAGAAATTAGTCGAAGGCGCGCGCCATATCGAATTCCAGATCATGGCTGATTCGCATGGCAACGTTATTCATCTGGGTGAGCGTGAATGTTCCATCCAGCGCCGTCATCAAAAATTATTGGAGGAGTCGCCTTCGCCTTTCCTTGATGACGAGCTGCGCGAAAAGATGGGCAGTGTGGCGGTCAAATCTGCGCAGGCTGTGGATTATGTCAACGCTGGCACGATTGAATTCCTTGTGGATAAAGACCGTAATTTTTATTTCCTCGAGATGAACACGCGCTTGCAGGTGGAACATCCCATCACGGAAATGGTGACCGGTGTGGATATCGTCGCTGAACAGCTGCGCATCGCGCGGGGCCGACAATTGAGCTACACACAGGAGCAGATTCAACTCAAGGGACATGCGATCGAGTGCCGCATTAATGCGGAAGACCCCTTTAATGGTTTCATGCCGTCCACCGGACGGATCACGCACAGCATCCTGCCCACTGGCCCCGGTGTGCGCGTGGACACGGGCGTTTACCTGGGTTTTGAAATCACCCCGTACTACGACCCGATGATCGCGAAGTTGATCGTGTGGGGCGAGACCCGCGCACAGGCGATTTTGCGTATGCGCCGTGCATTGGAAGAATATCGCATCGTCGGCGTGCGGACAAATATTCCATTTCACCAAACCCTGATGGATTCGCATCGCTTCATGGGCGGGCAATTCGATACACGCTTTGTCGAGGAGCGCTTCTCGATGGAAACTGCTTCCGGGGCGGAAGATAAACAAACAGAGATTGCCGCCATCCTTGCCACGCTGGTTGCTCATCAACAAACTGAACGCTCCGCGCACATTGTCCGCCGTAATGAACGGGATACAAGCAATTGGAAGTGGGTTGGCCGCTGGGAACGAATGCACAGGTAAACGATTTTTGATTTACGATTGAGGTTGATTTATGAAATACATTACAACGGTTGACGATAAAGAATATGAAATCGAAGTGGTAGACGAACGGCACATCCGCATCGGCGACCGCCTGCTTGAAGTTGATTTCGAGGCCATCAGCGGACAGCCTGTTTTTTCACTGATCCTGGATGGGAAATCGTACGAATCGTACGTGTATCAGGGCGATGAAGACTGGCAGGTGCTTTTGCGCGGACGCCAGTTCCAGGTAAAAACCGAGGATGAACGGGAAAAGCGTCTGAAAACTGCGGCAGGCGGAGTGGGCGGAGAGGGCGGCGAATTCCATCTCAAAGCGCCCATGCCCGGGCTGGTGGTGAGTGTCCTTGTGGAGGAGGGTCAGGAGATCAAAAAAGGCCAGGTGATGCTGATCCTTGAATCGATGAAGATGCAGAACGAACTTAAATCTCCGCGGGATGGGACGATGGGGCGCATCCGCGTGAAGGCGGGCGAAAGCGTTGAACAAAAACAAGCCCTGTTGAGTTTGCATTAATGACCATGAATGGGCAGGAAACCGAAGCCAAGTTTTACGTGCGCGACTTGAAAAAAATCGAGCTGCGCCTTCTTGAATTGAAGGCGCAATTGATTCAACCGCGTGTGCATGAGATCAATTTCCGTTTTGACTCGGCGCAAAACGATCTGAGAAAAAACAGCAAGGTTTTGCGGCTGCGTCAGGATACAAAGGCGCGGTTTACATTCAAAGGTCCCAGCGAGGAGCTGGAAGGCGGCGTACTCACCCGCAAAGAGATCGAGTTTGTGGTTGGGGATTTTGACAGCGCGAAGCAATTTTTGGAAGCGTTGGATTTTGAACCCATCGTATTTTACGAAAAATTCCGTGCGACATTTGAATTGAACAACACTCACATCATGCTGGATGAATTGCCCTATGGCGAGTTCGTCGAGATCGAGGGGGAAGATGCCCAGAGCATTCAGAATATCTCAAACCTGCTTGGGTTGGACTGGAATCAAATGGTCAAAGCAGGCTATCACGCCCTGTTCGAGCGTGTGACAAAAAAATACAATCTCGAATCTGGAAATTTGAGTTTCAAGGCGCTGGAAGGCCTTCACATTTCAACGGACGACCTGCAAATAAACCCAGCCGATTAATAGACTTCTGTACCACGACATTTATATCGCTTTTATCTCAAAGGCAAGATAAATCTTGCGGTACAGATATAACAACC
>CAKKRM010000307.1 GCA_919902735.1 Anaerolineales bacterium | reverse complement strand
CCGTCCATCACATTGTACCCGCAGCGAGTGGCGGGTGGATAGGTTGGTTTCACGGTTTGCACACAATGGTAAACTTGAAGAAACGATAAAATCAGGAGACCCCAACCATGTCCGAAATCAAATATGAAATCATCAAAAAGATCGGCGTACTATCCACCTCGGCCAGCGGCTGGTCGAAGGAACTCAACCTGATCAGTTGGAATGACCGCGAGCCGAAATACGACCTGCGCGACTGGTCCGCAGACCACGAGAAAATGGGCAAAGGAGTGACGCTTTCAAAGGAAGAGTTGACCGCCCTAAAGGAGTTATTAAATAGCCCCAACGTGTAGGAAGAAATCCGCAATCATTTAATTACGCCAAAGAAAGCAATTTCGTACTACAATAGCCCCATGAACACAAATAAACGCTACCTGCTGGTCGTGGAAGACGTTCCCGACATCCTCACCCTGCTGGATACCACCCTCAAATTCAAAGGCTATCGTGTGCTCACTGCGCGAGACGGACAGGAAGCGCTCGAACATATCCAAAAGGAACACCCCGCCCTCATCATCACCGACATCCTCATGCCCCGCATGGACGGCTTCAGCCTCGTCCACCGTCTGCGCATCGAACCCGAAACCCGCAGCATCCCCGTAATTTTCCTCTCCGCCACCTACGTGGCCCCCGAAGACAAAGCCTTCGCCCTCACCATCGGCGCCACCCGCTTCATGGAAAAACCCGTCATCCTCGAAGAATTCCTGCCGCTCATCGAAGAACTGCTCAACAAATCCACACCCCTGGTCGTCGAACCGCTCAGCGAAAAAGAATTCTACGAAGGCTACCGCAAACGACTCGAGATCAAACTTGCCGAAAAGAACGCGCGCATCGCCCGCGCCGAAAGCATCCTGCCCACCCTGAAAGAAACGGAAAAGGAAAACCTCGCCTTATCCCTCCAGCACCTCACCAGCGAACGGCACGAAATCCTGCTCCTGCTGGAACAGGTCAACACCCACATGGGCAGCGCCAGCCAGCAAACCAAAACCTGACCCGCCCCACAAGGAGTACCCGCACATGAACTCACTGGAAGCGATCATCATGGAGGAAATAGCCACCCTTCCGGACATCAGGCTCATTGATGTAATAGGCTTCATCCGCTACTTGAAATCGGAAAAACCTGAAAAACCGCAATGGATCGAAGAATGGTTCGAGAGCGCATTACAGTCCGTGCGCGCGCGGCAGAGGGAATTTAAGACCGCCCCAATGGATATTAACCATCAGGCGGCCCGCATAAGCAAAAGGAAGAAGTAACCCCCGCCTCTTCTCGCCGCCCCATCCTGCTCCTACAAAAACAGCATTCCCCACTCCCTATCAATTCTCCGCCAACAGCCAGGCCTTCGCCTCGTCCATATCGAGAAACACCTTCAAACGCTGCGCGCGGTTAACCGCCACATTTTCATAGAAATGGAAAACATCAAAATATCTGGCAGGCGTCACCAATGCGCGTTTTATCTGATAGATGAACATTTCCTCCTCCCCCGCCCATGCGCGAACCATCTGCGGCAAATTGTAAACCATCCCAAACGACAGCCTGACCGTCGCATTTCGAAAATCCGTAAGCAGGCGAAAACTATTCTTTTCCCTTAAAAGCGCCGCCGCCTCCCGCACAATCTCGCCTCCATCCGAGGCATCGAAAATCCCCGAAAATTCCAAACGCACAAAACCATTATCATCGTAATAAATCGAACATGCCATGAACGTTTGTCTCCGCGATACATCGTTTCAATCACTATAAGCGGAACTCCTGCTTTCGGCAAGTTGAAAACTCCTCACACATGGGGCTTGTTTAAAGCACACGGATTGAGTAGATTTTCAGCGGCCTTTTACAGAAACACTTCATGATGGTTTGCAATAAAAATCGAACCAAACACGGCTTACGTTTTCGCCGGGGAGAATAGGCCAAATGGGTGAAAGTCCATTTTTAAGCGCATGATAGAATCGATGCAGGATAAGACAGACCATGACAACGATCCGTACCCCCGCAAAAATCATCCCGCGCGCATTTCCCGGCATCAAGCCCGATGAAGTGCAGGAAATCATTATAAACAGCCGCATCAAAACCTACCCACCCGAGACAGTGGTGTGCAGGGAAGATGCGGTTGAACGCACTTTTTATATGATCCTCGAAGGTGATTTTGAAGTCACCAAGATCATCAACAACGCCGACAAACGCCTGCTAAAAACACTCACCGCCGGAGATTTTTTCGGCGAGATGGCGCTCATCCACAATGCGCCGCGCGCCGCCACCGTCAAATCCCTTACGAACACGGTGCTCCTCGAATTGGACAAGGAAGGCTTCGACCGCGTTTTGAAACGAAGTCCCAGCGTGGCAATGGCCATGGTGCGTGAGATCAGCAATCGGTTAAGACAGAACGACCAGCTCGCCATCGACGACCTACGGCTGCGCGCATCCGAACTCGCCGACGCCTATCAACAACTCGCCGAACAGGACCTTGCCCGCCAGGAATTCCTCTCCAACATCGCCCATGAATTACGCACCCCCTTGATGGTGGCCAGCGGATATTTACAGGTGCTCAAGAAAGGAATGCTCAGCGGCGAGCAATTAAAGATTTCCATCGAGACCATCAGCCGCAATGTAGACCAGATCATCACCCTTACCAACGACATCCTCTTTTTGCAGGAACTCGAACTGGTTCTGCCCGAATTCCAGCCTGTGGATATTGTGGATGTGGTGGATCATGTGATCAGAAAATATGAAGCCAAAGCCAAGGAAAGGCGTGTGATTTTGAAGGTGCGGGAGGATCACGGCGTTCCAGTCGCGCAAGGCGACTCGCAGTCACTCGAGCGGGCGGTTACAGCGCTGGTGGATAATGCCATCAAATTCAGCCCGCCGGATGGCATGGTGGAGGTTCGTATTTCCAGCAGGGATAACAAGGTGATCATTGCCGTTGAAGATCACGGCATCGGCATAGACCCTATCATGCGCCCGCGCATTTTCGACCGGTTCGTGCATCTCGAAAGAAACGGCGACGAGCTGTACAGCGGGCTGGGCATTGGGCTTTCCATTACCCGCCAGGTAATCCAACAGCACAAAGGCTCGCTGGATGTGGAAAGCCAGCCGGGCAAGGGAAGTAAGTTCATCATCACCCTGCTGAAATGGCAGTGATTGGAGAACACCATGCAGTCCTGGCGCAAGATTATCATTCTTCTCATCGCGGTTAACCTTGCCGGCCTAATAGGTTGCAGTCAGGGGAACGAAACGGAAAAGAACGGGGTTGTGCTTCCATTTACACAGCAGGCGCCCACTGTGTCGAATTCAACCGTCGCTGGGGTGTGCAGCAATCCCCTGTTTCCCGTACGGCAAGGCGCGAGTTGGGCATACATCAACTCCGGCGGCCCAAATGGTGATTTCGCCTTTAGCGACACCATCAGCGAAGTCCGCGCCGATGGGTTCACTCTCACAACACAATTTACGGGTCTCACCCGCACACAGGCATGGTCTTGCGAATCGGATGGCTTGAAAGCCCTCGAACTGGGCGGCGGCGCGATAGCCAGTATTTCGGCGCAAGGCATGGCCGCCGAGTTCATCACCACAGCCATATCGGGCATCAGCCTGCCGGGCCAGATCGTCAGTGGAATGCAATGGCAATACAACCTGACAATGCAAGGCATGATCCCCATGCCCACCGGGGAGCAGGTTCAATCCAACGGTGCCTATTCCGCCGCCATGCAAGAGATGGGCACAGAAACGATCACCGTGCCCGCCGGCACCTTTGAGGTCATCAAGTTTCAATCCACTTCCACTGTAGATTTCCTCGTCCCGTTTGGCGATCTGCAAGTCCCCATGAAATACACCGGCGCCAGCCTCATCTGGTACGCGCCCGGTATCGGCTATATCAAGTCTGTGGAAAATTGGGATTTTGGCGGCACGCCTTACACATTCGCCACCGAATTGCAAAGTTACGTGATTCCGTAGAACGCCACCTGCAACCTTCCCCCCTCATCATAAAACGAACGCGCCGAGAAAGGCGCATCGCCCATCTTCATGGCATGGATTCGCTCCAACAGGATCGGCAAATCCTCCACCACTGGCAGATGAAGCGCCGCTTCTCTCTTAACCCATTCAACTGATCCTTCTTTAGAGGCTTTGACCTCCCCCCGAACATTTTCCCCACACACCACAAACAGACAAACTCCCACCTCCCCCGCATTCACGAACACTGTGCCGCACATCCACAAGTCTGCGGTGACGCCGGCTTCTTCGAGCAGTTCGCGCGCCGCAGCAGAGAGCACATCCTCCCCGCGCTCCACATGGCCGCCGAGACAGTTGTATTTGCCGGCCCAAAGTCTCTTTGTGGGCGCGCCTTTGATCAATAAATATTCATCCCCGCGGCGGGCAAAGATCGCCGTGCGGGGAATGAACATGTATCTATCTTTGGTAATGCCTTGGTCGGAAATGGGCATCTTGGTTTTGGACTCAAACGTCTCCTGACGTTTGAGGTTATCGAAAATCAGGGGATTTCCGAATCCGAATTAGTCCGCCAAATCACTCACATCTTCCGCGGCGACTTCTTCCTTCACGTAATCTGCAAGTTTGGGCGAAACTTTGACAGGTT
>CAKKRM010000306.1:9762-30767 GCA_919902735.1 Anaerolineales bacterium | reverse complement strand
GTGCCCCCACGGAGATTCGAATATCATCCCCCTGCGGGGACTACGGTTTTAAAAGAAAAGAGCCGCGTATGCGACTCGTGTTTCTTAGTGCCCCCACGGAGATTCGAACTCCGGTTTTATCCTTGAAAGGGATGCGTCCTGGGCCTCTAGACGATGGGGGCTCTATTTTTAGAGCGGGCGAATTCTATCATCCCCTTTTAGGAGCGTCAAGCAGAATTCAAGACTAATTTTCAGGCTTCACGCGCTGGTTCAAGAGCGCCATAATATCCACCAGCCTGCGGTTGACCAGCATACCAGCGCCTTCCACACGCAGGTTGGGAATCAAGATCGCCGTCAGTGTGGCATTGAAGACCGGCACAAATTCACGCGAGCCTTCCGCCATCAACGCAGTGAAATCGAAACGACCCGGCAATTCCATGGTGCCTTCCACTTCAAACATCTGCGTGGTAATACGGACGGGATACTCCACCACACTGGTATACCCCCCGCGCACCAACGCATGTGGACCCAGGTCTTCACGCCGCGCCATACAAATCGCATGTACCTGTCTCTTCATCATGCGCACGATCTCAAAATGATCCACCAGTTTCGTCGGCATGTGCAGGCGCGCCATACGCGCATCGTTAACCTCCAATGCCGAATGGGTCGGATCATTCATAACCCCCATGGTGCCGTGGCTTGTAACCATAATCTTGCCAACCACGCGATATCCGGAAGTCAAAATATCGGCCGGAAGAAAGCGATACGTTCTGGGGGAAGAATCAAGTGACATGAAGTGCAACCTGTCCGCTTATGAATCCTGTATCGGGCGGGGAAAACCAGCCCGGGGTCGGGGAGGAAGCGGAGTACGGCGTTGGTTTTTCGTGGGTCTCCCGGCGTTCGGGTCCAAAATCATATTCAGCCATTGGATGGCCTTCTCATCGTATTCGCGCCTGCCGCACACATCACAGATCCAGGCAGGGAAATGCGGAACTGTGATCAACTCCTCACCCAGCCACGTAAAATACGTGATCTGGCGCGGCTGCATCACACCTGCGTGGCATTCATTGCACAAACCAACATCCGGGGTCGTAGGTTCAAGTTCGCTCATATCAGTTCCTTATTGTGAAGCGAATACTTCCGTATGTTCCAGCACTTCCCACAACGGCGGGGGCCAATAGATCAAGACCGCCTTGCCAACCAGGTTATCCGCGGGCAAAAGTCCCCAATCCTTCGAGTCATTCGAGTTGTTGCGGTTATCGCCCAACACAAAAATTTGCCCTTCCAAAATCGTCCACACACCGGTGTATGAAGGCGCCTGGGCAATGTACGGTTCATTCAACAACTGACCGTTCACATAAACCTGCCCATCCTGCACCTGCACCTGGTCGCCGGGCAGGCCAATCACACGCTTGATCAGCTCCTCCTCCGGATTCAAGGGAAAATGAAAAACAATAATGTCGCCGCGATCCACTTCACCAATGCGATAACTCATCTTATTCACGAGCACGAACTCGCCGTTCTCGAGGGTCGGCAACATGCTGGTTCCATCCACCCGCACACGCGCAGAAATCGCATTGATGCCCACAAATAAAACAACAGCCAGAAAAAGAGTTTCAATAATATCAAGCGCAAACCGC
Organism: Anaerolineales bacterium; assembly: GCA_919902735.1. GTDB lineage: Bacteria > Chloroflexota > Anaerolineae > Anaerolineales > Villigracilaceae > Villigracilis. The sequence goes on along the minus strand of CAKKRM010000306.1, from coordinate 29,148 downwards.
CCCCAATTTGCTTTTTCCTGAATCACTTCGCTTTTTTCAACATTTACATCCTGCTCTAATGTCTCCAAACAAGCCTCCAAACTTTCCACAAAATTATACTTCCATTTTTTCGAAGTATACCGTCACCCGGCTCTTACCTCGCAAAACCTTCATTTTTGAGATGTCTCCGCGCGGAGCAGAATCTTCCAAACAAGCCTGGTCTCACCCCGCACATTTTCCACATCAGCAAAGCGCCTCTTCCCCCGCCCTGAATGGATTCTGTTTCAACGAGCATCTACCAGCCTGATAAACGTTCCGAGTTCAGCCAATGTTAACACATTCCGTCCCGCCCACTCCATTCGCGTCAAACCTGCAATGCGCCGCGCATACAGAACCTATCCATGCCTCATCCCTCGCAAAAATTTTGCCCGGATTTATGCCCAGCGCCCGGAATCTCGCGCCAACTACGGACAAACTCGAACTGCTCAGGCGTCTCAGGCGAGGTGGCAAAATAAGTCTGCGGGCGTGTTCTGAAAAGGGTATGTACACGCTCCAGCGCCTGCTGCGGAGCAAGCCCATGCCGAATGAAATAGCACGCCACCACGATGCCCGTCCGCCCCACCCCGCCCCAGCAATGGACATACACCCCGCCGCCGTTCTGGATGGCCCCATCAATCGTGTCTAGGATGGCGGCCATCGTTTCGCGCGAAGGAATGCCATGGTCGCGAATGGCAAAGCGATGGCAGGAAGCTGTGATATCGGAAACACGAGCCTGTTCCTTTAAGATGGATTCATAAGAATCAAGTTCATGCGACTGGGTCAGGTCAATGAAGGTGTTAATACCCGCCTCGAGGAACGCGTCCATGCGACGGCGCGTGCTTTCAGGGTTGTAACTGCCGGGGAATTCGCCCGCAAGCAAGCGGCCTTCTTCAACCCAGTAGGATTCGGGGATGGGGAGGTTGGTCATAGGTAGTTGAGAGTCCGACGACTCCCGTCGTCGAACAGTTTCCAAAGTCGGGAGGCTTTGGCCTCCTTAAGTCATTCTGGAAAAGACACGCACATATTGCCGAGAATATTTGCGCGTAATTCAACCAGTTCGGGATATTGATAAAAGAATAGTATTTTTTCCACGGCAATGGTATCCCCCGCTGGTTCAGGGCTGAAGACAAAAAAAGCAAAGGCTTCGGCAATATCCTCTTCGGGGTTGGTGGCGGCATAACTGGTGACGAAGCGATCTTCATATTTGGCGTAGAACTCATCCAATTTTTCGTAGTAAATATCTTCATCCTCTTCGAGGTTGATCTCGTTCCACTCCTCGTAAAGGCCGGCCCAGAATTGGTTGTAAAAATCGTCAATGTAAGAATCCGGGTTGGCACAGCCTTCGCCGGGGAAATAGTCCGGGCAGGCAGAGGCTTCTTCAAAATAGACATCGTCATCTTCGGGGTTGTTGAACACCGCGAGGCTGGGTGATACCTGCCGCCGACCCAGGGTGAGCAAATGACCAAACTCATGCACGAGGGTGTAGGTCAATTCGTAGGAATTGCCCGTGTCGGCGATATCCACTTGCAGCGACCAGAGGTTGGGATCGCTCTGTGTTTGCGAAACGGCGGCCAATGTGCCACCCCGTCCATCGGTGATGATGGAGTATTCGGCGATCCCGTCCCGCTCGCGGGCTGGGATGAAAGAGCGGAAATATTCCCAAACCTGCTGGTGAGTCTGTTCATCATCCTGCTCATCCTGCAAATCGGAGGAGACGCTTTCGTTCTGAGGGTCGGTGATTTCGTCGCCAGAGACGCTGTACGTGACGATATAGATTTCCTCGTCCAACAAATTCTCTTCCACATCTTCACCGTCTGAAACAGCCAGCGCAAGGATTTGGTCTGTGATGAGCGGGCAGGATGCCGCCGCCTGTGGCGCAGGTATTTCTTCACTGGGTTGCTCCTGCGTGGCGGGCGGGTTGGGAGAATCAGGCTGGGGGGAGGCTGTGCCCATTAAGGTGGAGCAGGCCAGGGCGGGGAGAAGAAGCGCGGCAAGGGAAAGAAAAAGTTTCAAGCGTGTCATATTTATCCTAAAAAATTAATTGGCTGGGATGACGATCCATCCCGCATCGAGAAAATACAAATAAAGATAACCAAAAAGCATAAACAGCCACAAGGCAAGCTGCACCCGATCCATCAGGTTTTCCCAGGAGACGAAGAGGTTGTCTTTGATGGTTTGGACGATGCTCTCGAGGTTATCCAGTTTCGCGCGCAGGCTTTCCTTCCAATCCTTGAGATAAAACTCGGATTGAATGGCTTCGTATAATTTGGCGGTGTACCAATCGCCGATGAGGAGCAGGTTTTGTTCGGTGCGTTCGAAATCGAGCATGACTTCAAGTTTGTGCTCCACGATCTGGCGGATCAACCCGCGTGTTGCGCGCAGGCGGCGTTTGTTCTCGAAAAATGATTCATTGATCTTGTCGAGCATCATTTCGATGGACTGATCCATCATGCGGTAACGCAGCAGTTGATAGTTGCCGATCTTGAGCAGGACGATGTCGGATTGATAATCGGCATTGGGCGCGATGATAACCGCGCCTTCCCAATCCACGAGGGTGAGTTCGACGGCAGAGTAGCGCGTGCGCGACATGAGGATTTCGTCGATCTCGATCTTATCCAGTGTATCGCGCTGGGAACGAATGAACCTGGAAATCTCCAGTTCGTTTTTATCGATCCATTTATCGGGCGCGGGTTTGGCTTCATCCACCAGCAGGATGGTGTATTCCTCGAACAGCCCGCTCTGGCGGTACTGCACGGGGATGTATTTACTTTGCAAGGAGTTCTCGATCCTGGAACGTTCGTGCAAGGCCGCGGGGTTGAAGGGATTTTTGAGGGTGAAGCGCGCTTCGACCATCTGCACATATTCATCATATTGATGGCGGATGACAGAGACGGCATATCCTTCGATGACGATGGTCTCGTCGCCGAGGCTGACCAGCTCAATATCCACAGGTTGGAAGTAAGGCGCATCTTTCAACCCGCTGATGGATTCTTTTTTTGGCGCTGTTTTTTTTTCGGTATCGGGGAAGGCGATCAGGTAGCAAATTTCCATGGGACATCCTCTCTTGCGGCGCTAAGTTTAGCATAAGTAAGGCCCATACCACTCGCAACTCCGGCCTGATTTTTGTATCCCGCCCAGCTTTTGATTCGGATGATTTAAGAACTTCCCCAGGCAAAAAAAGTGGGTACATGCCATACCCGCTCTCCGCGTGCGCGAGCCTGTTGATCCAATGCTTTCATTTTTTGGATGTCTTCGCCTGAGACCGATTCTGCCAGATCAGATTCGATCACCGCCCATTCGATTTCCCATTCCTCAGGCGACGCATCGCTTTCGCCGCTGTGAATTGTTCCCGTTTCATTTATTTTTATCCCTGCCTGAAAAAATAACCCAGCCAGCCGCCCTCCCGCACTTGGGTCTGCGCCTTGTTGGATTAGCGAATCAGTCTGCCATTTTCCCAATTGGATAAGTTCATCAGGCTTGTCAATGCGATGTGAATAATCTGGTTCAGCAAAAGCAATGATATGCCCGCCTGATTTTGTGACGCGTTTCATTTCGAGCAACGCCTGTAAAGGATCGCGTACCCATAACAAGACAAAGTGGCAATAGACGATTTCAAATGATTCGTTTGGATAGGGAAGGGCAAGCGCGTTTCCTTGTATCAACGAAGCGGCTGGAGCGTGGATTCGGCATTCGGCGAGCGCGGCAGAGTCGAGGTCCAGGCCATGAAACGGAATGTGAAGCGGCAGCTCGGAAAGAATAGCGCCTGTCCCGCATCCCACCTCGAGCACGCGGTTTGCGTCTTCCAGTTTTGCTTTATTGAAAAGGTATGCCCGAAGATCGTGAGTCCATTTTGCTTGTTGGGCGTAGCGCGTGTGCCAGTTCATTAGGCTTTATCTGTAATTAGCAAAAACGTCCCGAAGGTTGCCCTCAGGCAGTTCAATTGCTCGAAAAAAACCTTCGGGACGGTGTTTATATTTTATTTCCGATAATGTCTATTCTTCAGAAATAAAATTCGTTTAACTCATCACGCAGGAAGTTGCCTACTATTTGATCTGCTTTGCCCTGCGCCGGCAGAACATCGCCATCGGGTTCCACATAAAGCCATACCCTGCCCGCACCATCGGGGATATTGTCTTCTTCCTGGGCATCGAATGCAACCGGGTGATTGGCGGAATAGGGAACGGGCAAATCAAATTTGAGCGTGAGGCCCAGTTCTGCGGCTTTATCACAGAGCGTGTTATATGTTTCGTGCAAAGAATTATCTGAGATCGTAAGCGATAGACTCTGAACGTTTAATCCCGCCAGCCGGTCGAGGGTGGGTTCGGAGTCTTTGACATTGCCTTTATTCAACGTTAGATGAACTGTAACAAAGATATCCTCGGGCATGATGGTTTCGAGCGCAGTCCATGATTCTTTGTTATCCGGTTGGAGGATAAAGAGAATATGATCGAGCCCGGTCTGCAAAAGCAGGTTGAGATATTTTTTGTCAGCGAGTTTCAATCCATCCGTGAGCAGCCCGCAGACTTGCCCAATCCCTTCGGCATGTGCAATCAGTTTGGGCAGGTCGTCGCGCAGGGTGGCTTCTCCGCCTGTAAATGTAATGTGCGGGATTCCAGCCGCCCACGCCTTTTCAAGAATCGTTTGCCATTCTTCGGTTGTCAGTTCACGGTCCACGCGTTTGGTGGGCGCATATTCGGCCTGTGTCTTTGATGGCAAACGATAGGTCAGCGCACAATCGAGGCGAAGCGGCGCAGTAAGCCCTGCCGAATGAGGGGCGGCCAGGTCAAAGTTCAGAAAAGAGACGGGGTCAAGATCAGGTGTCGAGATCAAAGTTTGAATTTGATCCATGAAGTTGTTGTAATCTTCAAGCGCCATCTTTTTATTGACACGATAGCGCGCGGAAATCTGCTTTGCGGCTTCTTCGGGCGAGGCGCCTTTGATGAAATGGAACGCGTATTCCGCCGCAGTGGGATTCAACTGCAAAACTGTGGAGGCGTTGAGAATCAATATTCCTGAACCGTCTTTTTTCAAACGCAGGTGGATGCGGTACGGCTTTTCAGCTTGTACAGCCTGCAGATGATGCGTGCCAACAGGCAGCGGCTCCACTTTTGCGAAACGGTCGGTAAGGCGATTGATAAGTTTCATGTTGGCTCCAGGTTCTATCTTTATCCAAATGAAATCAGTTCAGAACAGAAAGCGGAATGACTTCATTATTCACTTGATACTCTTTGCGGTGGCTTTCGAAATTGAGCGGGCATCCGCCGCCGCACTCGGCAACGAGGGAGCAGGTTTCACATTTGAAGGGCAGGTTCTGCCGCTCGCGCAATTGCGTGGACAGTTTGTGATTCCAGATCGAATCCCACGAGTCGGTGAGCATGTTGCCCAGGGGGTGGTAATACGACTGGCAGGGCAATACATTTCCATTTGATTCAATGCACATGCTATAAAGCGCAGCCGTGCAGCCTTTCACGCCGAGGTTGTGCGCGGTGGGATCAAACTGGCAGTATTGAGTGGGCGTGTACCAGATGAGCTTTTGCCCGCGCTCGGCGGTTTTTCGGGTGGCGATGTCGAGGATGGGTTGCAATTCACTTTCGCGCAGGCCCGTGCCAACGGTCAGGCCGTGACCCGAATAGATGAGGGCGTTGAGTCCAATGGTCGGGACGCCGTTATCGGCAAGAAAATCCAGCGTAGCTGAAACGGTGTCTATATTCGTCCGCAGCATGGTGGTATTGGTCATCACGTAGAGTTTTGTGGCAAGCGCGTTGTTCAGGCCTGTGATGGTTTGCCTGAATGCGCCTTTTGCTCTCATCATCTCATCGTGGATTTCAGGCACACAGGATTCGACGGTGATCTGCACATGATCGAGTCCCGCTTTGACGAGTTGCTGAACGTAACCCATATTCGCGAGACGGCGCGCGTTCGTGTTGAGACCTGTGATCTGTCCATTTGATTCTGCATGTGCAATCAACTCTGGGAGATCGTTTCGCAGTGTGGCTTCGCCGCCAGTGAAGACGATATGCGGCACGCCTAAAGCCCAAAGTTGATCGAGAATTTTTTTCCATTGATCGGTTGTCAATTCGGGAAAGTCTCGTTCGCGGGCATTGTAGCAATGCGCGCAATCGTTGTTGCAGCGGTAGGTGACAGCCAGGTCCATGCGGTAGGGAGCGGATGGACGCGCGCTGAACGGCATGATGGCTTCAAGGTCAAGTTCGTGGATGGGACAGGCGTTTGTGAACAAGGATGAAAGATGAAGGACGAAGGATGAATAATCGGCGCGCGCCTGAGATTTATTCACGCGGTATTTTTGGTAAATGGCCTTGACTGCCTGCTCTTCATCCACTTTTTCGAGGATAAGATACGCCATAAACGCCGCACTCGGATTCAAGTGCATGACACTGCTGGCGTTGACGATCAGCGTGCCGGTGCCGTCATCATCCAACCGAAGATGGATGCGAGACTTCTCGTTTTCATCTTCTTTTACGTAATGATACAAACCCGATTTGGGATTTCCGATTTCCGATTTCCGATTAAACAACTCACTCAATAAACTCATACATCACCTTTTTCACTGTTCACTGATTACTATCTTCATCCTTCACAATTCATCCTTCATCCTTTTACCTTCCCCCACCTGCACAAGCGCAGGCGCAACCAGCGCAGGCACACGCGCAGGCGCATCCGCCGCCACTGCGACCGCCGCCGCTTCCTCCGCTGGATGTGGGTTTGGGGGGTGGGTTCGTGGCGCCAGTGATTTTTTCAGTGAAGGTATTGACGTTACCCACAACTTTCGACGAGAAGGTTTGCACGCCTGTCACCATTTGTGCGGCAATATCTGCGCCTGGCAGGGCGGAGCGTCCCGAGGAGGATACGGGTTGGCCCGATGTCTGGAAGGGAGCAGAAGCAACTGTCGGTTTGGATGAGGCGGGTATATGGGTCGGGTTGTAGCGTCCCCACCACGTCGGCGCATACATCGGCTCACGGAAGACGCGCCGCGTGCGGTCATCGTAATTTTTGTCGAGCATGGTCCATTCGAGGGCTTCGTCAAATTTCTGGCTTTTTACTTCGGGCGTGTCTGCGGCTTCAATTTGCTGCCAGGCTTTTTCCATGATGGCTTTGTAGTAATCCAGCGTTTCCCTGCGGCTAAAGCCCTTCATTTTTTCAGAGACCAGTTGAACGAGTTTGACCATCATCTGCTGCAACAAGCCCCGGCGTGTTTTTGCGCTCTCCTCCTTGAAGGCTCTCAGGAAATTTAATTCATATTCATGCAAACCATCGGGAATGGGAGATGCGGATTTGATTTTCAGCGGATCGCGCGTAACTACTTCGGCGGCATTCTTTTTGATTACGCCGAACAATATCATGGTCATCACTTTGTCGAGGGGTTGTTCCATTAAGATCGCAGATTCAACGGCGGTCAGTCCGCGTTTGATGCCGCGACCTTCAATTGAAACCCTGGGCGGCAGGTATTGCATTTTACGGCGGTTGGCTTGTATTACGGTAAGGGTGGGTATGCCAACGATAATTAATGCGAAGAAGCCGCAAAAAATCAGGGGCGCCAGGTTATCCGCCATGGCGGAAAAATCAAAAGGCGGCGCGGTGACAATGGCGCTGGCCGGCACATAAGATTTTGGAAATGATGCGCCGAATTTATATTGAGAAGAACCGCTGGCTAATAGGTTGCTCCATGAATAGAAAACGCGCCCCTGTGAATCGATGCCTGTTTGCGGTTCGGATGGGAATCCAGATGGAGCTGAATGCCAGCGAGGTTCACCTGGCTGGACGCCCGGCGGCATGTGGTAGGTAACGGTCAGGTTGGTGCTTCCAATTACAAATTGAGACCCGAACCAGTTAGGTGAGAAGACGGCGCTGGCATAGGTTTCATCATTGTCATCAGGATATAAAACATTTTCAACTTTGCCGATGACCACATGCACAGTCCCACTTTGGCCGGGTTGAATGGCATAGCCTCCCATATCCACGGAGAAACCTGAACCACCCTCGCCTTGAAAATCAGAGGAGATCGAAAGTGATTTGCCATTCATATCAGCAGTGACATCAGAGAACCTGCCTGTGGGAACGCCGACATCCACAAAGTCAATCACATGTCCGCTAGGTGAGTTGGTGAATGTAAATTGATAATCCAGCGCCAGTGTGCCGTCTGCATTCCAAAATACATTCACAATTTCTTTATCGAGGCTGAAGGAATAGGATTGGGCAGAAACGCCAGTCACCAAACCAAACGTCAATAAAAGAACGAGACAGATTGCGAATAGTTTTCGTTTCATAGTACCTCCAACGTGGTCTCGGTACACCCTCGGATTTCAGTACGGGCGAGAAGAGCGCTCATCCTGCTCAACCACCAGCGGGCTGCTCGACCACCGACAATCGTAAATCGCAAATCAGAAATCCAAAATTGTTTTACCACTTCGGTTCTTCCGTCAACTGATACGTTGTCCCGCAAAATGGACATTCCACCGTGGGCGCGCCAGCGATCATTTTGACGTTATCCGCTTTCAACGCCCCGCCGCATGAATTACATTTCAATTGTTCCACTTTGGTTTGGGATGGAAGATCGATCTTGTAGGTGACATTATCCCCCCCGCCTCCCTCTGGACCTTTGGCCTGCCCCCGCACAATGAGCAGGATTCCTCCCCCGAGGAAAATTCCACCCAAAACCGCAAAGCCAATTCCAAACCCAAGCCATGAAGCGTTTGCCTGTGAATATGTGGAGCCGACGATGTTCAGAACGCCATACCCAAAGAGACAGATGCCGATCAGAAGTAATATCCCCGCGCCGATGTATAAAAAGGTTTTGTTGCCCATGGTTTACGAGACTCCTATTAAATAGACCCTAAAGGTTACCTGCCCGACTCGTCATCTGATTTGCAAGGCAATGCTGCTGACGCAAATGTTCGATAACAAATGAAACCTTTAGGGTCTGACTTAAATCAAAGTTTAGCATTTTTGTCTCATTAAGCCATGTGACTTTCGTCTCTTAATCTTCCTGTGTTTGTCCAATTCCGAAGGCGGGGGATTGGCTTTATACTTATGCCACTCCGTCATTGCGAGGGCGGCGCTTTTCCGTCCGACACTTGCGCCGCACTGCGTTTGTTGCAGTGCAGGTGAGCAATCTCCAACATTGTGGGGGGATTGCTTCGTCGGGCTAAAGCCCTCCTCGCAACACTTGCACCAGCACGCAAGTGCAGGTGTGACGAAAACATAGGTGAAAAAATGACCCTCAACGATCAATACAACAAATGGAAAGACTCCACGCTCAAGAAGTCTTTGGATAAATTCAAGGAGCGGAAGGAACGCTTTGAATATTCATCTGAATTTGAAGTGCCGCGCCTCGCTCTTCCATCACAAGCTGATTCAGTCTCGAATGATTCTTCCTACGCTGACAACATCGGCTTCCCCGGAGAATATCCCTACACTCGCGGAGTGCAACCGACGATGTATCGTTCGCGGTTTTGGACGATGCGGCAGTATGCGGGGTTTTCGACGGCGGAGGAGTCCAATAAGCGGTATCGCTATTTATTGGGACAAGGTCAAACGGGGCTGAGTGTCGCTTTCGACCTCCCAACTCAAATTGGGTATGATGCGGACGATCCGATTGCGGCGGGGGAGGTGGGCAAGGTGGGCGTGTCGATTTCATCCATCCACGACATGATGCAGTTGTACGACCAGATTCCGCTCGATAAGGTTTCGACTTCGATGACCATCAACGCGCCCGCGGGCGTTTTGCTGGCGATGTATATTGCGGTGGCGAAGCGCCAGGGTGCAGACATGCGCCAGTTGCGCGGCACGATCCAGAACGACATTCTCAAAGAGTACGTGGCGCGCGGCACGTATATTTTCCCGCCCGCGCCTTCGATGCGGCTCATCACCGACATCTTTTCATTTTGCGCGCAGGAAGTTCCGTATTGGAACACGATCTCGATCTCGGGCTATCACATCCGCGAAGCAGGCTCCACCGCCGTGCAGGAAGTGGCGTTCACGCTGGCAAATGGAATCGCGTACGTGGAATCAGCGCTGGCGGCTGGTTTGAATATCGATGATTTCGCGGGACAACTTTCGTTCTTCTTCAACGCGCACAACAACCTGCTCGAAGAGGTCGCCAAGTTCCGCGCCGCGCGCCGCATGTGGGCACGCATCATGCGCGAACGTTTCAAAGCGCAGAAGCCAGCGTCGTGGCAGTTACGTTTTCATACCCAAACGGCTGGGTCAACACTCACGGCGCAACAGCCAGAGTGTAACGTGGTGCGTGTTTCGTTACAGGCGTTGGCGGCGGTGTTGGGCGGAACGCAAAGTTTGCACACCAATTCAATGGATGAGGCGTTATGGCTTCCAACCGAAAAATCTGTCCGCGTGGCGTTGCGCACACAGCAGATCATCGCCTACGAATCGGGCGTCGCTGATTCGGTGGATCCGCTGGCGGGTTCGTATCTGATCGAACATCTGACCGACGAGATCGAAAAAGGCGCGCTCGAGTACATCGCCAAGATCGACGAGATGGGCGGAGCGCTTCAATCCATTGAACGCGGCTACATGCAAAACGAAATCCAAAACGCCGCCTATGCCGCACAACAGGAGATCGAACGCAAAGAGCAGATCGTGGTGGGCGTCAATCAATTTCAAGTGGATGAAGTGCTCGGGTTGGAACGTTTGAAAGTTGATCCAACAATTGAATCGGGTCAACGGGAGCGACTTGCCACGCTCCGAGCAGGGCGTCACGATCAGACCACCCGTGACCTGCTCGCCAAACTACAAGCCGCTGCCTCAGCGACAGGCAAAGACCAACCCAATCTCATGCCGCTCTTCATTGAATGTGTGGAGCACGACATCACGCTCGGCGAGATGTGCAATACACTGAGAGGCGTGTGGGGTGAGTACGTGGCGCAGGGGTTTTAGCCCGCCTCCTCTGTCCTTCGGACATCTCCCCCAAATACGACATCAAAATTTTGGTTGACAAGGTTAAGTTTATGGTCGCATTTGGGGGAGGCTAGGTGGGGGCGCGGATTTTCTGTAATCTGTAGGAAATTTATATATTGACTTACTTTTCTATATCTGGTACACTATTTATATAGTTTACGAAAGGAGAGTAAGAAATGGAAACTGTAGCTACTTCAAAGGGGCAGGTTGTCATCCCGTCCAAAATTCGGAAGCAGTTGGGAATCAAGGACGGAACCTATCTTCAAATTGATGTGAATGCTGTAACCAGGCAAATTATCCTCACTCCCGTAACACGTGAGTATATTCATAGCCTGCGTGGAAAATATAAAGGTAAGGGGTTGATGAAGTCGTTGATGGCGGACAAGAAACGCGAAAGGGAGTTGTAAATGGCAAAGAAGGCAAAAGCATATGTATTGGATAGTTGGGCGGTGATTGCCTACCTTGAAGATGAGCCTTCAGCGGAACAAGTTGAAGAATTGATCGCCACAGCGCATGAAGAACAAATTCCCATTTACATGAGTGTGGTTAACGTCGGAGAAGTTTGGTATACGCTGGCGCGGGAGGTCTCGGAAGAGGAAGCCAACGCCGGCATAAAAATGCTCAGTGATTTGCGAATTCAATTTGAGAATGCCGATTGGGAATTAACAATGGAAGCGGCGCGTTTCAAATCGCAAAACAAGATGTCTTATGCAGATGCTTTTGCCGCCGCATTGGCAAAAGTCAAAAAAGCGGACTTGGTGACGGGGGATAATGAATTCAAGCCGTTGGATGGTGAGATAAAGATTTTGTGGCTGTAATGACGATAAAAATATAAATTTAGGTGAAGACATCACGCTGGGTGAGATCTGCAATACGCTGAGAGGCGTGTGGCGTGAGTACGTGGCGCAGAGGTTTTAGGATAAATAATAGACTAAAACAAACCAAGGAACATTGATTATGACAAAAGACAAGAATATAGACCTTGATGAATTAAGTCATGCCGACAAGGTATTAATTTCTTTATATAGAGCAAGTAATGGAAAAACTGAAAGGGTACCATTTGAAACATTAGTTTTAAATGCATGGAAGAATTTCCCTATAGATTTTGGCTTGCCTAATCACCCCGAACATCCCGATTCTTCTGTTATAGCCAAAAGACTTTACAGTGATCTAATTACAAAACGCCTTGTGATTTCATTAAAAAATAAGGTTTACAGACTAACCGAAAAAGGGGTTGTTGAAGCAGAAAGTATTCTTGGTTTGGCAAAGACAAAAAAGGAAAACAAAAAAAAATTAACTGATATATTATTAAACCGAGATGAAGAACAGTTCTTAGAGAACGCCCTAAAATCTAAAACCTTTCTTGTATGGAAGAAAGGTAACAAACAAGATTTGATTGATTATGATGTGCGTGTATTTTTTCAATTTAGCACTGGGACACCTATTAAGGAAAGAAAACGTAGAGTAGAAACCGCAGAAGACGCTATACAGAAAGCCATAAAATTACAGCTACCAGAAATCGACGAATTAAAAAATTTGTTTGCATTCCTTACACAAAGGTTTCCGCAGTTATTTCAGGAGAAATAATCATGACTCAAACTCAAGGTCGGAAAATCAAAACACGAATTAGCCCCGATATCCTAGATACAATTGGAAAATCATTTAAGTTTAAGCATGGTAAAGGGATAGCCGAATGGTTGAAAAATTCACTAGATCAATATTTGAGATCATTTGAGAAGGGCGAAGAAACTATGGCGGGAAACTGGCAAGTTTTCATAAATCTGATTGATGCCACTACGCAATCTAAAGGTCCGAATTTAGCTGTAATTGATTTTGGTGGTACTACCTATCAGAAAATCGAAGATTTTTTTCTTTATTGGGGCGATAAATCAGCAGCAAGTCATGGTGGAACTATAACAACCAAGTCATTGACAGGTGGGCATGGAAATGGCGGAAAATTTTATATGAGAGAAATGTGGCGAGATGGAGCAAGATTTTTAACTTGGAAAAATGGTAAAGCCACAAGTATTTTAGTCAAGAAGATGGAAGATGATTCGACAGGGCTGTTTGAGATTGAAAATCAAGAAATGAAATGGCGCGATGCGTTTGAGTTTGCTCTTGCCACCAAAGAACACTTAGGCGGAGCTAAAGCATTAATTGAATATCTTGAAGCGACTTCACCGAATTTGGTCAAAGAACTTGATTCAAAAACTAGAGGGTTATCAGCTATTGTTGGAAGGCGTGCTGTTCAAACGCTTTCTGCTCACGATATTGTTAGTGGTGGAAAATGGAAACATCAGAGACTGATTGATGATATTAAAGATGCTCAACAAGCTCGCAGACCAATTAGAGAATTGTCAATTTCAGTTTTTATAAATGGTCTCTTGCAAATACAGCGAATACTTCCACCTGCTATCGAAAGTGATCCTGAATGGGCGGATGAAGTACACACTATTTTTAGTGCAGAAGTAAAAGGTTTGGAAAAGCAACAAAAATCTGAGTGTGGAGTATTAAGGATTCAAAAATCAATAAGCCAATTAACAGGTGGATTAAAAGACTTGAATTCTCTTTATATTTTAGATGATAAAGGTAATCCAGTTGGCATTTACAGAATGTTTGAATTGCCTTTTCCAGGTCATTCACCATTATTAAGTTTTATTCACGCCGAAGTACAGCTTGAATTTAAAGAGTTGAATGATCTTATAACAAATGATCGGGAAAAACTTGTCGACAACGAAATTACAAGAAGTATTTTGGTCTGGTGTGCACAAAAAATTTGGAATAAAGTTGAAGAAATCGAAAAATCTCTTCAAAAGCACAAACAGAAGAATGATTTAGAAATTGCGGCTAAACTAAATCAGTCTTTGAATCAACATGCTCAAAAATTTCTACAGCAAATTCAATCTGAGATATTTGTTAACTATGTTCCTACGCCAGCAGGTGGTGGTCCTGGTAGCGGTGGGACGGGTACTGGTGGAACTAAAGACGGTGTTGGAGGAAAAGGGAAAAGAGCTCATGGTCAAGGTGGAGGCGAAGGTTCTGGTGGTGATAAAGAGGCGGAAGGTAAAGAAAAGAAAATTAATCGTTCTCAATACCCAAGAATCTTATTGAGCGGATATGATTCCGACCCCGCTAAAGATAATCTAATGACAAAAGATCTTACAGATCGCCATCCTCCTTTGCACCAAGACGATGTAGATAGGCTATATAATGTTTGGTGGTTGAACACATCACATCCATTTGCTGATAAAGCAATTAAACGTGGCGGACCTGAGGGACATGCTTTTAAAAATCATCACTTATCTATGTTTAGAGATATGGTTCAGCGCGAATCTTTACGGATACTTCAACGCAGGGAAGTCGAATTGCCATTAGATAGAATTGAAAATGAATTAGATAAAATCTCGAATAATTTTTTAGCAGAATTACCTTGGGAATTGGTAGATACCTTGTTGCAGTGAGTAAATTATACATGCGTCAGAGTTTAGAAATTTCTGTTAAAAAACTGTATGCGCCAATTGAGGATTTAAATCTTGAGCGGCGTGCTTTTCACATGTTAAGACGCGTCGATATACAAACTATTTCGCAGATTATTGTCGTAGGAAAATCCAATATTTTATCTATTAGAAATATAGGTCCATTATTGGCAGACCGAATATTTTCCGCAATAGCAGAATATCTTGGAGTCTCCGAGGATGTGTTGGCAAATGATGAGATTAGACAACTCGCTTTAAAGGAAAAAGAACAGCAACTGAACCCATTAAATGTTTCAGTTGCTGTTCTTGATTTGCCGTTTAGTCTAATTGTTTTGCTTAAGAAAGTGGGCATACTTCGAATAGAACAATTAATAAAACTCAGATCCAGTAACTATCAAAGTAATACTCAACTTGAGGAAATGGAAAAAAGAAAAATAGATCGAGCATTAAGATTATACATAAAAGACTTAGATGTAAATCCTGCGCCAAAAGTTGATGCCCCGCAAGTAATAGAAGAAAAACAGACAATTAGATTTTCGCCACTGGTGGACTTAAATCTAATTCTTAATTCACTTTGGCTGAACGAGCGAGCGTGGTTGGTTGTCGAGTTACGATCTGTTCGTATGCTGACCTTTGAAGAAATAGCCGTTGAAATTGGTGGGGTAACTAGAGCAAGGGTTGGCCAAATAATTGATCAGGTTAATGAAAAGATTCAAAAAAAACTGAACTTGCTCTTGGTTTTCTGTGATTATTTTGACGAGCAAGCAAAATTTATTAGGAAAAAACTAAAAAATAAAGAGATAACAATATCAAGTTTAGCTCGCGAGTTTAAGTTGCAACTCTCGGAGTCTAATTTGGTCGCAACAGAGGAAGATATAGAAAGGTTTATTGCTATTGTTAGATTGCTTGTAATATCGGACAAACCTTGGGCGCACGAAAACTTTGGGGTGAAACACAAAGAACTAACCTTTCTTGTTTGTTTAGTTGAACCCTCTATTGAAAAATACAAAAAAGTTCATCAGTTTTTGGAAAAAGAAAAGGAAAAGAATAGAAAATTAAGTTACAAAGAGATTGCCTATATGGTTTTATCTGAGGCACAAAAACCTCTGCATTGGCGAGAAATTGCAGAAAAAGCTTATCAACTGAATAGGAAGGAAAGATTTGAAACCAGAGCACTTTATAACGTGTTATTTACAAATGAAAGCCTTTTTGTTAGAGTTGGTCAAGGAACCTATGAATTAGCAGAATGGGGCAACAAGCAAGTTGAACCTTATACAGAGATAGTAGCTTCTGTATTAAAGCGGGAACATCAAGCAATTCCATTTGACCTAATTTTAGCTAAAGTATCATCAGTTCGTTTGGTAAAGCAGCAAACTTTGGTTATGCATTTAGATATGCACCCCCGATTTTACAAATCAATTAATGGTACATATGGTCTGCGGAACTGGCTTCCTCCAAGAGAGAATCAAAACCTCCGTACACCTGAATGGTTAATAGAAGATTCAAAATCATTTGAAAGAGTAGAAAGAGCAAAGCAACGTGGGTATGATGTAGAAAGTATTATTGCAGGTGATAACTTATAGCGTCCGCGGCAGAAATGGCGGGAGAATGGGGCAAACCTGACATGCCTTACCTGTATCGTTGTTAACTACATCGTCCCTCTGTGGGACATTGTCACCTTGCGAGATCACGTCCGCGTCCCACAAGTTCAACGCCCGCACCAGGCGCTGGAGTACCTGACGCCCGCACAAGTGCATGGGGCTTGCATGCCCCATGCACTTGCAGTACACTCAACCTTAACAAATCACTCCACCTTAAACTGAACCCTTTTCAGCTCTAAAGACTCTTATCCACCTCAACCTACGCGCTTTGCCTGACAAAATGCGATAAAATATCCGCGCAAGATTTTACAAGGAGAAAAGATGCGCGCGGTAGACATCATCATTAAAAAACGCGATAAACAGCAATTGACCGCCGAAGAGACCGAATTCTTCGTGCGTGGCTTTACGAACGGGGATATTCCAGATTACCAGGCCTCCGCTTTTGCAATGGCAATTATGCTCAACGGGATGACGCCTGTTGAAACCGCAGACCTTACCCTGTCTATGGCTCGTTCCGGGCAGGTGCTTGATCTTTCCAAGGAAGTTGACATTGCTGTGGATAAACACTCCTCCGGCGGCGTAGGAGATAAAACCAGCATTTCCGTGATGCCGATGGTGGCGGCTTGCGGTCTGCCTGTTGGCAAAATGTCTGGGCGCGGACTGGGCTTTAGCGGTGGCACGCTCGATAAATTGGAATCCATCCCCGGCTATCGCGTGGATTTATCCACCGATGAATTCAAGAAGCAATTAAGAGAAAAAGGCATCGTGCTCACAGGCCAGTCTATGGACCTTGCGCCTGCAGATGGCAAAATGTACGCCTTGCGCGATGTGACTGGGACGGTGCCGTCCATGCCATTGATTGCCTCATCCATTATGTGCAAGAAGATCGCGGGCGGCGCGCAGGCCATCGTGCTGGATGTAAAAACAGGTCTCGGCGCATTCATGCAAACTTTGGATGAAGCCCGCGAACTCGCTAATTTAATGGTGGATATTGGCCGTCTGGCGGGACGCACAACCGTGGCCCTGCTCTCGGATATGAATCAACCACTTGGGGCAGCGGTGGGGAATGCCCTCGAAGTGATCGAAGCGATGGACATGCTGCGCGGCGGCGGCCCCGCAGATTACCGCGAGCATTGTTTACATGTGGCGGCGCATGTGCTGGTGGCGGGGCGGCGCGCAAAAGACCTTGATGAAGCCCGGACGATGGCGGAAAAATCCATTGCGGATGGAAGCGCGCTGGAAAAATTCCGCGTGCTGGTGGAAGCGCAGGGCGGCGACCCCTCCTACGTGGACGACATCTCCAAGTTCGAGCGGGCAAAATATGTGGAAGTGGTGAATGCCCCTCGAAACGGATTCATCTCACAGGTCCATGCAAGAAGCGTGGGCGAAGCCTCCGTCGTATTGGGAGCTGGCAGGGCCAAAAAAGGCGATCCGGTCGATCACGCCGTTGGGTTCATCATCCATAAAAAAGTGGGGGATCAGGTTCGGGAAGGCGAGCCGCTGTTTGAAGTTCATGCGAATGACCAGGCAAAATTGGATGGGGCGCGCAAGGCCGTACTCTCTGCGCATCTGTTTAGCGCTGAATTTGTGCCGCCATTACCACTGTTTTACGAGTAAAATAGCGTATAGTCTTGCGAATTTATAACTCACCTTACGCGAAACGTCCCGAAGGTTCTCGTAATTCAAGCTTGCTTTCTAGGCAAACCTTCGGGACGGTGCTCAACGTCAGTTATCAAGAATCTGGCATACTAATTCTATAGACCATAGGAACACGGTAATGGCAAAAGTCTCTTTGAGAATATACAATCGTGAAATCGAACGTCTCGTCGAGCAGGGACACATGGACGAGGCCATTGCTCATTGTCGTCATATCCTGAAAACATTTCCCAAGCATCTTGAAACCTATCGCCTGCTGGGGAAGGCCTACCTTGAGGTAAAACGCTACAACGAAGCGGTGGATATTTTGGGGCGTGTGCTTATGGCTGTGCCCGATGATTTTGTGGCGCATGTCGGTTTAAGTATCATCAACGATGAAGAAAATAAATTGGACGATGCCATCTGGCACATGGAACGCGCCTTCGAGGCGCAGCCTTCCAATGCCGCCATTCAGGGCGAACTGCAAAGGTTGTATGGCCGGCGTGATGGCATGGAGCCGCCCAAGATCCGCATGACACGCGGGGCGCTTGCCCACATGTATGTGCAGGGTGAGTTGTATCCGCAATCCATTGCGGAAATCCGCGCCGTGCTGGCGCAGGATCCGCAGCGCGCCGACATGCAGGTTTTGCTGGCGTATTCCTATTTCAAGGGCGGGCAAAAATCGGACGCTTCTGATATTTGCAACCAGTTACTAAAACGGTATCCATATTGCTTTGATGCGAATCGCATCCTGGTGGAATTATTACCCGCCACTGCCGGCGCAACGGAAAGCACGCAAGTTTATCGAATGCGTGTTGGCGAGCTGGACCCCTACGCCAATTTTGCCAGGGGGTCGGTTTTCCAAACCGATGAAGTCTCCGATGCCTCCATAAATTTGGAAAGGCATGAATACTCCGGGGAGGAAGTTCCAGCAGGGCAGGAGTGGAGCTCCTCGCTTGGCATTGGGCTTGACTCGTCTGAGATGCCCTCATTTGCCTCTTCCTCTTTTGACGATCAGCCGGATTGGTTAAAGTCCAGCGGATTGACAAACGACACGCCCCTTTCTGCGCCCGCAGTTGATTCTGCTTCGGACGCAAAAGACGAAATCCCGGACTTTCTGCGCGCCGCAGGTTGGGGAGAATCCAACGCTCCAGAACAACCCACATCCATGTTCGACGATGAACCCGCCGGAGAGCCGCTTGTCGCCGCAGACTTGCCAGACTGGCTCAAAGCCCAGGCTCCCAAGGCTGACCCGCTTAACCCAATCACTCAACCCATCCCGGATGTGATGCTCCAATCCACAGATACCCCAGACTGGTTAAGCGGGCTTGACAATGCCCAATCCGCCGCATCATTATTCGAATCTCCGCAACCCGAATCCGTGCCATCCCCCGACCTGCCAGATTGGTTGAGCGGGCTTGGCAGCGCGGCCGCTTCGCAAACAGAATCCGAACCATCCGGCAATGTGCCTGATTGGCTGGGTGCGCCTGGCAACGAACCAAAAACCACCCCGCCTGCCAATGCGCCAGAACCGCAAACAGAAGCCCAACCAGCCGACCTTCCCGATTGGCTGCGCGCGGCTGAACAAAAAAGCGAACCAGCGCCTTCTGTTGAAAGCCTCGGCGCATCTTCGCAGGAACAGGATGATGCGGTGGCATGGCTCGAATCGCTGGCCGCCAAGCATGGCGCCAAGCCCGAAGAACTCGTCACAGACCCGAACAAAC
>CAKKRM010000306.1:0-9662 GCA_919902735.1 Anaerolineales bacterium | reverse complement strand
CCGCCAAGCATGGCGCCAAGCCCGAAGAACTCGTCACAGACCCGAACAAACGCAGCGAAACCCCGCCTGAGTGGGTGGCTCAAGCGCAATCCATCAATCAACAACCTGCGGCGCAGAAGCCGAATGTGCAAGACCTGGGCGCATCCGCACAGGAGCAGGATGACGCGGTGGCATGGCTCGAATCCCTGGCCGCCAAGCATGGCGCCAAGCCCGAAGAACTCGTCACAGACCCGAACAAACGCAGTGAAACTCCGCCCGAATGGGTGCAGCAAGCCCAGTCCATTGGCGAGGCGCAATCTGCTGAAAAACCAGAATGGAGCGAGGGCGCTCAAAATATCGGCGAACAATTTTTTGCCGAATTTGAAAGCGGCGGCCCCACATCCACGCCCGCCACAGACGAAACCGGCATGTGGCTGCGCGGCCTGGATGGAAATGAAAAACAGGATGAAAAACCACTTCAACGCGGCGACATCCCTGAATGGTTAAGTGATACCCACCAGCCTGCCGACACTGGCGAGAAATTCGAATTCCCCGAACAGAAAGATGCTGCACCCAGCCCAGACCTGCCAAATTGGTTGAGCGGAATTGATGAAACGCCCCCCGTTCAAAACGGCGATTATATCAGCCAAAATCTTTCCAACCAGGACCTCTCCGACTGGCTCAGTGGTTTGGATAACGAACCCGGCCTCAACATCGACCCCGAACTTATCCGCGCCCCTGCGCGTCCACCGCTCGGCCAGGCTGGGAAGCCTCTTGAATCTCAACCCGCAAAATCTGACCTGCCAGACTGGTTAAGCGGCATGGATTCTCAACCTGAATCAGATGACGATGCCTGGAAACAATCCATCGGACAAGAACCCGCTTCCACCCCGACCGATAAGCCTGTATCATCCCCAGAGGGGGCTTCTGTTACGCTGACGGCGGACCTGCCCGACTGGCTAAAAGACGTGGACGAAGAGACGGTTGAAGCCGAGGCAAGCGGCGAAGATACGCCGCCCTGGCAGCATCGTGAGCAATACGAAGCGGAAGTTCCGCAGCAGCCCAAACCCACTTCCCCGTCTGACTGGCACCCGCTGGAACCCAAAGAGGTTGCAGCGACACAGCAAAAACAGACGCCGCCAGCAGCGCCGGTGCGCGCCCAGCCCATTATGCAGAACCCGCCATCCCCTGAACCCAGCGAGAAAGCTCCTGTGGAGAAGAAGAAGCCCGTCAGGGCGGCACGTCAACCCAAAGCTGAGGGGCCGACCCATGTCAATGTGTTGGGGCAGGCCAAGGGTGAGTTGGATCGAGGCGACATCCCCGCAGCCCTGGATCATTATGGGAAGCTGATCAAGAAGGGCAGGCATCTTGAGGAAACCATCCGCGATCTGACAGATTCGATCTATCGTTACCCTGTGGAAGTTGGCATCTGGCAAACGCTGGGCGATGCCTACATGCGCTCGAACCGTTTGAAGGAAGCGCTCGAGGCTTATAACAAAGCCGAAGAGTTAATTCGTTGATTCAGCGATTCGATGACTCGCTGAATCGTTATATTTTATTTTGGAGGAATTTGTGGAAAAAACGCTCGTACTTGTAAAACCCGATGGTGTGCAGCGCGGCTTGATCGGTGAAGTGATTGGCCGCTTTGAACGCCGCGGACTGCGCCTTGTGGCCGCGAAATTCATTCAAGTCAGCCAGACGTTGGCTGAAACGCATTATGCCGAGCACAAGGGCAAACCCTTTTATGACGGCTTGATCTCGTACATCACATCTGCGCCTGTGATGGCAATGGTGTGGGAAGGCCCCAACGCCGTTGCCGCCGTGCGCCAGACCGTTGGCTCCACCAAGCCTGTCGAGGCCGCACCCGGCACCATTCGCCACGACTTTGCCCTCGAAGTGGGCCGCAATCTCATCCACGCTTCAGATAAGCCTGAAACCGGCGAACGCGAAGTTGCGCTCTGGTTCAAGCAGGAAGAACTCGTGGATTGGAAACGCGCAGTGGATGCGTGGGTGTTCGAGAAGTAACAACCTGTAATTCGTGAGGCGTAATTTGTAGAAAAGCATCCCGCAGACTTTTGGACTCTGCAGGATGCTTTTTTGATTGATAGGAAAGCGGTAAAAATATAGTCGAAAGAATAATAGACATTATCGGAAATAACATACAGACACCGTCCCGACACTTGCGCCGCGCGCTAGTACCCGAACAACATGAAGATGTAGGGTAAAAGCGGCGAAATTCAGCCGCTTTTACCCATCAATTTTAAGTTGTTTGGGCACTAGTGCGGTGAGGTTTATTTCGAGTAATTTGAGCGTTTGACGACAACCTTCGGGACGTTTTTTCTAATTACCGATAAAGTCTAATGAATTTACGAGATCGTGTCGTTTCTTCCCAGTTCCAAAACAGGAGAGTTGTTTATGAAAAGATCGCGATGGTTCACAACGATTGTAATGCTTGTGCTGGCGGCCCTGGCTTGTAATGTCCCCGGTATAACCAGCAACGATGATGGCATCGAAGAAACGCGGGTGGCATTGGCTGTTCAGCAAACCAGCCTGGCAATTCAACAGTCAACGCTGGCGGCAGGCGGCTCAGCGCAGTCTCTCCCGCCGCTTGCAGAGACCTACACGCCTTATCCAACCTATACGGCAGTTCCCGCAGGGACGGAGGCAGCCCCCCCTCCCGCTGCCACAGTGGATATATCTGCGCGTATCAAATCTTCCAATATCCTTATTTATGAAGATATTATGGGGTATCCATCCTTGCTGCCGCTGGTTGATAATACAATCAACTCGATGAGCTTTTCAGGGGGCAAGGTTATAAATGCCGCGGATGGACTGGGCACCTTTAAGCAACATGCCAATTCGGCGACTCCGTGGGATTTGATGATCGTGGCTTCGGAAGTGCGTTCCAGTTTCAGCGGCGAGATGTTCGAAATGATGTACGACCATATCGACAACGGCGGCGCGGTTGTCATCGAATTGTGGCATTTGGATAAGATCGCCAGCGGCAAGATTGCTCCCATTTTAAGCAAATGCGGCGTAAAACTCTTCCGCGATTGGACACGCGACCCGAAGTATGACCCCTTCGATTACTCGATCTATTGGCTGGATAATTCCCACCCGCTGCTTTCCTCGCCGAATACCGTGCAGGCGCCTTCGTACCCGTACCCTGAGTGGTTCGGCGATGCGGGAGACTTATTGGAACTGGGTTCCGGGGGAGATGCGACGCTGGTGGGCGGTCTCCACGCCAATCGCAAATCGGATTATGGCGTGCTGGCAGTCTGTATGGGCGGGCGTATGGTGATCCAAACCTTCTCGTCTCATGATTATGAATGGGATATCGTACAGCCGCTATGGGTGAATTACATTAACTATACCCTGACCAATCATTACGAATATGTTCCGTAAAACCTTCGGGACATTCCAACCTTCAACTCATTTGAAACGCACCCAAATGATTTCTCGTTTTTGACAACCTTCAAGTAAGATTCACGGTGTAGTTATAAATATTTTATGCTTCGCCTTTTTTCTTTCGCATGATCTTCTGCGTGGACTCGATCATTGGGTCAGGTGTGGGAATCTGGATCGGCATCTGTGCAATGGACTCTGCCTGGGCGGCCTCCGAAGGCGTGGACTCGGGAGCAGGCTCAAGGTCCAGCTCGACCGTTTCTTCCATGCGGATCTGACCTCGCAGGAAGGCCCCTTCTTCGGTCACGAACGCGGTGGTGACCACGTCTCCCCAAACACGGCCAGATGCGCGGATTTCCAGTTTTTGGGTGGTGATATTTCCGCGCACCGCGCCCGCCACGATGACAGCATTGGCGCGCACATTTTGGCAGGTCACGCGTCCCGTCTCGCCGACGACGAGCATGCCGCGCAGGGCGATCTCGCCTTCAAATGCGCCCTCAATGCGGACGCCGCCCGAGCCGTTGATGCTTCCGTGCCAAATAACGCCCGAACCCAGCACCGAGGTGATGCGTTCCACGGCTTGTACGGGTTGTGAGGTTTCAGTGGGGGCTGTGTTGCGTTTGAACATTATGCGTTTGCTCCCATTGCAACCTGAAATTCCACGGGAAAAATATTTTTCAAGTTCATCCGCTGGGAGGCATCCATAATTTCGATGCCGACGATTTTGTTTTCACTGCCCATATCAATCACCACATCTTCAGATACGCGCTGATTGATGACATCCTGTTTTAATTCATCAAGACGAATGTATAAAATATCAGATTTTGGATTGTAAATTATTTGCATGTCAATCTTTCCATTCTCCGTAGAAGACGTACACGGTTACAGTAATAATGGCGTTTTCTTCTTCCACGTAAATCACCTGGGTGTGTTTCATTTCAGTAGAAACCGTCCCGAAGGTTGGCAAAAACGGCCAAATTCTCTCGGTAAAACCTTCGGGACGTTCTTTCTGTCAACTTATTTGAAACACACCCAAATCACTTTAACTCGTTTTTCTTCGTAATACTTGCCAAGGCGCTCTCTTTTGAAAGTAAAAACCTTTGCCTTTGCTTTTCGGTTTCCTCTGGCTGGAATTTCCATTCCTTGCTCAAGAACGATCTGGATTTCTTCGATATTCGTGCCGCGCTCCTCGGCGCGTTGCAAAGTATGTGGTTCGATTTGAATTTTCATGATCCCTTTATTTCCACCTATTTTACCGTTAAAACAAAAAGGGCGGACGCATGGCCCGCCCCGCGCCGAGGACGGCGGCTGAAACCTATGACAGTAGACACGTAAACATTTTCTGTCTACGTGTCTACGTTTTACCTGTTTACACTCATTCGCTCTTTTCTTCTTGTTCCGAAATCTGCACTCCAATGGTATTGAAGCCAGAGTCTACATAAAGCACTTCACCTGTAATATGTCTTGAAAGATCAGATGCAAGGAACACAGCCGAATTGCCCACATCTTCGATGGTCACATTTTCGCGCATGGGGGCTATGTCTGCGAAATGCTTGTACATGTCTCGGAAGCCGCCCACGCCCGCCGCCGCCAACGTGCGGATCGGCCCTGCCGAAATCGCGTTCACCCGAATATTTTGCGGGCCGAGATCATACGCCAGATAACGGGTCGATGATTCCAGCGCGGCCTTGGCAACGCCCATCACGTTGTAACGCGGCGCGACCTTTACCGAACCGTAATACGTCATACACATGACCGAGGCGCCGGGGTTGAAGATTGGCAGGAAGGCATGGGTCAACGCCACGAGCGAAAACACACTGATGTCCATCGCAGTTTTGAATCCCTCGCGGCTGGTCTCATGATAAGGTTTGCTCAACTCATCGCGGCCAGCGTACGCAATCGAATGAACAAGCACATCGATCTTTCCAAAATGCCTGGCGGCCTTCTCGACCGTCAACGCGATCTGGTCGTCCCTGGTCACATCACATTCTTCGACCCATTTGCAATCCACTTTTTCAGCAAGCGGTTTGACGCGGCGCTCGAGCATTTCACCCGCGTAACTGATCCCGATGTTTGCACCCTCACGTTTGAATGCCTGCGTGATTCCCCACGCAATCGATTTGTCGTTTGCAAGACCAAAAATAAGAGCATTCTTTCCTTCAAGTAAACCCATCATTCCTCCGAAAATTAGAGATTAGAGATTTTAGAGATTAGAGATTGAGGGAGCAGACTAATCTCCAATCTCCAGTTATTTACCAAAAACCGCCACGGTTTAGACAGCCACGGCTCTGCTGTCTTATTTAAACCCACGCGAGGGCCAATCGTCACGCTTTTATCTGGGATTGAAATCCCCGCCTCGATTCTTAAACTGGAAGCTGGTTCCGTCAAATCGGCATAGTTCTCGCTTTTAGTGATTCCCAACGCCTGAGTCAGTTTCCCCGGCCCGAACGTATCCCGCCCCTGACGGCGCTCCATCATCACCTCAACGCCTTCGATGGGCTGAATTGCGCGGATCAACACCGCGGCAGGAAAGCCTTCCTCCTCGGTGACGGCGTTCAACATCCAATGATTGCCATAAGTGAAATAAATGTACGCCAGCCCAGGCAGGCCATACATTGGATCGGTACGAATCGTCCGCCCCGCTTTGGCATGGCAGGCAAGGTCATCTTCGCCAATGTATGCTTCAGTTTCAGTGATGAGTCCAACCAATTTAATCCCGTTTGAAATATGAACCAGACGAGCGCCGAGCAATTCGCGCGCAACAGTCAATGTGGGACGGTTGTAGAAGTCTTTGGGGAGAATCATTATTTCTTGAAAATGACGGTGGACAGTAGACCGTGATACATCGTCAACGGTCTACTGTCCACCGTCCATGGTCGTCTATTTAAACCTTGCGTCACGTTGAAGAGTCAACCTCAACCCTTCATCCAGCTTAATGGATGGGACGAAGCGTAATTTTTCTTTTGCGAGATTCAAATCTGCTCTCATGCGGGAGACGCCGCCGGAGGTTTGGGAGTTGTAGACCACGTTGGCTTTGCTGTCCGTTACATCCAAAACGATGCGGATCAAATCCTTGATGGCAGTTTCCACGCCTGAGCCAACATTGATGACCAGCCCATCGATATTCGGCGCAGTGGATGCGGCCACCATTGCGCTGATCACATCGTCCACGTAAATGTAATCGCGGGTCTGGCCGCCATCGCCGTGAGCGACCAATGTCCCGCCGCGCAGGGCTTGACGAAGATAATGCGGCACAACGGGTGGGTGGGAGGGCGGCAGGTGTTGACCGGGGCCATAGGCGTTGAAGATTCTCAGGCTGACAGTTTCTATATTCCACAGCCCGCCAATGGTGCGGACGTAATATTCTGCGGCAAGTTTGGAAACGGCATACGGTGAGCGCGGGTTTGGGGTAGCAGACTCTGTCAGTGTAGAGTCTCCCAGGTCGCCGTATACAGCTCCGGACGAAGCAAGAACGACGCGTTTGACTCCCACATCGCGCATGGCTTCCATCAAGGCCACCGTCCCGCTGACGTTGACGGAGTTATAGTCGCGCGGATATAAAATGGATTCCTGCACTGAAACGCGCGCCGCGAGGTGATAGACCACATCCACATCTTGAAGAAGTGTCCACAACTTGGGGCGATCGCTCACATCCCCGCGTGTGAAGTGGACATCAGGCGTGAGCACCTTTGGGTCGCCTGTGGAAAGGTCATCCAGTCCACGGACTTGATGTCCCTCGCGGGCGAGGTGGTTGGCAAGCGAAGAGCCGAGGAATCCCGCGGCTCCAGTAATTAAAAAGTTCATAGGCGAAAGATTATAACCGTAATATTGGTGCTTCCTTTTGATTGACGCACATTGGGTAGTATGTTATTCTTGCATTCAATAGGAAACGGTAAGTTACGTTGGTTTGAAGAACAGCCACAGCTCACGGTTAGCCGTGAGCTGTTTTGTTTTGCCCTCCGATGGAACAAACAGAATACCTAATATTTTTTTAGTTGCCATAAGGAGGCAAAAATGTCTGATCGTATAATTGGTACAGTGAAGTGGTTCAACGGTGATAAGGGCTTCGGCTTCATCGAGCGCGAAGGCGGAGCGGATGTGTTCGTCCATTTCTCCGCCATTCAAGGTGACGGTTTCCGTAACCTGCAAGAAGGCCAGAAGGTCGAATTTACTGTCGAGAAAGGCCCCAAGGGTCCCCAGGCTACGAACGTCACTGTTCTGAGCTAATCAACAAAAAAGAGCCTGACGCTTGCGCGTCAGGCTCTTTTTGATTCGTTTGACTTGGATGATTCCAGCCGCGGATATACTAATTTATCCCCGCGCAAATATGCCCACAGTTTTCTCTCAGCGGGTGTAAGTTCTTTACGCAATTCACCGCTTGACGCATGGTGTTGGAATTGGATCGTTTTGCTGGCATAACCCCATTATAGCCCGACCCAGAGCCCCCTCTGTCCTAGCGGACATCCCCCCCAAATGCGACAGGTTACATTTGATAGTTATAAAAAGTCTTCATGTCGCATTTGGCGCGAAGCGGGTAGGAGGGGGCGATATGTTTATCAACGATACAGGTATGGCATGTCTGGCTTCCCCCATTCCACAAGCGGACTTATATCACCCTACAGTTTTCACATGTTGATAATTGAGAATTCTTTCATCAGATGTGACCAGTTTACATTTCAAAACTCTAGCGGTGGCAACAATGATTTGATCGGCAGGGTCGCGGTGAAATTCCCCAGGCAGGCGCGTGGACTCAGTCGCTATCGCAGGTGTCAATTCAATGACCTGAACTCCAGGATAACTCAAAGCTTGCGTAAACCATTTCTCAAGGGAAACGGGGAATTCAAGTTTGCCGTTTTCTACAAGTTTTGCGATTTCCCAAAGTGATATGGCGCTGATTCCAATTTCCCCAGCTTCATTTTCTTGAATGAACTCAAGTTGCTTGGCAGTCACAGAGTATCGCATAATTTGGTAAACAAAAAATTCGATTTTCCCCCGTAATTTTCAACGAAAAGTTTACTTAATTATGAGACAAGCGATAGTCTTTCATCTCCATGTACCCACCAAACCCAAATATGCGTGTCGAGCACGATCATTGCATGACTTCCCAATCACTCGAAGCAGACTTGAACGGGTCACGATAGACCACAGGCTTTCCACGCAAGGGGTATTTCGCCGCACGCGTGGACTTCTTCCCACGGCGGACAGTGACTTCTACAGATTCGCCCGCGCGAAAAGGCAGACCTTTGACAGAAACTTTGCCGCCTTTTGTAACCAGTGTTTTTGTGCGAAATGTATGTTGCATATCAAGCCTCTTGCTCTTATTTTACAACAAAAACCTGCCAAAGGGACACACATCCGCGAAAGGCTGATTGACCGTGACCTGCGTCCATATCACCCCCCCTTATGGCACGCGGACGTGATTCCGCAAGGGGACAATGTCCCGCAAGGGGACAATATGTTTACAACGATACAGGTAAAGCATGTCAGGCTTGCCGACATGTACGTGTCCGTTTCTGTCCGTGAGTCCGTTACGCGAAGCGGTCCGTTGACAGCTGATTGACCGTGACCCGCATCCATAGCATCCCCTTGTGGGACGCGGACGTGATCCCGCAAGGAGACAATGTCCCACAAGCGGACGATGTGCTTAACAACGATATAGGTAAGGCATGTCAGGTTTCCCCAAATCAAATTTATACCTGTTCGATTTCAACGAAACAATAACTCTCCATGAAGTAACCTTCTAACATATCTCCGCTGTCAGTTGGTAGTGGGGTTGATTCGATTATTTCTTCTCGATCATCAAAATAGATAAGCAGAACAGGGCAATCTCTTTTATTCAACTTCGTCTTTGGCTCTAAGAACTTGTAATCATATGGTGAAGCGTCAAGCCATGCAGAGACCTGCTCGCGTGTAAAGCAAACATTAGCCCATCCATTCCACAGCGTTCCATCTGTATAGCCTTCGACAATGTTTTCTTCCCTTTGATACGGGACCTAACCTCAGAGCGTTTTTCTTTTGTAAATATTTTTTGTTATTTCTTGAAAACAACATCGTTGTGATATTCGAGAAATTTAGTGTCAGGGAAAAATCTTTTTGGCACTAGTATTTCCCGACCGTCATATTTCAAAAGTAACTCAGATACTGCTTTGTCATCCGACATTTTTTGAAGTTTTGGGGACGCCCTAACTACAAAATCAGGCGTAACAGTTATCCATTTGAGGTGTGAGGTGGATAAGAGTCTTTAGAGCTGAAAAGGGTTCAGTTTAAGGTGGAGTGAT
>CAKKRM010000305.1 GCA_919902735.1 Anaerolineales bacterium | reverse complement strand
TATCGCTCAGGGCGACATGACCCTAAAACACGCAAAACTGCGTAAGGTGAGTTAAAAATCTTTTCAACCAAGAGGAAAACGTATGAAACGAATTTGTGTCGTCGGCGTGGGATACGTCGGCCTGGTTACAGCCGCGTGCTTTGCCGATCTCGGTAATCGCGTGAGCGCGTTGGATGTGAACGAACAGCGGGTGGAGAATCTCAAAAAAGGCATTATGCCAATTTATGAGCCAGGCTTGGATGAGCTGGTCAAGCGCAATGTCAATGGCGGGCGCATCACGTTTACCACTTCCTACAAGGAGGCCTTGAAGGATGCAGAATATGCCTTCATCGCTGTGGGCACTCCCTCCGATGCAGACGGCGCGGCGGATTTGCAATACGTGGCCGCCGCCGCCAAATCCATCGCGGAGAATATGACCGCGCCGCTGGTCATCATCAACAAATCCACGGTTCCAATCGGGACGGGTGATTGGGTGGCGGACATTGTGAAGGGCGCCCAGCCCAGGCAGATTGAATTTGCCGTGGTCTCCTGCCCCGAGTTCTTGCGTGAGGGTTCCGCCATTGCAGACTTTACAAGCCCGCACCGCACGGTGATCGGCTCGTTGGACAAGGACGCCGCGAACAAAGTGGCTCATTTGCATTTGCCTCTGCGCGCACCCATTGTCATCACCGATTTGCGCACGGCTGAAATGATCAAATATGCCAGCAATGCCTTCCTTGCCACGAAGATTTCCTTCATGAACGAACTGGCCGATCTGTGCGAACTCGTCGGCGCGGATGTAAAGGAAGTAGCTGCGGGCATGGGCTACGATGCGCGCATAGGCCGTCACTTTTTGGATGCAGGCCTCGGCTGGGGCGGATCGTGCTTCCCGAAGGATGTGGAAGCGCTGGCCTTCATGGCAAAAGAAAAGGGACTTAATCCACGCATTTTGAACGATGTCATGGAAGTCAACTACGACCGCCGCAAGGCTGCGGTGGAGCATGTTCAAAAAATGGTCGGTGGAAGTTTAAAGGGCAAGACCATCGGCTTGCTTGGTCTGGCGTTCAAACCCAACACTGATGATATGCGCGATGCGCCTTCCATTGATATTTCCGAGGCGCTGATCAAGGCAGGCGCAAAGGTGCACGCGTATGACCCGGTGGCGATGGAAGTTGCCCGCCCCATTCTCCCTGCGGTGGATATGTTCGATGAGCCGTACAAAATGGCGAAGGATTGCGACGCGCTGATGGTCGTTACCGAATGGAATGAATTCAAGCAGCTTGACCTTGAAAAAGTGAAAAGCCTGCTCAAGTCCCCGGTCATTTATGATGGGCGCAATATTTACGACCCCGCCCTCATGAAGGAAATGGGTTTCACCTACCGCGCCATTGGCAGATAGTTGGATAGTTTAGTCAGTTCGATGGTTGGGTAACCAAGACTGCGAGACTAATGACAAAGAAACCAAAGACCAGGAGATTAATGACCAACACTCCCCCCGTTTGTAACTACGAAGGCTCCGATTACCAGCAATCCTTTTGGGAACAGGGCGGGCGCGAATACGAAGACCGCGCCGAAGCCATTGCCCTGAAACGGATGCTCCCCAAAAACGGAAAGCTCATGCTTGAGCTTGGCGCTGGCGCAGGCCGCAACACGCCGCGCTATGCGGGCTTCGAGCGCATCGTTCTTTTGGATTATTCGACCACGCAACTGGCACAAGCCCGGCAAAGATTGGGACGTTCCGATCAATTCATCTACGTGGCTGCGGATATTTACCGCCTCCCTTTTCTGGACCGTTTGTTTGATTCTGCCACGATGATCCGTGCCCTGCATCACATGGCAGATGCGCCGAAGGCGTTGGGTCAGATCCGCAACGTGTTACAGCCGGGTGCGGTTTTCATCCTTGAGTTTGCGAATAAGCTCAATCTCAAATCCATTTTGCGCTACTGGCTTGGAAAGCAGGATTGGAATCCGTTCAGGCTGGAACCCGTTGAATTTGTCAAATTGAATTTTGACTTTCACCCAAGAGCCATCCGCAACTGGCTGGGTGAACTCGGTTTTTCGATTGAAAAGACGCTCACCGTTTCGCATTTCCGCCTCGGCTTTCTGAAGCGTCTTTTTCCCGCCAAACTACTCGCTGCGTTGGATGGTCTCTTCCAGCCGACGGGCGCGCTGTGGCAAGTGACCCCCAGTGTTTTTGTAAAAGCCAAAGTGAAGGGCGAGCCGCAAAATGTAGAAATCCCATTGAATGTAATCAGTCTGTTTAAATGCCCGATCTGCGGCAGCGGCGATCTTAAAGATAAGCAGGGTCACCTGCTTTGCCCGAAATGCAGGGCGCGCTGGGCTGTTAACGACGGCATTTACGATTTCCGTGAAAAAATGAGTAGCTTCATTGGTTAAGATTAGGACTTTCGCTCGCTCCTCTTGTTTTGCATGTCACCCTCCCGATGTCCTTCGGGAGAATGACAAGCGAAAGTCCTGAAGATAAGTGATCCAAACTGCCTGCTTTCACAGCGGTGGATTATCCCTTTGCAAGCGGCAGGCGGATGAAGAAGGCGCTTCCTGTAAATTTCTCTTCATCGTGGCCTTCACTTTCCACCCAAATGCTTCCATGAAAGGCTTTGACAATCCCCTCTGCAATGGCCAGCCCCAGCCCGGCGCCGCCGCCTTTGTAGTTCGTGCGGCTGGAGGAGTGCAGTTCCACTTTCCCCAATTGATATAATTTTTCAAAGATGATCTTGTGATGTTCTGCGTCGATGCCAATGCCGGTGTCTTTCACGCATATCTCGGCCATGTTGCCCTGGCGCGCATCCTCCACCACTTTGGCAGAGACGGTGATCGAGCCGCCGTCTGGGGTGAATTTAATGGCATTGACGATCACATGGTCGAGCGCTTTTTTGAGGAGTTCCGGGTCTGCCATCAGCGGGGGAATATGCTTGATGGCCTCGTCCATGCCAAAGGTCAGGTTGCGAAGCGCGAGATCATCCACATAATCCTTGTGGATGAGTCTCAGGATCAAACCCAGGCTTACCGCTTCGATGTGCGGGTTGATAACCTGGCTGTCAAGGCGGGCCACATCCAACATGCTGGTGACGATCTGGTGCAGGCGGTTCGTGCCCTGCAATACGCCTTGAATGGCTTGCGAGAGGGTGGGGTTGTTCAGGATCAGCGCGTCGGCTTTTAACATTCCAAGATAGCCTTTGATGACGGTCAGCGGTGTGCGCAGTTCGTGCGCGGCCACTTGAATGAAAGATGATTTGTTTTTGTCGTGTTGTGAAAGCGTGTTGTAGGCTTTGTTCAATTCCTCCACGCGCTGGGCGACCATGCGTTCCATGATCTGGCTGATGCCTGTCACTTCGTCGTACAGGCGCGCGTTTTCGAGGGCGACGGTGGCCTGCATGGCGAAGGTTGTCACGAGCAGGCTGTCATCCTCGTTGAAGGAATGTTTGGCGCGCCCCAATGCAAGCAGGCCGACCACGTTGTCTTTCAAGTGAAGCGGCACGCCCAGCCACGAGCGGTCATGCGGCAGCCATTCCGGCTGGCTCCAGCCCGCCATGTTTTTTGTATCGCTTATCAGGAGGGTTTCTCCCTTCCGCACCACTGTTTTGTAAAAATCCATCTCCCCGGTTTTCAAGCGGAATTCTTCATGCTCGATATTTTTGGGCATTCCATAATGCGAGCGGATGCCCGGCACGCCGTTGACATCTTCCATGAATAAAATGGCGCGGTCGAAGGGCAGAACCTGTTTTAACTGCTCAAGAATTTGCTGAGGCAGTTTTTCGATGGTGGTCAATGAAGATAACTGGCGGGATGAACGCGCCAGCGCTTCAGCAGCCCGACGCCGATCATGCTCGGATTCAAAGAGCTTTGCGTTTTGCGCTGCGGCTTTTTCGGCCACATCCCGCGCGCGGGCAAGTTCCACAGCCCGCTCACGCGCCTCGCCCAGCAGGCGTTCCACCTCTCTTTGTGCCTGTTCGCGCTGTTGCACGAGCATGGTGCGCAACAATGCGCTCGAGAGCAGGTTCTTCAAGCGGACATAGATATCCCAGTCATCCGGCCCCATTTCGACCCACATAAACCCAAAGCGGTTGCTGGCAAGCGCCAGCGGCATGACCACTGCATCATAGCGATAGTCATGTGGGGTTTTTCCGCGCGGAGCCAAACGCCCGGTGCCCAGTGTGGTTTTTTCCTTCGGAATTTGGAATTTGCTCTGGTCATATTGCAGGAGGAGGCGGTAGCTTTCCGGGGGTGGGGATGAGATGGAACCCGGCGCGCTCACGTCGCTGTAGAACATGACGTACCAGCGCTGAAGCCCCAGCAGGGGGAAGTGTTTTGAAATGGCCTCGCCGATCCCTTCCAGAGTCATGGCGGGCGCCATGGAAAAACTAAAGTTGCTGAGCGCTTCCTCTTTTTGTTCGAACTGCATCCGGCGGTAGGCCTGCGCGCGTTGGGATAATTCTCCCACCAACATACGCGCCTGCTGAAAAAGATTTTCAGCCTGTAAGCGGGTGGTAATGCTGGTAATGCCGCCCAGCGCATACTTTCTAAAAGTGGATAACACATTATTCCAGATGGTGGAATCGTACCCATTTCTTTGCAGAACCTCCACCATGGCTTGCACCATTTTCATGAAGGCATTGCTTGAATCCGTTTCGCGCAGGCTGGCGAGAAAGACATTCCACGCGTTCCCAAAGACATCCACGAACAGGGGTTTTGCCGGGTCATTCTCAGGAATGCCTGCTGCGGTAAACAAGGCGCGGATGGCGGCCTCGCGTTTGTTCTCCAGCCTGCCGGTATGAGCCACCTCTTTGGGCAGCACCACGGCGCTCTTGATGCTTTCCGGTAAACACCCGCAGGACCAGCGCACGACCATGTGCGAAGGAAGGATGTTCATATCCGCCACTTGTTCCCCATTCATGCGTTTGAACAGGGCATCGAAGGTCTGTTTGCCGGCTTCATAAAAGGATTGGTGAATGGTCGTCAATGGCACGCCCATCGACTGAGAATCGCTGACATCGTCGAATCCGGTCAATGCAATGGTGTCCGGCACGCGAATGCCGCGCTTTTGTAATATCTCCAACACGCCGAAGGCCATGCGGTCATTGGAGGCGGCAATCGCCTGCGCCTGCACGCCGCGTTCATCCAGCAGGATGCGCGCGGCGGCGCGTCCGCTTTCCGGGGTGTAATCTCCCTCCAGAATCAGGTTTTCATCGAGGCGGATGTTGTGGGCTTTTAATTCCTCTTTATAGGCGTGAAAGCGCTGGTCTGCTTCGGGCTGGCCGGGAATGCCGCGTATGAAAGCGATTCGCTTGAACCCGTGCTCTTCGATCAAATGACGGATCACTGCGCGCATTCCGCCTTCGTTATCCGCCATGAACGAAGTAACCCCCTCCGCCGGAACCGCAAAGGATACGATCGGCGTGGGGGCAAAAGAAAGGCAGAAATTTTTGATATCCCCGGCGGAAGGCCCGTGGCCCATGTCGGCAGAAAGCAGAATGCCATCGAATTTGCCGGGTTTAATCAGGTCATACAAGCCGTAGGAACGGCCTTCATGGGCCGGCGCTCCAATGGCAACGGGCTTGCCGCCTGCAAAATAAACAACGTTCACATCCTGTGCTTTGGCAGAATCCAGCACACCCGCCATAAATTCAGCTCCCCACACGCGGCTTAACTGCGCCCCGAGTACGGCAATTGTCTTGCGTTGACCTGAAGTATTTTTAAATGGTGTCATCGGTGATGGTTGAAATTATAAGTCAGGATGTCTGAATTGTGATTATCAATTTTGCCAAATAAATTGCTGTTTCAAAACAAATATCCCGCAGGTTTTGCCTGCGGGATATTTGTTTTCTGCAACCCTATCGAATTTCGAGCTGATAGGCGCCGAGTTCGCGGGTAAAACGGGTAGTGCCTGTTACAACCAGAAACGCCTTTTCGCCGGCCTTCAACGAAAGCGGGATTTCAGCCGTTTGGTCTTCCGTGAGCGGGATCATGGTCACGCTTGAATCACTCGTCAGGATGAGAGCCAGGCCAAAAGTCTGGGGAAGAACGTTTTGGACTCGCACGAATCCCTCCGCCTGCCAGCCGCCATCATCCGCCTCAAAATCGGACCTGTAGCCTGCTGCGTCGACCTGGACATCGTCCAGCATGAAGCCTTCCCCATTGATTGCCGCGTCGGTGAGGTATTCAAAACGGATGGAAACCTTTTTGCCTGTGAAATCTGAAAGATCGATCTTCTCCTCGATCCAGCCGTTGGTGGCGCCGGTGTAGCCCCAGCCATACGAATTACCGGAAGGGTCCGTGTCGGTGCCGGAAGGGGTCGTGAGGATCTGCCAGGTTTCGCCGTTCTCAGAAACTTCCACGTAAAGATAATCCCAATCTTCTTCTATGTCGTACCAGGTGCGGAAGGATAATTCGATGGGCGCGCTGACGCTTGTGAAATCGAATTCCTGTGTCAGAGTCATATCCGATTCATCGCCTTTGTTCGACCAGAAAGCGTACTCGCCGGAATAGGGGTCAACGGGCAAAAGGCCAGTGACCGTTGAGCCTGTGAAAGAAAGTGTGAAATCGCCCGCGCATTCGATGGCGATGTAATCCACGCCGTATTGATGCACATCGCGCGTCAACGCGGATTGTGGGCAGGTTGAAATTGTCTCGGTGGCGGAGGCTTGAGGCGCATCAGGATAATTATGATAGGTATAACGCCCATCCCCCACTGATTTATCCTGGAGCAGGTTGGCAATTGCCCAATCCATATACACATCGTCAGCAGTGATCAACTTGCCAGTCTGCGGGTCGGTGATATTAAGATCGGCAAGGGTGTCATCCACGCTGGTGATGTCATTTTCAGGGTTGCTCGTCAATGCTTTTGTGGCATCCTTGCCAAAACGGTCGAGGAAATAGGTGAGGTACAGAAAACTCGAACCGTAATGCGCGCTGAAATCAGGCGACGAATTATCCGCCCAGGTATTCAATTGCATGTCAGGGCTTTGAATATATGCAAAATCCGCCCCGCCCACCGAATAGCCATTTAGAAAAACGCCCACCTCTGCAAAGCCTTCGCTGATCCATGAAACATCGTTGCGGTCCGTGGGAAATTGGATCATATGCACAAACTCATGCGCCAAAACACCGTAGGTGTATTCATCGGAAAGCGCCTGGCTGGTGCCCAGCACATACGTTTCATGCCCGTTGGAGTATTCCTTTACCAGCGGATTGAACGAGTCGGACGAGTTGAAATAACCCGCAATGTTATGCCCAATACTGGTGGCATAAATGACATAGATATGCGGGTCGCCATCCACGCCCGGCGTCCACTCACTGCCGAAGAACTCACGGTCGGTGGGATAGATCTTGTTCTCGAACGTATCCATCAAGGCTTTCATATCTTTTTCGTTTACGCTCGTGCCTTTCTCCACCCAAAAATAGGAATGGGGAGTTTCATACATCAGCGCAGCCGTAATCTCATTATGTTCGGCGGTATCCTGGTTTGAAACCCAGAATTGTTCCTGATCGCCGATTTTATAAGATTTACTCTCGACAGTTTTTGAGACGCCGCAGATGCCAAGCAAGTTACAGGCCGATTCATAAGGATCGTTCTCAGGGACAATGGCGTTTTGCAGGGTCTCCAGCGTTTCGTTGGAAATCGAGTCAACGGGTGGGCGGGGAACTTCAACCTCCGCAGTGGGAGGAGCCTGTTCTGTGATGGAAACTGGCAGGGTGGGTATGGATGCGGTTTGGGAAAATGCATAAAGCCCATACCCGACCATGCCTGCAACCAGTACACAGATACAACACAATAAAGTCACAATGCCGATTACGATTGCTGAATTGCTTGATTTATTTTCTGTCATGGTTTCCTCTGGCGTTCAAAAGATTGACCCATCATACCTTGTGCGAATGAAAAAAGGATTAGGACATTCGGGTCAACAAAAACATTTCGCGCTTCATGCCTAACGGACGGTTGCTTCTCGTTAATCGGCAGAATCTACTCTGTGGTTTTCTCTCTGGAGTCGGGCAGCGAGCTGCCCGACAAGTATTGCCGAATTTTTTCCCTCAGCAAGCTGAGGGACTCCAGAAAAAAAAAACAGCGCGAGATTTGAGTCTCGCGCTGTCACCCTTACGCATCTACTTTATGTTTCGTCTTTTTCGCAGGAGACGCTTCTGTCTGGAAAACTATCTTGTTTTCCTTCTCGTCCACATCCACCATCACCACGGCCCCATCCTTGAACTTGCCGCCGAGCAACTCCACCGAAAGCGGACTCTCGACATATTTCTGGATAGCCCTGCGCAGTGGACGCGCGCCGAATGCGGGATCGTAGCCTTCCTTAGCCAGCCAGAGACGGGCGGCATCGGTCAATTGGACTGAGATGTTGTGCTCGTTCAAACGATCCTGCACCTCCTTCATTTGCAGTACCACGATCTCTTCCATTTGTTTCAGGGAGAGCGGCGAGAACATGATGGTTTCATCCACCCGATTGAGGAACTCGGGGCGGAACGCACCTTTAAGAGCCTTCTCGATCTTATCGTGCATGATGCGTTCATCGTTATCCGCTTTTTGGGTGAGAAAGCCCAGGGTGCCGCCTTTGGTCACGTATTCAGTGCCCAGGTTCGAGGTCATGATGAGAACCGTGTTACGGAAATCCACCACTTTGCCCTGGCCATCCGTCAGGCGGCCATCATCCAAAATCTGGAGCAGGGCATTCCACACTTCAGGGTGCGCCTTTTCGATTTCATCGAAAAGCACAACGCGGTACGGTCTGCGGCGGACAGCTTCCGTAAGTTGACCGCCTTCTTCATAACCAACGTATCCGGGCGGCGCACCGAACAGGCGGCTGACCGTGTGCTGTTCACGATACTCCGACATGTCAATACGCACGAGCGCCTCTTCATCATCGAACATGAACCAGGCGAGGGCTTTTGCAAGTTCGGTCTTTCCAACACCCGATGGGCCGATAAAAATGAATGAGCCAATCGGTCTGGAGGGGTCTTTCAACCCGGAGCGCGCGCGGCGGATGGCGTCGGAGACGGCGTGAATAGCCTCTTCCTGCCCGATGATGCGTTCATGCAGGCGCGATTCCATGTGCAACAATTTTACCGATTCAGTTTCCATCATCTGCGTCACGGGGATGCCCGTCCACTGATGGACAACGGATGCAATGTCATCCACATCCACCACTTCATCGAGCTGGTGGTCCGCTTCCCATTTATCGCGCTTGGCGCTGTATTCCTGTTCGAGGCGCAGGCGTTCCGCTTTCTTTTGAGCGGCGCGTTCGTAATCGCGCTCGAGGCCTGCCTGCTCTTCTTCGGCATGGAGTTTATCAATGTCGGTTTTCAACGCCTTGAGATCGGGCGGCATGGAATAAAGAGCCACGCGTAATTTTGCGGCGGCTTCATCCATCAGGTCGATGGCTTTGTCGGGCAGGTGGCGGTCTGTGACGTAGCGATCAGCCAGACGGGCGGCGGCTTCGAGCGCTTCATCCGAAAAATGGACTTTGTGATGCGCTTCGTAGCGGTCGCGCAGGCCGTGCAGCATCTTGATCGTATCTTCCACGCTTGGCTCATCCACATAGATGGGAGCAAAGCGGCGTTCGAGCGCGGCGTCTTTTTCGATGTGTTTATGGAATTCGTCCAGCGTGGTCGCGCCGATGCATTGGAGTTCGCCGCGGGCCAGCGCCGGTTTGAGCATGTTGCTCGCATCCATCGCGCCCTGGGCTGCTCCTGCTCCGATGACGGTGTGCAACTCGTCGATCATCAAAATGACATCGCCCTTGGAGCGCTGCACTTCATCCATGATGGCTTTGAGGCGTTCTTCGAACTCGCCGCGGAAGCGCGAGCCTGCGATCATCGCGCCCAGGTCAAGAGCCACAACCCGTTTGCCTGAAAGGATTTCGGGAATATCGTTGCTCGCGATCTTTTGCGCGAGACCTTCGGCAATGGCGGTCTTGCCCACGCCTGCTTCACCGATCAGCACGGGGTTGTTCTTCGTGCGGCGGGAGAGGATTTGGATGAGACGTAAAATCTCTTTGTCTCGGCCAATGACGGGGTCGAGCTTGCCTTCGCGTGCCAGTTGCGTTAAATCACGCGAGTATTTTTCGAGGGTGCGGTATTTCGTCTCGGCCTGTGGGTCGGTGACGCGCTGTCCGCCGCGCAGGTCTTGAATGGCATCGTAGACGCGGTCACGAGTCAACCCGGCCGATTCCAAAATGCGGGCGGCGGGTGTGTTGCGCTCGGTGAGGATCGCCAAAAAAATGTGCTCTGTGGAAATATACTCATCTTTCAGACGATTCGCCTCTTCGTTTGCCAGATCAATGATCCGCTTGACGCGAGGCGTAATGAAAATTTGTCCCGCGCCGCCGCCAAAGATATTCGCCTTGGGGCTGGCGCGCAGGGTCGCATCAAGTCGTTCGGTTAACGCTTCGGCGTTGACGCTTAATTTTTCAAGGATTTGGGGGATTACGCCGCCGGGCTGTTCGATTAGCGCCAGCAGGATGTGTTCGGTGTCAATTTGGTTATGCCCGTAGCGCTGGATGATTTCCGCGGCGCGCTGGGCGGCTTCCTGTGCTCTCTCGGTAAATCTGTCAAATCTCATCATGGGGGGTTCCTCCTGACGGGCGGTGGAACAC
Organism: Anaerolineales bacterium; assembly: GCA_919902735.1. Taxonomy (GTDB): domain Bacteria; phylum Chloroflexota; class Anaerolineae; order Anaerolineales; family Villigracilaceae; genus Villigracilis. Next base: position 970 of record CAKKRM010000305.1, on the reverse strand, counting down.
GGTCAATCGTCCACTGTCTATCAATGGGGGCATTATAACAAAAGCCGCATCGACGATTCATCAATGCGGCGTAAGAGATGTGTAAGATTTTAGGGAATTATAACCAGGCGGGCGCTTCGTCAAGCTTAGTACAGGCTGGACAATGTTTGGGAGCAGAAGAAACTCGAAGCCAGAAAAATGCTCGAAAATGGCGCAGGATCCCCAGCGTCCAATGCATACTTTTTTAGCCGCCGTTTGGTCTGGAAATGTTGTAGTTTACGCTATCGTTTGAAATCTTTATAGAATCGCCATACCATTCAAGCGAAATTTTTTGAAGTAGTTTGATTTCTAAATCATCCAGGAGTTTTAGGGCGGGTTTAATGTAATTTTCAATAAATATTGACATGACATTACCTGCTTGTTGCTCCATGTGTTCCCATGCTTGTTCACCTTGAAGTAAGAAACCGCCGTATTCAATATACTTTTCAGATAATTCTGCAAGCCTATTTGATGGCGTTGGGTCTAAAACTAATAACACAGGCGTATACCCTGCGGCTTGACACTCTACGGGAAAAGATAACTCTTCCGCAAACCTGCCTTGACCACTGGCGGCAATGGTTACTCGTAATTTAAGTTCGTAGGCTGTGTTCGTATCTGCGATGAGGCAATCAACTTGCCTTCCGTTATTTGTAGGATTTCCGTTCTCGTCAACTCGTTTAATTGGCGAGTTTCTTGCTCCAACAGTTTCACCACCTAAACTGCTGGCTAAAATTGGCTCAAACAAATACCCTGTTTCTTGTGCAGACCGATTATCAATATCGTAAATCCATTTTCTCCAAGTCATCCAATTCGCTAACAATTCAATATCGCAAGTACCGTACTCCAAAAGAATTCTTGGTCCAATCTGTTCCATTGTTGGAAGCGGCTGACTTGATAATATTAGACGTTATCGGAAATAGCGTTATGATAGGCGAATGATTGAATATGAAAC
>CAKKRM010000304.1 GCA_919902735.1 Anaerolineales bacterium | reverse complement strand
AAGCAGATTCACTTGATGTCCTTGCAGACTTGACTCAAAAGATTCAAGCCAAAGGTGTCGAAGATATGGTTCTTGACCCTGCCGCAGCGACATTGAGCGCATCATTGGCGCGCAGTACACAATTGCGGAAACTTGCGCTCAAGAATGTGCGTTCCCTCGGTTATCCCATCATCGCTTTCCCCTGCGACGCAAAAGATGAAGGTGTCGCCGCCGCGCAAGCGATTGCAAAATATGCAGGCTTTGTTGTGCTGAGCGAGTTCAAACCTGAATTGTTCTACCCATTGCTCGTCCTGCGCGAAAACATTTATACCGACCCCCAGAAGCCGATTCAAGTCCAACCTGGTATTTACGAGATCAACTCACCCAAGCCCGAAAGCCCAGTATTGGTCACGACTAATTTCAGCATCACCTACTTCTCTGTTGCCAATGAAGTCGAAGGAAGCGGCTTGCCTGCATGGCTGGTCGTCACGGATGCGGAAGGCATGTCGGTATTAACCGCGTGGGCGGCAGGCAAGTTTGACGCAGAACGAATCGCAAAAGCCATCAAAGGCTTTGACGTGGCGAGCAAAGTCAGCAAAAAGCGGATTGTCCTGCCTGGGCATGTTGCCGTTCTTTCCGGCGAGCTCGAAGAAGAACTCCCCGATTGGGAGATTCGCGTTGGACCGCGCGAGGCGGTTGATCTGCCCGCGTTTATGAAGCAGGCGTTGAACTAACGTGTTTCGTGTTGCGTGTTCTGTTGCGCTTACAAAACGGAACACGCACCAAACCCATGCAACACACCATCACCTTCACCCACAACGATAAGCAAACCTCAGTAGAAGTTTCTACAGGAGTTCTGCTCTCCGACGCTGCGCACATTGCAGGTATTGACATCGGTCAGCCATGCGGCGCGCAGGGACGTTGCGGGCGTTGTGCGGTGCAAGTGACGGAGGGAAATGTCCGCCGCAGAAGCACATTGCGGCTCTCAGAAGTTGATATTGATCAAGGTTACGCCCTCGCCTGCCAAACAGTTATTGAAGGTGAAGTTTCGATCTACATTCCACCGCAGGAGAAGATCGAACGACGGCTGACCACCGACCGTGTCGTTGCCGAAGTCACTGTCCCTGCGGACTATGAATATCTGCAAGACCAAACTGTCCGCCGCGTGCATTTGCGGCTCAATCCGC
>CAKKRM010000303.1 GCA_919902735.1 Anaerolineales bacterium | reverse complement strand
TGATGTCGTTTGCCGCAATACCCATGTTGCGTTTTCGTGAACTACTGATAATAGCATTCGCGCCCATTTGGGCAACATCCGCTCGGATGATGGCGAGCTGCAAAATAAAGCCTACAACGAGTTAATGAAAAAGACCGAGAACCCTGTAGATTGGGCGTACGATGCCTGGGATGAATTGGTGGAAGGTCTGGCTCACAAGGATAACCACGTCCGCGCGATTACATCGCAAATCTTAACGCATCTTGCAAAGAGCGACCCCAAAGGCAGAATCTTCAAGGACTATGACAAATTGCTGAATGTGACAAAGGATGAACGCTTTGTCACGGCGCGGCATTGTATGCAGTCGCTGTGGAATGTGGCGGTGGTTGGCAAGAAGCAACAAAAGCTGTATTTGGATGGGATGGAAAAACGATTCAAGGAATGTGTCACCGAAAAGAACGGCAAGCTGATCCGCTATGATATTTTGGTATCCATGCGGAATGTGTACAACGAAGTCGGGGATGAATCGATTCGGGAAAAGGCGCTGGCGCTGATTGCCTCTGAAAAAGATGCGAAGAATCAAAAGAAGTGCGTGGGAGTTTGGCGTAAATGAAAAATTTCTTTACAACAACGTCCCGAAGGTTTCCTCGACAAGACCTTATTGCGTTGTCAACCTTCGGGACGTTTTAGGAAGGACTTGGCGTACATGAAAATTCATCTGGTAGATGGCACGTACGAATTATTCCGCGTTCATTTCGGCGCGCCGCCGAAGAAGGCTCCAGACGGGCGGGAAGTTGGCGCGACACTCGGACTTGTGCGAAGCCTGATGTTGCTGTTATCCGATCCAGAGGTTACCCATGTTGCGGTTGCCTTCGATCATGTGATCGAGTCTTTCCGTAATAAACTGTACTCAGGATATAAAACAGGCGCGGGGGTTGACCCGCTTCTTCTGGCGCAATTCCCTCTGGCTGAAAAGGCTGTGTCTGCTTTGGGGTTGGCCGTCTGGCCGATGGTCAAGTTCGAAGCGGACGATGCGCTTGCTGCGGCAACAACACGATTCAAGAAAATCAAGTCTGTTGAACAGATCGTCATCTGTTCGCCCGATAAGGATTTGGCGCAATTGGTGGAAGGGGAGCGAGTCGTTTGTTGGGATCGCCGCCGTGAAATTATCCTGGATGAAAAAGGCGTGATCAAGAAGTTCGGCGTCAGCCCTGAATCAATCCCAGACTTCCTTGCACTCGTTGGCGATTCTGCGGATGGGTATCCAGGGATTCAAAGCTGGGGAGAAAAATCCACATCGGTGGTGTTATCTCGTTTCAAGCACATCGAGTCGATTCCAACTGACCCAGGCAAATTGGGATTGGGACTTGGTCGCGCAACTACGCTTGTCGATAATCTTCAAAAGAATTACGACGATGCCCTGCTGTTTAGGGAGCTATCCACGCTTCGCACGGATGTCCCGCTCAAGGAGAAACTCAGCGACTTGAAATGGGTGGGCGCGTATCTGCGCCTGAAAAAATTGTGTCATGGGCTGGGGGAGGCGCGAATCCCCGAGCGGATTACCCGCTGGCGGTAGATTATTTGGGAATCTCGTTCGGGTCGTACGGCGTGACCTGATAGACATAATAATTCAACCAGTTTGCATACAGCAGATTGGCATGTCCACGCCAGCGGACGTTGGGCGGTTGGGTGGGATCATTCATTGGATAATAGTTTTGCGGAACGTCAACAGGCAACCCCTTATTTACATCGCGGTCATATTCGCCTTTGAGAGTGAGCGGGTCGTATTCCGAGTGACCTGTGATGAAGAGATGGCGTCCGTCCTTTGTGCCGACGATATACACGCCCGCTTCATCAGATTCGGCGAGGATTTGCAACTCATCCACCTTCTCGATATCTACGCGGCGGATCTCGGTGTGGCGGGAATGTGGGGCGAGGAAAATGTCGTCGAATCCGCGCAGCAGGCTCTCGGTCGAAGAAAGGATGCGATGCTCATAAACGCCGAACATCTTGTGGGGCAGGTCATATTTCGGGATGCCGTATTTATGATACAGCGCGGCTTGCGCTCCCCAGCAAATATAAAAAGTTGACTCGACGTTCGTCTCCGCCCAATCCATGATGTGAGTCAGTTCATCCCAATATTCGACTTCTTCAAAATGCATTTGCTCGACGGGCGCGCCCGTGATGATAAGCCCGTCAAATTTTTCCTGGCGAACATCCTCGAAGGTGGCGTAATGCTCCAGCAAATGATCGGCGTCCGTGTTCTTTGATTCGTAGGTGGCGGTGTGGAGCAGCGTAACTTCCACTTGCAGCGCAGAGTTGGATAGCAGGCGCAGGAGCTGCGTTTCGGTTGTGATCTTGGTGGGCATCAGATTCAGAATCGCAACCCGCAGCGGGCGGATATCCTGATGGGTCGCGCGGTCTTCGTCCATGATGAAAATATTTTCACGTTCAAGAATCGCGCGCGCGGGCAGGGTGGCGGGGATTTTTATGGGCATGGGAGGGAAAGGATGAATTATGAAGGATGAATGATGAAGGGAAGAACGAAGGAAAAAAAATTCATCCTTCATCCTTCCGCCTTCATCCTTATTATTTGAGCGCCTGATCGATATCCCAAAGAATATCTTCGATGTCTTCAAGGCCGATTGAGAGGCGAATGAAATCGGGACTGACGCCTGCCGCTTTTTGTTCTTCATCCGAAAGCTGCGAGTGCGTGGTGCTGGCGGGATGAATGGCAAGCGACTTCGCGTCGCCGAAGTTTGCAACGTGACTGAATAACTTCAGGCTGTCGATAAACTTTGCGCCTGCTTCACGTCCGCCTTTCACGCCGAAGCCCAGCACTGCGCTTGAGCCTTTGGGTAGATATTTTTGAGCGCGCGCGTAATCGGGATGATTCGGCAGACCCGAATACGTGACCCAATTCACGTTTGGATGATCGGCTAAAAACTCAGCCGCGGCTTGCGCGTTCCTGACGTGACGTTCCATGCGCAAAGATAAAGTTTCCAAACCTTGAATGAACAGCCACGAATTGAAGGGCGATTGGCAGGTTCCGAGATCGCGCAAAATTCCAGCGCGCGCTTTGGAAATAAACGCCAGCGGACCAAAATCATCCGCGTACACAACATCGTGATACGAAGGGTCTGGCGTGTTGAAATTCTTGTGGCGTTCACTCTTTGACCATTGGAACTTACCGCTGTCCACGATCACGCCGCCGATGGAGGTGCCGTGTCCGCCAATGTATTTGGATGTGGAGTGGGTGATGATGTGCGCGCCCCATTCGAACGGACGGCATAAATATGGCGTGGCGGCTGTGTTGTCGATCATCAACGGGATGTGAAATTCCTCCGCGATCTTTGCAACTTCTTCCAGCGGGAAGACATTTCCAAATGGATTGGCGATGGTCTCGCCATATAACAATTTTGTGTTCGGCTGAATCGCTTTGCGGAAATTTTCCGGGTCAGATGGGTCAACCAACGTCACGCTGATTCCCAAACGTGGAAAGGTGTACTTGAATTGACTAACTGTTCCACCATACAACGTGGACGAAGAAACGATATGGTCGCCCGCTTCGCAGATCGTAAGAATGGCGGTCGTCTGCGCCGCGTGACCCGAACTGGTCTCGACTGCGCCGACCCCGCCTTCAAGGTCAGCGATACGTTTCTCAACCACGTTCGAGGTTGGGTTGCCGATGCGGGTGTAAATATTTCCCGCTTCCTGCAAGGCAAACAAACGCGCGGCGCGGTCTGTGCTTTGCAAATCGTATGCAGTGGTTTGATAGATCGGCACAGCGCGGCTGCCCGTGGTGGACTCTGGGTCACAGCCCGCGTGCAACTGCCGGGTGGCGAAACCAAATTTACGTTCTGTTGTAGACATAAGAATCTCCTCTTGAATATGATTTCATCTTTGTTGTGTCATTCTGAGCGGAGCGAAGGGTCTCTGAGATAATCTTGGAGATTCTCACTGCACTGGCGTGCAGCGCAAGTGTCGCTGTCGCTCACATCGTCCCGATGTCCTTCGGGAGGGTCACAAACGCAAGGTGAAATAGGATTTATCCGCTTTTCAGAAGAGGTTATTATTATCCCCGTTAGGAAAAAAATAACCTCTTCTGAAAATACAAGAAGAGGTACATACGATACCGTCCTCTCATCTTCCAGTGCTTGAATGACATTGCCATTCACTGTCGGAGTTGGCACCATAACTTTCGTTTGGTTGCCGAGACGTCAAAGGGCCGTTCCCTCAGTCTCTCTGGATAAGAGCGAATATTTAATTGGGCGGGTTATATCAGCCGAATTGCTGCTTGTCAAGTAGCAAATTGTAGGCGTTTGCTTGTCCTCGAAGTGGCCAGCGTGAAGTCACGTTGAAAACGTGACCTGCAAAATCACAATAACCCTTCATTCACTAACAACTCCGCATTATAGATCGATCCGCCTGCCGCGCCGCGAATCGTGTTGTGGGATAGCACAACGAATTTAAGATCAAGGATGGGATCACGCCTTAATCGGCCGACGACTGTCGTCATGCCTTTTCCTGTTAATCGGTCGAGTCTTGGCTGGGGCCTGTCCGCTTCATTTCTTACGCTGATAACTGGTCGGGGACTCGAAGGCAGTTCCCTCGCTGATGGAGGGGCGGCGTAATCGCGCAATGCCTGAATCGCAGTTTCAGGCTCAACCGGCTTTTCCAATTGCACACTCGCGCAAACCGTATGCCCGTCAATGACTGCCACGCGGTTCGTGTGAACGCTGAAGGTCACATTCGCTAAATCAATTTTGCCGCTGTTCAACTTGCCGAGCATCTTGCGCGGTTCCCATTCCACCTTTTCTTCTTCGCCGTTGATATTGGGAATCACATTGTCAATGATATCGAGCGAAGAGACGCCAGGGTAACCCGCGCCCGAAAGCGCCTGCAAGGAAACTGCAAAAACTTTTTTCACCCCGAATGCATCATTCAATGCCTTGAGCGCAACCGTCAGCCCTGTGCTCGTGCAATTTGGATTCGTGAGGATGCATCCGCTCCAGCCGCGCTGCTCGCGCTGAATCTTCACCAGTTGAATATGCTTCGCGTTCACTTCGGGCAGTAAAAGCGGCACATCCTCTTCGCGGCGATAGGACGAGGCATTTGAACAAACTGCTGCACCCGCTTTTGCAAACTGCGGCTCGAGGTCTTTTGCGATTTCATTGTGCAATGCCGAGAAGACAATTTTTGCATTTACTGATTCTGGCAACGCAGGCACGACGATCATTTCGCGCGCGTAATCAGGCATGGGATCATTCAACACCCAGCGGCACGCGTCTGAAAATTTTTGTCCAACCGAACGATCAGATGCGGCAAGCGCGACAACCTTGAACCACGGATGATTATCCAACAAAGAAATAAAACGCTGGCCGACAGAACCTGTCGCGCCCAGGATGGCTACGGGGATTTGAGATTGGGACATGGAAAACTCCTGAAGTAAGATAGGGTTACAGGTTGAAGGTTACAGGTTGAAGGTTACAGGTTGAAGGTTACAGGTTGAAGGTTGTAGGTTGAAGGTTGCAGGTTATATGTTCTAACTTGGAACCTTCAACTTTCAACTTGCAACAATAAGCTCATGTAGCGCCCTCACCGCATTCTCCGTATCCACCGCATCCACTACGAGACTAATGGATACTTCCGAAGAACCCTGTGCGATGGCGAGCACGTTGACGCCGTGATTTCCAAGCTGGCTGAAAACCCGACCCGAAACGCCGGGCGTGTGCCGCATTCCCGCGCCAACAACGGTGATGATGGAGACATCCTCCGTTGCCCAAACGCGGTCAATGTCATCGTCTGCGATTTCGGCGGCAAATGCTTTTTCGAGCGCAGATAAAACCATGGGCGCAAGTTCTGATGGCACGGCGAAGCAAATGGACTGTTCCGAAGATGCCTGAGTAATCAACGGAACGCTTGTGCCCGTGGATGCCACCGCGCCGAACGCGCGCGCCGCCACGCCAGGGACGCCCAACATGCCGCGCCCTTCAATAGTGACCAGTCTCTGCTTGCGGATGGCGGTCACGGCTTTGATGACTTTTCCCTCCACCCTGCCATTGCTTTTGATGCTGGCAATCAACCGCGTGCCAGGGTGCGATGGATTGAACGTGTTGCAGATTCGCAAGCCAATGCCCGCATCCAATATGGGACGGATGGTCTTGGGATGCAGGACTTTCGCGCCGTAATAGGCAAGCTCCGCAATTTCGTTGTAGCTGATTTCTGGGAGGGTGACTGCATTCGGCACAATGCGCGGATCGGTAGTCATGACTCCGTCAACATCTGTCCAAATCCAGACATCGTCAGCGGGGAGGACCGCGCCGAGGATTGCGGCAGAGTAGTCGCTGCCGCCGCGTCCGAGGGTTGTGATCACGCCTTCGGGTGTCGCGCCGATAAATCCCGTTGTAATGGGAATAATGCCTGCATCCATCAATGGATTCAAAATCTCCCGTGTCTTTTCTGTAGTCGCTTTGAAATCGGGATGTGCGTTTTGATAATGCGCGTTGGTGACGATGAACTCAGTGGATACGACGGCTTTGGTTTTGATCCCCGCATCATTGACGACTGCGCCCAACAGGCACATACTCATCCGTTCGCCCAGTGACGCCACCGCATCCATCGCGCGCGGGCTGGCTTCGCCGAGCACGGCAATCGCTTTGCATAAATCTATGAGCAGGGAAATCAGCGAGTTGATTTCGGCTTTTGTTTGCTCGCGAAGTTTCTCGTCCTTGATGAGCGTATCGGCGGCGGCGAAGTGTTTTTCTCTCAGCGTGGATTCTGCACTCGGAAGTGAATCAACTTTCCCTTGCGAAGCGGAGGCGGCAGAGTCCAGTAGCAGGTTCGTTACGCCAGACATCGCAGAAGTCACAACGACGACTCGATCCCAATCCTTCTTTGCATCCTGAATGATTTGAAACGCACTTTTCAGCGCATCTGTAGAACCTACAGATGTTCCTCCGAATTTCATGACAAGTGTTTTTTGCATGGTGTTCTCCTGTAATGAGGTAAACAAAAACGCCCCACGTTTTCGTGAGGCGTTGTGTGTTTTGAGATAACCTTGTTTGTTCGGTTACTTCTTTCCATGCACAAATGCCTCACGGTGGGTACCGGAGGTAGTTGTGGTCATGGTCATGTGGAAGTGAGCCGAGTTCATGTTGGGCGGTATTCTATGCGAGTGATGGATTGATGTCAAGAGTAAACTCGAATGGGTTAATGACTGATGTTACGCACCGTCCCGAAGGTTTGGGCTACAAACCAGCTTGATTTACGAGAACCTTCGGGACGTTTCGCGTAAGGTGAGTTAATGAGACAGTATCTGCGAGAGGAATAATTTTGTGCGTTCCTCTTTTGGGGCTTTGAAGATTTCTTCCGGGGAACCGCTTTCCACGATCTGTCCCTGATCGAAGAAGAACATGCGGTTTGCAACTGCGCGGGCGAATCCCATTTCGTGGGTGACCACGAGCATGGTCATGCCTGATTTGGCGAGTTCCACCATTACGTCCAGCACTTCCTTGATCATTTCAGGGTCGAGCGCGGAGGTTGGCTCGTCGAAGAGCATGATCTTGGGCTGCATGGCAAGCGCGCGGGCAATGGCGACGCGCTGCTGCTGTCCGCCGGAAAGTTGGCCGGGAAATTTGTTTGCCTGTTCGGGAATGCCGACGCGCACCAGTAATTGCATGGCGGTTTCTTCGGCTTTTTGTTTATCCCACTTACGGACTTGAATGGGGGCAAGGGTGATATTTTGCATGACGGTCAGGTGCGGGAAGAGGTTGAATTGCTGAAAGACCATGCCTGTTTCGATGCGCACGGCTTCGATATTCCGCACATCATGGGTCAGTTCGATGCCATCCACCAGAATTTCTCCGCGCTGGTGTTCTTCCAACCGATTGATGGTGCGGATAAATGTGGATTTCCCAGACCCCGAAGGGCCAAAGATGACGATCACTTCGCCTTTGGCAACTTCCATGTTTATGCCTTTTAGCGCGTGGAAATTTCCATACCATTTATGCACGTCGTTTACTGTAATGATGGATTGTTTTAAGTCATTCATGGGGTACTCTCCTTTAACGTGTGCCTATCCCCAGGCTTGTTTCGAGCCGCTGGCTGATGTACGACATGGCATAGCTTAGAACCCAGTACAGCAGGGAAACAAAAGCGTATACCTCGCGGTGTAATCCTATAAATTCAGGCTGAGACAGCACGGTGCGGGCAATGCCCAGTAAATCGAAGAGGCCCACGATTGCCACAAGCGCGGTGTCTTTGAAAACTGAGATGAACTGCCCGACCAAGATGGGAATGATGAGCCGCAGGGCTTGCGGCAGGATGACGAAGATCATGGTTTTTGCGCCGCTCAAGCCGAGGGCGTGCGCCGCTTCAAATTGACCTTTGGGAATGGCTTGCAACCCACCGCGCACATTTTCTGCGAGATAGGCCGCGCTGAACAGGGTCATTCCGACCATGGCGCGCAGGACGCGGTCAATGTCCATGCCTCCGGGCACAAAGAGCGGAAGCATTAATTGAGCCATGAACAGGATGGTAATCAACGGAACGCCGCGCACCAATTCAATATAGCCAACGCTAAACCAGCGGATGATGGGCAGTTCGGAGCGGCGCCCGAGGGCGAGGAATAAACCGAGTGGGAAGGAGAAGATGTTTGCGACTACCGTCAGCAGGAAGGTTAGCAGTAAACCGCCCCACAGGTTTGTTCCCACAATCGCTATCGCGCCGCCAGCCTCGGGGTCAGTAAAGCCGCGGGTCAGCAGGACAATAATAGGCAGGGATATGATCCAGCCGGCTACTACGGTTTTTTTCAGCGCCTGCGGATTGGAAAAACCCAGTCCCCAGCCGATTGCCCCTGTGGCGGTTAAGAAGATCAACCATTGGCGCGTATTGCTGTCAAAAGGAAGGAATGCCAAAAATAGCGGGAAAGCCAAAACGAGTATGGCGGCGATGTAGGAGCGCTTGTCCCAGATTGCGAGGGAGTTGCCGGTTAGGAATAGCAGGAAGCCCAACCCAACCCAGAGCCGCCCGACCTGCTCGAGGGGGAATTGACCGATCATAAACAAACGCAAGTTGGCGACGACCACATCCCATTCGGCGATTGTAAATATCCAGGTCAGTAAACCTTTGGCGGCCAGGTAGATCAGAAGCAGGCCGAAGACTGTCAACAGGCCGTCGAGCCAGGTGCCGAAGAGGTTGTGGCGCAGCCAGCGCAGGATGCCGGAGCGTTCGGTGAGCGGAGGGAGAATTGTGTCTGGTTGATTCATTTCAACGCTCCACCAATTTTATTTTGTTGTTGTACCAGTTCATGAAAGCGGATGTGACGAGGCTGAAGGTCAGATAGGTTAACATGACCATTGCGATCATTTCAACGGCGCGCCCGCTTTGGTTGATGATCGTGCCTGAGATATAAAACATATCGGGGTAGCCAATGGCAATTGCGAGGGATGAATTTTTTGTGAGGTTGAGGTATTGACTGGTAAGCGGCGGGACAATGACGCGCAGGGCTTGTGGAAATATCACCAGCCGAAGGGTTTGAAATCCATTGAGTCCGAGTGCGCGTGCCGCTTCCACCTGTCCACCTGAAACTGCGAGAATGCCTGCGCGTACCACTTCGCCAATGAATGCGGCGGTATACAAGACAAGCCCGGAGGTCAGCGCCATGAATTCGGGGGAGAAGATTTTTCCGCCTGAAAGGTTTAATCCTTTGACAAAAGGCATACTTATTTCAAGGGGTTTGGCGGGCATGACGATCCAGCCGATTGCGGCGACAACAAGAAATGTGAGCATGGACCAAAGGGTGCTGAGGGGGGCGCGTCCCGTGCGGTTGGCGTAGGCTTGCAAGGCGAAGAATACGCTCACAGCGAGGACCAAGCCTGAGAGCAGGATCAGTTGAAAGGTGGGGAAGGAGGCGGTTGGCAGTCCCCAGGGAATGGCGATGCCGCGATTTGTCCAGTAGATCGAATCGAACCAGATAATGGCTTGTTTGATTTTGGGCAATTTCAAAAACAGTCCCTGATACCAGAAGATCAAAAACACGAGCAGGGAGAAGTTGCGCATGACTTCCAAATAAATGAACGCCAGGCGGTTGATGATGAAATTTTTGGAAAGGCGGGCCACCCCCAGGATGACGCCCAAAATGGTGGCGAAGAATATTCCGATACTGCTGACGAGGAGTGTGTTGAGCAAGCCGACGGTATATGCCTGCAAGTATGAGGAGCTGCGGCTGTATTCGATGGGCAGTTCGGCGATGTCGAAGCCGGCGATGCCTTGCAGGAATGACAGCCCCAACTTCATGCCCTGTTTTTCGAGACCCGATTGCATGTTTCTGAAAATTATGAAGCCGAAACTGAAAACGGCAAATAGAAAAATTATTTGACCGAAGATTTGTAGAAAGCGTTCATCCCGCCAGAAAGGTGTGGTTGCCCTGTGCGTTGGTTCGCGTTGCATAACCGCCTCCGATGGACTTGAAATTATTGGGTGCGTTTTATGTTGAAGCGTTGTTGCGTGTTGCGTATTCCGTTTGAAGGTTTACGCAACACGACTTTCTTTCAACTCATTTGCGAAGTGACTGCGCCTTTGAGTTGAAATGCACCCAAGTTATTTAACGGACAGGGGGGGCGTAGAGCAGGCCGCCATCGGTGTAGAGGCTGTTGAGGCCGCGTGGAATGAAGGTGGGGGTGTCGGGGCCGAGGTTGGCGTTGTAGATTTCCTCGTAGTTGCCGACAAGTTTGATGATGTTGTAAGCCCAATCTTCGGACAAACCGAGTTTGGCGCCCATGCCGGGTTCTACTCCGAGCAAACGCATAACGGAGGGGTTGGTTGCGCTGGCTTTTACATCGTCCACATTGGCGCTGGTGATGTCGAATTCTTCGGCGGTGAACAGGGCGAAGGCTGTCCATTGCACGATGTCAAACCACTGGTCGTCGCCGTGGCGCACCATGGGTCCGAGCGGTTCCTTGGACATGGTCACATCCATGATGACGTGAGCGGCGGGGTCAGCCAGGGAGGCGCGGTTGGAGACGAGGCCGGATTTGTCGGTGGTGATGGCGTCGCAGCGACCTTCTGCATAAGCGGCGAGGGTGGCGTTGCTGTCTTCAAAGACGGCGGGAGTGTAGGTAATTCCTTCGGCGGCCATAACGTCCGCGAGGTTGAGTTCGGTGGTGGTGCCGGTCTGGACGCAGATGGTGCCGCCTTCGAGGTCTTTGAGGGTGGTGAGGCCACTGTCCACGGGAACCATCATGCCTTGGCCATCATAGAACATGGTGTGGACGAAGTTGCCGGTCAGTTCGGTGTCGCGGGTCAGGGTCCAGGTGGTGTTGCGGCTGAGTACGTCAATTTCACCGGCTTGCAGGGCGGTGAAGCGTTCTGAAGAAGTTAACGCGCGGTATTCAACTTTTCCGGGATCGCCAAAAACGGCGGCGGCGAGGGCGCGGCAGAAGTCCACATCGAAGCCGGAGAAAACGCCGGCGGTATCCACGTAGCCAAAGCCTGGCACCTGTGCGTTGACGCCGCAGACAATGTTGCCGCGTTCCTGAACGGCTTTCAGGGTTTCACCATAACCAGGCACGGTGACTTCGATCACCGGCGCGGGAGGCGGAGCAGCCGGGGCGGGAGCCTCGGTGGCTGGCGCTTCTGTGGCGGCAGGGGCTTCTGTGGCGGCGGGCGCGCAGGCTGCCACGAGCACGCTGATAATGACCAAAATACTTAGTACTGTAAGTTTACGCATGTTGTTCTCCTCCTTGGAGAAAATAAGTTGGTGTATCACATAAGCAAATCAAACACATCTATTATGAATCTACTTGGATTGTCTCCACCTCCTTGGCGCCTGCGTATGAAAAAAATTACCTGTCAGGCATCCATTAATTTATCGATTATATGACAGAATGAGGTTCAATGGAATATTTTTGCATTGGCAAATTTGTGTTGAATATGATTGGGAGGCAGGTAGACAGGTAAACACGCAACACGTTTTATTCAGCATTCATTAGACTTTATCGGTAATTAGAAAAAACGTCCTGAAGGTTGCCGCCAGACGTTCAAATTCCTCGAAAAAAACCTCACCGCACTAGTACCCGAACAACATGAAGATGTAGGGTAAAAGCGGCGAAATTCAGCCGCTTTTACCCATCAATTTTAAGTTGTTCGGGCACTAGCGCGCGGCGCAAGTGTCGGGACGGTGCCTGTGTGTTATTTCCGATAAAGTCTATTATTTATCCTTCCCACAAGATTGCCCATTATGGTTGTTGCAAAGTCGCTTGACGTGGTTCTGAATTCATGGCGTTGTTTTAACGCGAACGCCGCGAAAAAAGCGAAAGAGCGCGAATTTTTCCTTTTTCGCGTCCATTCGCCAATTTTGCGTATTTCGCGCTAAGATTTTCCTGACTTTGCTACAGCCATGGATTGCCCATCAAAAATCATTGACTCATTTCATATCGGTAGTAGAATTGCGCCCAATATGCACAGCACTTTGTTTTCAGCGTTTGCACTCCCGCGTACCCGTCGTCCGAAGCCCACTTCCCTGAGAAGGTCGGGAGTTTTTTGTTTTGACGGCAGAGCGAACGCAACAGCGCGCTAACACATAGCCACAAGTCAACCCAAACAGCCCTCCTTCTCGGAGGGCTGTTTTTATTTTCCCGCTTATGCAAACCCTAAAGGTTTTTCCGGCTAACCAGATAAACCGTTGACAAAACAATCCCGCTAAATTTCGTGTTCGATTGCAAAGGAAACCTTTAGGGTTTTCCCAGTAAATAAAAACAAGGAGCAACAAATGAATCCAAAACCGAAACCGCAAGTCAAAAAAGTCGTCCTCGCCTACTCAGGCGGACTCGATACATCCGTGATCGTACCGTGGCTCAAAGAGAATTACGGTTGTGAAGTGGTCTGCTTTTGCGCAGACGTGGGGCAGGGCGACGAAGACATGCGCGGACTCGAACAGAAAGCCATTAACAGCGGCGCGAGTCAGTGCATCATCCACGACATGAAGGAAGAGTTTGCTGCCGAATATCTTTTCCCAATGCTCAAGGCGGGGGCGGTCTATGAACACAAGTATTTATTGGGCACGTCGGTTGCGCGTCCGTTGATCGCCAAACATCTCGTGGATGTGGCTCACGAAGTTGGCGCGGATGCGATTGCGCATGGCGCGACAGGCAAGGGGAACGATCAGGTTCGTTTTGAATTGACTGTCATGGCGCTCGACCCGCGACTCAAGATCATCGCTCCGTGGCGCGAGTGGGACATCCGCTCACGCGAAGACGCGATTACGTATGCCGCGAAACATAACGTGCCTGTCACCGCCACCATTAAATCCATTTACAGCCGCGACTCGAATCTCTGGCATCTTTCGCATGAAGGCGGTCTGTTGGAAGACCCGTGGAACGAACCCGAAGAGGCGATGTATCAACTTTCTACTTCGCCAGAGAACGCGCCCGACGAAGCCGAATATGTTGAGATCGAATTTGAAAGCGGAAATCCGATTGCAGTCAATGGCGAAAAACTTTCACCCGCAAAAATTGTCGAGACGCTCAATGCCATCGGCGGCGCTCATGCCATTGGTCGCGTTGACCTCGTCGAGAATCGACTCGTCGGCATGAAATCACATGGCGTGTATGAAACTCCTGGCGGCGCTATTTTGTTGTATGCCCATCGCGAACTCGAGTCGCTCGTGCTTGACCGTGAGACCATGCACTTCAAGGAGATGGTCGCCGTCAAATATGCCGAAGTCACATACAACGGTCTGTGGTTCACGCCTCTGCGCGAAGCGATTGACGCCTTCGTCAATTCCACGCAAGGTCCCGTCACGGGTCTGGTGCGCCTCAAACTTTACAAAGGCAACATCATCACGGCTGGAAAGAAATCTCCGTTCAGTTTGTATCGCGAAGATTTCGCCACCTTCGGCGAAGAGGATGTCTACGATCAGAGTCACGCCGAGGGTTTCATTCGACTCTTCGGTCTGAGCATGAAAGTCCGCGCGCTCAATGGCTTGCCCGTTTCGGGTCTCGATATGCCCAAGCCTGATTATTCAAAATTCAAGAGAGACTAACGTCATTGCGAGGGCGCACTTGCTTTTTGCCCGAAGCAATCTCACTCATGACATTGGAGATTGCTTCGTCGGGGAGAGCGCCCTTCTCGCAATGACGAATAATAAGGAGAACACATGACCCTCTGGGGTGGACGCTTTTCAACGAAACTTAATCAACAAGCCTGGGATTTAAATTCATCCCTGTCTGTTGATCAACGCATGGCGATTCAGGATGTGGATGGTTCCATCGCGTGGGCAAATGCGTTGCACAAAGCAAATATTTTGCTGGATGAAGAACACGCTTCGATCTCGCTCGGGCTTGATACTGTTAAACGAGAATTCGCTTCGGGTGAGTTTATCTTCGTCCCCTCCGACGAAGATATTCACACCGCCGTTGAGCGCCGATTAACAGAACTCGTTGGCGCAGTCGCTGGCAAACTCCACACGGGACGCAGCCGCAACGATCAAGTCGCCACCGATTTCAGATTATGGATGTTGCAGACAATCCCACAATTAGATTCTGCAATCCGCATTCTGCAATCTGCATTGATCGAGCAGGCTGAAAAAGCAAATGAAACCCTCATGCCAGGCTACACCCATCTTCAACGCGCTCAACCAATTTTGCTGGCGCATTGGTGGCTGAGTCATTTTCATCCGCTGCAACGTGACCGCGAACGCCTCACTGATTTAATAAAGCGCGTTTCAATTTTGCCACTCGGTTCTGGCGCATTATCTGGCACGCCTGTCCCCGTTGACCGTGCCGCACTGGCTGAGTCGCTTGGCTTTGCAGTCGCTTCGCCAAATAGTTTGGATGCTGTTTCAGATCGAGACTTCGCCGCTGAATTTTTATTCTGCGCCACGCTGACAGGAATTCACCTGAGTAAACTCGCCGAGCAAATCGTTTTGTACACCAGCGCCGAGTTTGGTTTCTTTGAACTCTCTGATTCTTTTTCAACAGGCTCAAGCCTGATGCCGCAGAAAAAGAATCCCGATGTCTTTGAGTTGACACGCGGCAAGGCTGGCACGTTGATCGGTATGTTGGCAGGTTTGCTCGCCACGCTCAAAGGTTTACCTTCCACTTACGATAAAGATTTGCAGGAAGATAAAGCGCCTGTCTTTCAGGCGACAGATACCTTGCTTGCAATCCTGCCCGTTATCGCTGGCGCATTGCGAACCATCACTGCAAAACCTCAGCGAATGCGAAACGCGATTGACTCGTTCATGATGGCAACTGATCTGGCGGATTATCTCGTGGACAAGGGAATCCCATTCCGCGAGACTCATGCGATAGCAGGAAAAGCTGTCCGCTTGGCGGGGGAGAAAAATGTCCAGTTGGAAGAACTGTCACTCGAAGCGTATCAGGCGCTCAGTCCGGCGTTTGAAGCGGATGTGTATCAAGTCTTCGACCCGCTGAAATCCGTCGAAAAAAGAAATGCGATTGGCGGCACGAGTCTCCAATCTGTCAAAAATCAAATACAAAAAATCAAAGGAGTATAAAATGTCTGCTGTAACCTGCCCCGAATGTGAAGCCCAAATTGGATTGGATGCTGGAATCGAAGTTGGTGAAATTATCGTTTGCTCGGATTGTGGTGTTGATCTTGAAATCACTGCGCTTGACCCCGCCGCAGTGCAACTCGCGCCTATGGAACAGGAAGATTGGGGGGAATAATATGTTGCGTGTTGCGTGGTTCGTAAAACGAAACACGCAACACGCAACACGGAGATTGATTTATGCAAAGACGACTCAAAATTGGCGTTTTATTTTCCCGCGTGCGCGTGGAAGAAAAATGGATTTTTGCGGCGATGGAAAAACGCGGCATTGATTACGAAAGACTCGATGACCGCGCGATTTCATTTGATTTGGAAAATCCCGAACCGTGGCGCGCGTTTGACGCGGTGCTGGAACGCAGTATCAGTTACACCAGCGGACTGTATGCACTGCGCTTGTTAAACTCATTCGGCGTGCCGACGGTGAATACGGTGGCGGTGGCGGAAGTGTGCGGCGACAAGTTGACCACGTCTGCGATGTTGGCGAAGGCGGGCGTGCCTCAGCCGCGCAACGTGGTGGCGTTCACGCCCGAAGCCGCGTTGGAAGCGATTGAAGCGTTTGGTTATCCGGTTGTGTTGAAACCTGTCGTCGGTTCGTGGGGACGATTGCTGGCAAAGATCAACGACCGTGACGCGGCGGAAGCCGTGCTGGAACACAAGGCGACGCTTGGTTCCGTGCAACATTCTGTTTTCTACATTCAAGAGTTCATCGAGAAGCCTGGGCGCGACATCCGCGCGGTTGTGATCGGTGACCGCGTGCTGACCGCCATGTATCGCAAGTCTGAACATTGGATCACGAACACGGCGCGCGGCGGAGAAGGGGAGTTGTGTCCCATCACGCCTGAGATCGAAGAGATATGCTTGAAAGCAACTGCGGCGGTCGGCGGCGGCGTGCTGGCTGTGGATATTGTCGAACATCCTGAAAAGGGGTTGATCGTCAACGAGATCAATCACACGATGGAGTTTCATACGATGCAGCCGTTGAGTGGGATTGATATTGCGGGGGAGATTGTGGAATATACAGTGAGTGTGGCGAAGAGTGGCGAGAAGTGAATAGCGATCAGTGAACAGTGATCAGTGAACAGTCATCAGTGGATCAAGTGAGCGACATGTTGAATGACTAATAACTGATTACTGAAAACTGATAACTGGTTTTGAATAGGAGCAATTATTAATGACGACAATATCTATCATCGGCGGTTCTGGTTATGGCGGCGGGGAGTTGCTGCGTTTGTTGTTAGGACATCCGCAGGTTGAAATTAAGCAAGTTACATCGCGCTCAAGGATGGGCGAATATGTGTATCAGACGCATCCCAATTTACGCAAGCGCACGCAGTTGAAGTTTAGCGACCCTCTGCAACTTGAACCTGTGGACATTCTCTTTCTCGCCCAGCCGCATGGACAGGCGCAACTTCACATCGAAGCGTATGCAAAACTTGCGCCAAAGATTATTGATCTCGCGGCGGATTTCCGTCTGCGGGATGCGGCGTTTTATGAGCAATGGTACGGCGAGAAACATGCCGCGCCAGAGTGGTTAAGCAAATTTGTGTACGGCTTGCCTGAACTTCATCGTGAAGAGATTTCGAAAGCCAGTTACATCAGCGGCGTGGGGTGCAATGCCACGGCGAGCAATCTCGCGCTGCTGCCATTGGTCAAAGCGGATTTGATTGACTTGTCCGCGCCTGTGATTCTTGAAATTAAAGTCGGTTCATCGGAGGGTGGCGCGGAAGGAAATTCTGGTTCACATCATGCGGAGCGCGCGAATGTGGTTCGGACATTCTCGGCTTTTGGACATCGTCATACGGCGGAGGTAATTCAGGAAATGGGTGTCAAAGATGTTTCACTGACCATGACGGCTGTGGATATTGTCCGCGGTGTTTTGGCGACGGCTCATGCCAAAGTAAAACAAGGTGTTACCACAAAAGATTTATGGAAAGCCTATCGCGCGGTTGCGAATGAAAATCCCTTTGTGCGCGTGGTCAAGGAGCAGCGCGGGATTTATCGCGTCCCTGAGCCGAAGATTTTATCTGGCTCCAATTACGCCGACCTCGGATTTGAACTGGACGAGAGCAATGGTCATGTTGTTTCGATATGCGCGATTGATAATTTGATGAAAGGCGCGTCTGGTTCGGCGGTGCAGTGCATGAATTTGATGATGGGCTGGAATGAGACGCTGGGGTTGGAGTTTGCGGGGCTGCATCCTATTTAAGGATGAAGGATGAATTATGAAGGATGAAATCACAGTCGTAAAACTCGGTGGTACAGAAGGTGTGGATTTTTCCGCGATCTGTAATGATGCCGTGGAATTGTTGAAGCAAGGCAAACGCCTTGTTTTTGTGCATGGCGGGTCTGCTGAAGCGAATATGCTGGGAGAATCTTTAGGCACTCCGCCGAAGATGATCACTTCGCCTTCGGGTTACACATCCCGTTATACAGATAGAAAAACTTTGGAAATCTTCTTGATGGCGGTGAATGGCAAGGTCAATTCGTTGTTGACGGAACAGTTGCAAATGCTGGGAGTCAATGCGTTTGGGTTGTGCGGACTGGATGGAAAACTTTTACAAGCCACTCGCAAGGATTCTGTTCAAAGTGTTGAAAATGGAAAACGTAAAATTATCCGCGATGATTACACGGGTAAGATCGATACGGTTAATAGCGAGTTGCTTTTTATGTTACTCAATGCTGGCTATTTACCCGTCATCGCGCCAGTGGCTGTCAGTGAAAAAGGCGAGGCGTTGAATGTGGATGCTGACCGCGTGGCGGCGATGGTGGCATCCGCGCTCAAGGCGGAGACTCTGCTCTTGCTCACGGCGGTGCCTGGGCTGATG
The DNA here is from genome assembly GCA_919902735.1 of Anaerolineales bacterium. Classification (GTDB taxonomy): domain Bacteria; phylum Chloroflexota; class Anaerolineae; order Anaerolineales; family Villigracilaceae; genus Villigracilis. The sequence continues at coordinate 5,762 of CAKKRM010000303.1, read as the reverse complement.
AAGAATTTCCCAGACGAGTCAACTCTCATTCGGCAGCTGCCGCAGAGTCAACTGTCGGCGGCGGGTGAAGCGGCGCAAGGTCGCATGAAGAAAAAAGTGTTGGGCGCGGAGGAAGCGTTGAAGGGCGGCGTGAGTCGCGTTGTCATCGCGGATGGTCGAATTCAAAATCCAATTTCAAATGCTTTATCAGGAAACGGAACGGTGATTGCATGAATGCAAATGAAATAATCGAAATCGAAAACAAACATGGCGCGGGCACGTATGCCAAACAACCGCTCGTGATTGTGCGCGGACAAGGCGCATCGTTGTTTGATATTGACGGCGTGGAATATTTGGATTGCTCATCGGGACATGGCGTTGCCAACCTCGGTCATGCTCACCCGAAAATTGCGGAGGCAATCTATAAGCAGGCGTCCACGCTGATAACGCTTTTTGAAACCTTCCCGAATGACAAGCGCGCGGAGTTGATGGAAAAGATCACGTCGCTGGTGGATGGGTTGGATAAAGTTTTTCTTTGCAACTCTGGAACGGAGTCTGTTGAAGCCGCGTTCAAGTTTGCGCGCATTTCAACGGGACGAAAAAATATTGTCGCGGCGATGCGGGCATTTCATGGAAGAACGTATGGCGCATTATCTGCGACATTCAATAAAAAATATCGCGAAGGATTCGAGCCGCTTGTGCCAGGGTTCAGTCATGTGGCTTTCAATAATATTGAAGCGCTTGAAAAAGCTGTGACCGATGAAACCGCTGCCGTGATTTTGGAAGTGGTGCAAGGCGAAGGTGGCGTGTACCCAGCAAGTTTGGAATACATCCAAGCTGCGCGGCGGATTTGCGATGAGCGTGGCGCGTTGCTGGTCATGGATGAAATCCAAACGGGCTTTGGTCGCACGGGCAAGATGTTTGCCATCGAATATTTTGGCGTGACGCCCGATTTGTTGACTTGTGCAAAATCATTGGCGGGCGGCGTGCCGATGGGCGCGGTGTTGATTGGGAAGAATGTAAAAAATCTAACTCCAGGCGTGCATGGCTCGACCTTTGGCGGGAATCCGCTTTCGTGCGCGGCGGCTGTCGCGGCGTTGACAATAATGGAAGAGGAAGATTTAGCGGGTCAAGCCGAGGCGAAGGGGGGGTATTTGATAGAGAAGTTGCGCGCGATTCAATCCCCGAATATCCGCGAAGTGCGCGGCATGGGATTGATGATCGGCATCGAGATGAAGCAGAAGGTTGCGCCGTATTTGAAGGCATTGCAGGAAAAGAAGATTATTGTTTTGAATGCGGGCATGACTGTGATCCGCTTGCTTCCTCCGCTGGTGATTACATATCAACAGGTTGATCATCTGGTGGATGTGTTGGCGGAAGTGTTGGCAAGTGAAATGCAGAATGCGGAATGATGAATGCAAAATTTTGATACGCTGGTTGGCTTGGTTTCACAATACAGTCCGTCGGGACAGGAACGCGGGGCGGTGGAGTGGCTGGTGGCGCGCATGAAGTCGCTGGGCTATGACGATGCGTTCATTGACGAAGCGGGCAATGCTGTCGGTGTGATGGGGAAGGGGGCGAGGCAGGTTGTATTGTTGGGTCACATTGACACGGTGGCGGGGGAGATCAAGGTTGAGCAAGTTGGAAACTTGCTGTACGGGCGCGGAGCGGTGGATGCGAAAGGTGCGCTGGCGTGTTTTGTGGATGCGGTGGCGCAGGTCGGCGCGAAAGATGGCTGGCAGTTTGTGGTCATTGGCGCAGTGGAAGAGGAACGCAATTCGGAAGGCGCGAGATTTGTCGCAACGCGATACAAGCCAGATTTTGCGATCATCGGCGAACCGAATCAATGGGATCGGGTTGCGCTTGGCTACAAGGGAAGCGCGTGGGCGAATGTGACTGTCAAACGGGGGCAGGCTCACACGGCGAGCGGAGAAGTCACTGCGGCGGAGGCGGCGGTGGAAGTTTGGTTGAAGATCAAAGCGTACGTTGATTCATTCAACGCAGACAAGCAAAAGGTGTTCGATAAATTGTTGCTCACCCTGCGCGGCATGGAATCGGACTCGAATGATTTCGAGCAGTGGGCGCGGTTGAAGGTGGGAGTCCGCTTGCCTGTGGATGTTTCGCCAGAAGATTGGTATGCAAGACTAAATGACATAATAAGTGACAGTCACCTTAAAGGTGACTGTCACTTGACCGTTGAGCCAACAGGATTCGCCATCCCTGCGTGGGGGTGTGAGAAAAACACAAAGCTGGTACGAAGCTTCTTAAGTGGAATCAGGTCACAGGGCGGAGAGCCGCGTTTCGTCTATAAAACAGGAACAGCCGATTTGAACATCGTCGCCCCTGTTTGGAAATGTCCCGCCGTGGTGTATGGTCCAGGAGATTCTGCTCTCGATCACACGCCGAATGAACATATCAACTTGGATGATTATCAGAAGGCGGTGAATGTGTTGGCTGCTGCTTTGCTGAAATTGATGGAATGATCCATGTTCCAAAAGACGAAATGTAACCGCTCTTTGCAGCCGAGTTGGAAAATTCCGCTTGTCAATGTAAAGTAGTTAGGACTTTCGCTCGCTCCTCTTGTTTTGCATGTCACCCTCCCGATGTCCTTCGGGAGAATGACAAGCGAAAGTCCTGGTAGTGATGATCCTAAATCTCTTTCATCACGCCTGCATCAATACAATGGTTGCTGGCTTTCCCTCGCCGTTCAACCCTTTGACATCCTGCTTTTTGGATTTCTGCCATAATCGTTTGATTTGCCGAGCGCTAACTTCAAGGATAACGGCTGCTTCTTTCTGGAGCAGCCGTTATCCTTCATACGTTGCATGACTTCCAGGCGAGTGATTTCTTTTGTGCCCATGGTGAGTAGTTGTTTGTCAATTTTGTGTCCTTTCAATAGGGACATTTTAACTTTGCAGAAAACGGACATTTCTACTTTGGGCTAACAGGCTAACATTTTTCCTTGACGTACTGAACATCTGCGCTATACTGCTCGCAGCGCATGGCAACCCGCTCAATGCGCTGTAATTAATTTCACGAAATGTCAGGAATTTTTTAATGTCGATCACCAGCCATTCATTCTTACTTCTCTTTATACCGCTCATAGTGGGATCATATTATTGGTTGACAAAAACCCCCAGGCAAAAAATGTTCTTTCTTCTGGCGGCCAGTTACTTTTTTTATGCGCTCGCCGGGCTGAAAATGATTCCCGCCCTGTTCGGGCTGTCGCTTGTCACATATTGGGCAGGAAGAACAAACAGAACCAATATCGGGATTCTCTCAAATCTGGCCGCGCTTATATTATTTAAATATTGGAACTTCGGCATCGAGAATATTAATTTGCTCATATCATCTCTGCATCTCGGAAGTACGCTGGGGTTGCTGAAACTAGGTCTCCCGCTGGGGCTTTCTTTTTTTACATTCAAGCACATTGGCTATCTTCTGGATCTTCAGCAAAAGCGCTATTCATCCTCTACTGATTTCTGGGCGTTCGCCACGTATTCCGCATATTTTCCCCAGGTCAGCGCAGGTCCGATCAGCAATTTTAAAGAAACCTCGTCCCAATTCGACAAACTGCCCGACCGTTTGACAAACGACCAGTTTCTTTCCTGCTTGATATACATCAGTCTTGGCTTGGCAAAGAAGATATTGATCGCGGATACGATTGGGGAATTATTGGCATCCTCTGTCAATCAGGTTGGCGGATTTTCGGGGTTGATTCCGGCCTGGTATTTGGTCATTGCATACGCCGCCCAGTTATATTTTGACTTCTCCGGCTACACAGATATGGCCCTGGGCGTCAGCGCTTTGTTTGGAATCCGCCTGCCTCAAAACTTCAACAATCCTTACCTGGCCGCCAATCCGGGAGAATTTTGGGAGCGCTGGCACATGTCGCTTTCAACATGGTTTCGATATTATTTGTTTTTCCCGCTAAGCCGACATTATTTGCGAAAATTCGGGTCGGAGAAACGCGAGTGGGCGCAATATACCGCCAATTTGATCACAATGAGTTTGATCGGCCTTTGGCACGGGGCGGGTTGGAATTTTATTCTATGGGGCTTTTATCATGGGGTCTACTTAAATATAGGAGCATGGCGAAAACAAAGAAATCTTGCCATCCCGAATTTTGTAGAGAGGGGATTTTTTCTGTTGGCAATTCTTCTTGGATGGGCGTTGTTTATGGGCAGCAGTATGGATTATCTGGTTCATCTTTTTAAACAGTTATTTGGCTTTGGCGGCCTGGGAAGCTTTGAACTTGTCACCAGCCTTGTCAAAGACAATTCCTTTTTAGCCCTTATCTTTGGAATCCCGATTGCATTTTCAGGGTTAACCGAAGCCCATAATCTCGAAGGCAGGATTCGAGAGCGGCGGTTGAGTTTGGCCCTGCTTGGGGCAGTGGCTGCCCTTTGTATCCTGTTGATCGACAAGGCAGGCGGGTTTATTTATATCCAATTCTAGCGAGGAATGGGCATGAGGAAAATTATCTTTTTTTTCGTTATTATAGCGGTGGGTTTTGTCCTGCAATGGAATGGCATTCTGGAATTTATGCGTATGCTGGAAAAACAGGTTGTAAATATCCTGGATTATCGCTCCTTTTCCAGTGATTTTAAGGCGATGGGTTTATTCATTGCCTTGTCGCTTCTGCTTCTAATTCTTTATCTGCCTGGCGCCGAAACTACCAGGGAAAATAATTCGTCGGCAAAACAATGGCTGTCGACTTTCCTGGTTTTGATCGGGATTTCGATTGTTTTGGTAACATTCATAAACCCGGAAGGACGATTTCCGTGGAACAAAAGAGACGCTTATATTTCGGTCGCAGCGCGCGCGATTAAGCCGGGGTTATATCGGAGACTTACCGCAACATCGGATTTAATACTCTTCGGGTCGTCGGTGTCGTTCACGATCCCGGCTGACCAGCTCAAGGAAAAATGGAATATCGATATTTTTAATATGGCGTTAAATGGGGGAGCGCCAAATGATTTTCTGCAAATGTTGAAATTCATGATCGAAACCAGCCCAAACAAACAAGCTCCATTGGCAGTGACAGTGGAGATCTTGCGCCGTGATCTTGGGGTAACCAGCGGATCGCTGACGCCGCTTGAACTCGTCCCTTACATGGAGTTGGACCAGGGGGGTGTTGCTGTCTTTGCTGCAATGGACGATACGATTAAACTAGGGCCTGTTTCAGACTCAGTTTTTACTCTCCTGTTTGTCGATCATGAGCGCTGGCAAACTGCAGTGAATTTTTCCCCCGATGGATCAGGCAATCGAACTTCGAAAACCATATCACCCGCAAATTACAGGCAAAGCCTTGCGAAAAATGTTGGATTATTGGATGGCCTCCTATCTTGTAAAAACCTGAATTCCACCGGCGTTGAATATATTGAAAAACTTGTCGCGCTTGGCAGAGAATATAAGTTTGGCGTTGTTTTTTACACTGCTCCAATTAATTCCGATTTTTATATACTGGAGAATGTCAGGCCATCCAGATATGAGCTCTGCAGGCAGCTTTTGAACGAATACATGCAGGAGCTTGCCAGCCAAAACCCAAATGTGGTTTTCAGGGATTTAAGCAGTTATGAACCAATATCAACACAGGGCTTGAAAACCTACATCGACACCCATCACCTCACCGAAAATGGGAGCATCCTTCTCCTGGATGAACTCCACATTGATATCGAGTATGTAATGCAATGGGCGGTGGAGAATCGGTAGAATTTTAAAGTCATTTTAAAGTCAACTCTTGACGTACTGAACATCTGTGCTATACTCTCGCAACATAC
>CAKKRM010000302.1 GCA_919902735.1 Anaerolineales bacterium | reverse complement strand
TCTGGCTGATGTCGTTTGCCGCAATACCCATGTTGCGTTTTCGTGAACTACTGATTATCAGTAGTTCACGATTCTGGAGTCGATCAGCTCATCGTCCTGTGGATGCTGATCGACATTTCAGGCAGCAAACTGCCTGACTCCAGAGTCTTTCGTGAACTACTGATTATAGGAGAGGTAGAGAGATTTAAATAAAATGATAAAAGAAAAGGGCGACTCGTGAAAGCCGCCCTTGTGTACTATTTGTTGCTTTGAAAATTAATCTCCAAGCCCGGTGTCCGGGAGGGTGGACCATTGCGTGGCGTTGTTCTGGGCTTCCTCATCGGTGAAGCGGCCATGAACGAAGCCTGTGCCGGCCGGGATCAGCTTGCCGATGATCACGTTCTCTTTCAAGCCGAATAACGGGTCGGTTGTGGAGCCGATGGCCGCGCTTGCCAGCACCTTGATGGTGTGTTGGAAGGAGGAAGCCGAGAGGAATGAGTCAGTGGAGAGAGATGCCTTCGTCACACCGAGCAGGATCTCCTGGAAGCGAGCCGCCTGCTTTGCATCCGCCAGCAATTGTTCGTTGATCCTGCGGATTTCCAGGCGGTCGACTGCGTCACCGGGCAGGTACTTGGTATCGCCAGGGCGGGTGACCTGCACCTTGCTCAACATCTTGCGGATGATGACCTCGAAGTGCTTATCGTGGATATTCTGACCCTGCGAGCGATACACCTTTTGCACCTCGGTCATGAGATACATCTGGCAGGCATCGCGTCCCTGGATCTTGAGGATGCGGTGCGGGTTGAGCGAACCTTCCGTCAACGGCTGGCCGGCTTCCACGTGAGCGCCGCTCTTGACGAGCAGGCGCGAGGTGTTGGGGATATCATCAGTGATCTCTTCGCGCTGTTCGTAGGAAACGATGAGCTTGCGTTCCTTCTTTTCCACGGCCACACGCCCGCCATGCTGGGCTGTAATGGTGGCTTTTTCCTTGGTCGCCAGAATGTCGCCAGCCTGAATTTCAGTTTCATCCTTGGCGGTGAACTTCCAGTCTTCAGGGATGATGTATTCATCATGCACCATCTCAGCATGTTCAATGCGGATTTCGCGCATATCGGGATACTTCTCGGACTGGCGGATGTAAACCACGCCTCCGATCTCGGCGACAACTGCTTCACCCTTCGGCATTTTCCTCGCCTCGAAGATTTCCTCCACGCGGGGCAAACCTGTGGTGATGTCTGATGCGCCGGTGGAAGCCACGCCGCCGGTATGGAAGGTGCGGAGCGTGAGCTGCGTGCCCGGTTCGCCAATGGACTGGGCGGCGACGATGCCGACTGCGGAACCAAGTTCCACCATTTCACCGCGGCCAAGATCGATGCCATAGCATTTGGCGCAGATGCCATGCGTAAGCTGGCAGGTCATCGGCGAGCGGAGTTTCACTTCGGTCACGCCTGTGCCAGCGATCTTGCGGGCCAGGTCATGGGTGATGACATCATTGTATTCGGCGAGCACTTCGCCGCTCTTCGGGTCGAGCACGCGTTCCGCGACAAGGCGGCTGTACATGCGGTTAGACATTGGCTGGCCTGCAACATCGTCTGACGTACGGATATACACGCCTTCATGTGTACCGCAATCGTGTTCGTTGATGATGATGTCCTGCGCAATATCCACAAGACGGCGGGTCAGATAACCGGCATCTGCGGTCCGGAGAGCCGTATCCGCAAGGCCTTTGCGCGCGCCGTGTGTGGAGATGAAGTATTCCTGCGCGGTAAGGCCTTCACGGAAGTTGGAACGGATCGGCATCGGAATGATACGACCGGATGGGTCAGCCATCAAACCGCGCATACCTGCCAACTGGGAGATCGTGGAGAAACCGCCTTTGGTGGCGCCAGAAGTAGCCATGGTGGAAAGGTTGCCATCCGGGTCCATGTGCTTTCTTACGGCTTCACCTACTTTGTCTGTGGTTTCCTGCCAGATCTGAATTTCACGTTCGTTCTTTTCCTGCTCGGTCAGCAGGCCGCGGCGGAAGTCACGCAGCACCACTTCAACGGCCTTCAAGGCTTCATCGATGATGGGCTTGCGTTCCGGCGGGATGGAAATATCAGCAACCGCAAGCGTGGTGCCTGATTTTGTTGCGTATTCAAAGCCAATGCTCTTAATGGCATCGGCTACGTCGGTGGTTACTTCCTGTCCGCAGAGTTCGTACACTTCTGCGATCAGATCCTTCACGCCGCCTTTGTCCAGTTTTTCGTTAACGAATTGGACTTGTTCAGGCAAAACACGATTGAACAACACGCGTCCCACCGTTGTATTGATAATACGATATTCAGCTGCGGGCAGACGATCACCCTTGTCGTCGTACCAGGTCTTCGCGCGGAATTTGATCTCGGTATGTATATCCACCTGATCAAGAGCGTACACGAGTTCCACTTCGTCAATATCTGCAAAGGCGCGGCCATCACCGCGATGGACGGCTTTCTTTTCCATGGTCAAGTAATAGACACCCAGCACCATATCTTTGGAGGGGGAAATGATCGGCTCGCCGTCTGCGGGTTTGAGCAGGTTCTTGGAAGCCAGCATGAGTTCGCGCGCTTCGGTGACTGCCTTATGTGAAAGTGGAACATGGACAGCCATTTGATCGCCGTCGAAATCCGCGTTGAAAGCGGTCGTCACGAGCGGGTGCAACTGAATGGCAGAGCCTTCGATAAGGATCGGCTCGAACGCCTGAATACCCAAACGATGCAAAGTAGGAGCGCGGTTCAGCAAAACGGGACGGTCACCGATCACACCTTCGAGCGCTTCCCAAACTTCGGGACGGTTGCGTTCGATCAGGCGGCGCGCACCTTTGACGTTCGCTGCGTAATTGTTCTGCACGAGGCGGGCAATCACGAACGGACGATACAACTCAAGCGCCATGCTCTTGGGCAGACCGCACTGATTCAGTTTCAACTGTGGCCCCACCACGATCACGGAACGCCCGGAATAATCGACGCGCTTGCCGAGCAGGTTGCGGCGGAAGCGGCCCTTCTTGCCCTTGAGCATATCGCTCAAGGATTTCAGTTCGCGGCGTCCGCGGCGGGAGAGGGCCTTGCCGCGCTGGCTGTTGTCGATGAGGCTGTCAACCGCCTCCTGCAACATGCGCTTCTCGTTGCGGATGATGACATCCGGTGCGCCGAGTTCGAGCAATCTCTTCAAGCGGTTATTGCGGTTGATCACGCGGCGATACAGATCGTTGAGATCGGAAGTCGCAAAGCGGCCACCGTCCAACTGAACCATTGGGCGCAGGTCGGGAGGGATAACGGGCAGAACGGTCAGGATCATCCACGCCGGGCTGTTGCCGGAGCGGCGGAACGCTTCCACGACCTTCAAACGAGTTGTGGACTTCTTGCGCTTCTGCTTGCTCTTGGTGGTGCGGACTTCGTGCCAGAGTTCCTCTGACAGCTTATCAAGATCGAGACGTTCGAGAATATCGAAGAAGGCCTCGGCGCCCATGTCGGCGCGGAAGACCTGTCCCCAACGCTGCTTGAGTTCGCGGTAGCGAATTTCGCTGATGAAGGTGAAGGGGCGAAGCTCCAATAGTTCATCGCGCAGGCGTGAGGATTGATTCGACGAGACGGAGGTTTGATTCTCAAGCTCGCTGCGCAACGCTTCCATATCCTGATCCGCCTGTGCTTTCACAGCGGCAGACTGGGTCTTGAGCGCATCCACTTCACGTTGTTTCTTGTCTTTCAACTCATTCTCAAGAGTTTCCATTTTCTTCTGGACGGTCTTTTGAATGAGGGTGATATGCTTGCTGGCAACTTTGTCACCGGCATCGATGATCTTCTCGTTGGTCGATTCGAAAGCAATGGCTTTCTTGGCAGGTTCGCCCATCTGGTCTTGAAGTTGTTTCTCGAACTTCTGGCCTTCCTTGATGATGGGGTCCATCTGCTCGGCAATGCCTTCGTCATAGCTTTGCTCAAGCAGGGCCTGCTTCTGCTTGATTTCAGTAACCCTTTGGTCGCGCCTTGTCTTGATCTCTGCAATGCGGGAGTTCACGTCTGCGGCTTGTTCGCGCTCGGAGACCGAGATTTCATCCTCAAGGCGTTGTAACGCTTTCTTGCGGGCTTCCTCATCCACATAGGTGACGATGTACTGCGCGAAATATAAAACGCGGTCCAAATTGCGGCGGGAGACATCCAACAGCATACCCATTTGCGAAGGGATGCGGCGGGTGTACCAAATGTGCGCAACCGGGGTCGCAAGGGCAATGTGGCCCATGCGTTCACGGCGAACCGCGGAGCGTGTTACTTCCACACCGCATTTATCACATGTGATGCCTTTGTATCGGGGGTTCTTGTATTTACCGCAATAGCATTGCCAATCGCGGGTCGGGCCGAAGATGGCCTCGCAGAACAATCCATCCTTTTCCGGCCGCAAGCGGCGATAGTTGATTGTTTCGGGTTTCAGCACCTCACCATACGACCATGACAAGATCGTTTGAGGTGAGGCAAGGCTGATACGGAGTGCAGTCAATCCCTTGGTTTCCACTGGATTCTCTCCTAAAAAAAGTTTACGAATTAAACGGTCTCTGCGTAGCGTGTAGTCGCTTGTTGCCAGAGACAAACAAAGGCAAGCGCTTTGAGAACATTTTCTCAAGCGCTTGCTGTTTATAGCTCGTTTTTATATCCAACAGTGCGATTATATGCGCGCAGGGGATGCCCGTCAAGGGTGTTAATCATAGAAGAGGCCGCGACTTTAAAGCTTATTCAACGCCTCTTTCTGGACCGTGGGCCTGATTCTGTTTCTTTACAATTCTGGAGTCTGGCAGCTTGTTGCCTGAAATGTCGATCAGCTTGCTGATCGACTCCGGAGTCTTTCGTGAATTACTGACTCACCTTACGCACCGCCCATGATTCCCTCCCGAAGGACATCGGGACGATGT
>CAKKRM010000301.1 GCA_919902735.1 Anaerolineales bacterium | reverse complement strand
TAACCAGACTACACCCCGCCGAAATCATTTATCCAGATAACCAAACTCTGCCCGATGGAATCACAGGTCACTTAACCGCATTGCCCTCGTGGAAGTTTGAAGCGGGCAAATGCAACGAGACCCTGCTCAATCAATTCAAATCCTCCACACTGGACGGTTTTGGGTTGAAAGCAAACAGCCTTTCAGTTCGAGCCGCTGGCGCAATCGTGCTCTATCTCAAAGAGACTCAGCCCGACGCATTGAACCTGCTCAACACTTTGCGCTCCTACAGCCTGAACGAATTCATGACCCTGGATGCATCCACCCGCCGCAATTTGGAATTGGATGAAACCCTGCGCGGCGAAAGAAAAGGCTCCCTGCTCGGCACACTTGATTTCACCATCACCCCCATGGGCAAACGGCTTATCCATCAATGGGTCAGCCAGCCTTTGCTGCATGTGGAAAAAATTAAAACGCGCCAAAGCGGCGTGGAATATTTCGTCCAGCAAGGAATGATCCGCGCCGAATTGCGCGACGCCCTCAAACCACTGGCAGATTTGGAACGCCTTGTCAATCGTATCATTGCAGGGCAGGCACAGCCACGAGACTTGGTGGCAATGAGAAATACTTTAGGGCAATTACCGACAATCAAGGAAGTGATCAGTAGGCAGTCGTCCCCTACGGGGATGGTATCAGTTATCAGTGGTCAGTGGTCAGTTTGCGAGAATGAACTTTCGTTGCTGCAAAATGCAATTGACGATGACCCGCCTGCCACGTTGCAAAATACTGGCATCATCCGCGCAGGGTATTCGCAGGAACTGGATGCTGTCATCGAAGCATCCAAACACGCCCGCGATTGGATCGCGAACCTTGAAGCCGTTGAAAGAGAAAAGACAGGCATCAAGACCCTCAAAGTTGGCTACAACAAAGTCTTTGGCTATTACATTGAAATCTCACGCGGGGCGGCGGAACGAGCGCCAGAGCATTACATCCGCAAGCAGACATTGGTCAATGCCGAGCGTTACATCACGCCAGAGATGAAAGAATACGAAACGCTGGTATTGAATGCCGAAGAACGCATCCGCGAGATAGAAGTACGGTTGTTCAAGGAAATCTGCGCGGAACTGGCAAAGGCCGCGCACACATTATTGTCAACAGCCAGAGCGCTCGCGGAACTGGATGTCCTGTCCGCTTTGGGCGAGGCAGCTGCTCTCGGAGGCTACACCAGGCCCGAGGTCCACGAAGGAAGCGAATTGGAAATCCACGAGGGGCGTCACCCTGTTGTGGAACAGCTATTGAAATCAGACAGGTACATCCCCAATGATGTCATCTTTGAAAAAGGCGAGATCGTGCGCGTCATTACTGGGCCGAACATGGCGGGTAAGTCCACGTACCTGCGGCAGGCGGCGCTGATCGTGTTGATGGCGCAGATGGGTTCGTTCGTGCCCGCCGCGTCTGCAAAGATCGGGCTGGTGGATCGCATCTTCACCCGCATCGGCGCACAGGATGAAATTCACGCGGGGCAATCCACGTTCATGGTGGAGATGGTGGAAGCGGCGAATATTTTGCATCACGCCACACCGCGCTCCTTGTTGATTTTGGATGAGATCGGCCGCGGCACATCCACGTATGACGGGCTTTCGATTGCATGGGGCATTATCGAGTACATTCACAACCATCCACACCTGCGCGCAAAGACCCTGTTCGCCACACACTACCATGAGTTGACTCAGCTCGCTGATTTACTGCCCGGTATTCGCAACTACAACGTAGCCGTCAGCGAAGCGGACAACAAAATTGTATTTCTGCACAAGATCATCCCGGGCGGCGCAGACCGCTCGTATGGAATTCACGTGGCGCAACTGGCTGGCCTTCCCGCGCCCGTTGTCCAACGAGCGAACGAGATTATGGCCGAGCTTGAAAAAACTTCGGGCCGCGCAGTAAAGATCAACCCGCAATCCGCACAGCAGGTGGCGCTCTTCCCGGAAACGAATCCGCTGCTGGATGAAATCAGGGGATTGGATGTGAATTCGCTCTCCCCCATTGAGGCGTTGAACAAACTGTTCGAGTGGCAGAAAAAGTTCACGAAATAAAATATGCAAAGACGCACATTGAGTCTGGACGAATCGGGTACATTAATCCTCCTTGGCGCCATCCTGTTTGGCGGCTGGTTTCGTTTTATGCCCACCTGGCTGGCAGGTTTTCCCATCAACGACGGCGGGATGTTCTACACCATGATGAACGATTTGCAAGCCAACCGCTTCATCCCGCCGCTATACACAACCTACAACAATCTCAACATTCCATTTGCATACCCGCCGCTGGCGCTCTACATCGGCGCGTTTATCAGCAGCCTGTTAAATATTTCAGAAATCGAAATCCTGCGCTGGCTGCCAGCTTTTTTCAACACCCTGACCATCCCTGTATTTTTTTTGCTCGCAAAGGAAATCATCGGGGATAAATTCAAAGGGGCAGTCGCCACCTTCGCGTTCGCCTTCACTCCACACCTAACCACATGGCTCTCGGCTGGCGGCGGGCTCACCCGCAGCCTCGGCACGGTCTTTATGATATTGACCGTTTACTTCGCGTGGAAGTTGCTCGTAAAAGAGGAATCAAAATCCCTGTGGGGAGTCATCATTTCGGGAAGCCTGGCCATTCTCAGCCACACCGAATCCAGCGTCTATGCCCTGACGCTTCCCATGTTGATCTGGCTCGTGAAATCCCGTTCGCTAAAGACCGCCATTCAAGCGGGATGGGTCGCAATTGGCGTTCTTCTTCTCGCAGGCCCCTGGTATGGATGGGTCACCAGCCAGCACGGAATCGCTCCGCTTCTTTCCGCGCTGAAAACTGGCAGCCAGACTATTTGGTCTGTCCTGCGCCTTATCAATATAGACATCCTCACCGAAGAGCCTTATCTTGACCTGCTGGGCGTTTTCGGGATTTTGGGAATTATTTTTCTCGTTGCAAAAAAAGATTACTTCCTGCCACTCATGCTCGTCACGATCTACCTTGTTCAGCCGCGCAGCGCTCACACCATTGGAAATATCCCCCTTGCCATGTCCGCGGGCATGTTCTTTACAAACGAAATACTTCCACGGATTGGTAAGTGGCCTAATGGAAGAACCGTTTTGGTTATGGCGCTGGCGCCGTACATATTAATTAATTTCATTTACTTCGATACTTTACTCGCAGGAAACCATCTTTCGCAAAATGAAAGGATGGCGATGGAATGGGTAAGGAAAACCACCCCAACGAATGGTAATTTTTTAATTCTCACAGGCGAACCAGATGCCATGTGCGAATCCAGCGCAGAATGGTTCCCCGCGCTGACTGAAAGAAAAAGCCTCACTACCTTACAGGGAAGCGAGTGGCTCATAAACGATCAATTTGGCAAACGGACCGACAGTAGAATTAAACTGAGGAGCTGTATCAACAGTGACGCTCCATGCCTACATCGCGCTGTAAGCGAACTTGGAGATTCGTTCGATTTCATCTACATTTCATTCAACGCACAAACCTATTACTGCAAACCTGCCAACGCAGGCAGCGAGCCCCAAAATTTCGCATTAATGTTAAGCAATTCAAACGACTATTCCCTTGTCTTTGCCTCGGAAGAGGTCGTTGTTTTCAAGCTGGCGAAATAAATTGAACCGAAAATGATATACCAAACAGGTAATGCCTATGCCAAACCCCTCAATCAAGCAGGTTAAGACTTCAAAGGCCAGGGCCAACGACCCGCCACAAAAAGAATTAAGTATTGTTTTGCCGTGCCTAAACGAAGCGCGCACCGTTGGGAGTTGCGTCTCAAAGGCTGCCGGTTTTCTTAAGAAATATAAAATCAACGGGGAAGTCATTGTTGCAGACAACGGCAGCACAGACCGCTCGATTGAAATCTCTCGAAAAGCAGGCGCAAGAGTTGTGCAAGTGGAGCAAAAGGGATACGGAAGCGCCCTGCGAGGAGGCTTTGAAGCTGCGCATGGCAAATACATCATCATGGCAGATGCGGACGACAGTTACGACCTTGTCAACTTAATGCCGTTTGTCGAAAAACTCCGTGAAGGGTATGACCTCGTCATGGGAAACCGCTTCAAGGGCGGCATTAAAAAAGGAGCCATGCCCTGGCATCACCGCTACATCGGCAACCCCATCCTTTCGTTTCTTGGAAAATTATTTTTCAAAACCCCCGTCAACGATTTCCACTGCGGGCTGCGCGGCTTCACAAAAGAAGCCATCCAAAAAATTGACCTGCAAACCACCGGCATGGAACTCGCCAGCGAAATTGTGATCAAATCCTCTATTCTTGAAATGAAGGTATGCGAAGTGCC
>CAKKRM010000300.1 GCA_919902735.1 Anaerolineales bacterium | reverse complement strand
CCGCAATTGATCGAAGAATATGTGAACACGGGCAAGGTATATTTTGAATATCGTTCATTTCCGATTCTTGGGCCTGAATCCTTTACGGCGGCGGAAGGCGCTTATTGCGCAGGCGACCAGGGCAAGTTTTGGGAATTTCACGATACGCTCTTCATCAATTGGACTGGTGAAAACGTGGGCGATTTTACGGAAGATAAATTGACCAAGTACGCCGAAGCGTTGAACCTGAATGCGGCGGAGTTCGAATCCTGCCTGGGCGGGGAAAAATATAAAGGGCGGGTGGAGCAGAACCGGGCGCAGGGGGAGGCGGACGGAGTCCATGCGACGCCGACATTCTTCATCAACGGAGTCAAGCTGGAAGGCGCACAGCCGTATCACATCCTGAAAAAATTGATCGAAGATGCGTTGAACGGAAATTTAAACACGGAGAGCGGGTGAACGGTTTTGATGGAAAAATCCAAAATCTATTTTCAGAACGAAGAATTTACGCTCATTCAAGGCGATGTGTTGACGACGGAACTGGTGGATGACGGCAGTGTCGATCTTATCGTCACGTCGCCGCCATACAACGTGGATATTCAATATAACTCGCACAAGGACGATGTGAGCTATGCCGAGTATTTGGAGTTCAGCCAAAAATGGATGACGCGTTGTTTCGATTGGCTGAAAGATGACGGGCGTTTTTGTTTGAACATTCCGCTGGATAAAAACAAGGGCGGCCAGCAAAGCGTGGGTGCAGATTTAACGACGATTGCGAAACGAATCGGCTTTCAATATCATTCGACAATCATTTGGAACGAAGGCAATATTTCGCGCAGGACAGCCTGGGGGTCGTGGATGAGCGCCTCCGCGCCGTATGTGATCGCGCCTGTGGAATTGATCGTGGTGCTGTATAAAAAGAGTTGGAAGAAACTCAGCGGCAGCAAAGTGTCTGATGTGGGCAGGCAGGAGTTTATGGATTGGACGAACGGCATGTGGACTTTCAACGGCGAAAGTAAAAAGAAGATCGGGCATCCCGCACCCTTTCCCATCGAATTGCCGCGCAGGTGCGTCAAACTTTTCAGCTATGTGGACGATGTGACGCTTGACCCGTTTTGCGGAAGCGGCACGACGTTAATTGCGGCGGTCTCGAACAACCGCAAAGGCATCGGCATTGATGTGGATAAAAAATATTGCGAGCTGGCAAAGAAAAGAATTTTGGAAAACACCGCCGCGCCGCAACCTGAACCAAAGAAGAATACGAAGAAAAAATAATGCAATCTACAAATTCCAAAAACCGTTTCGATAAAAAAGACTCGCTGGAGTTGGGAGATAGCGCCGAGGAGCTTTTTATTCTGATGGCCGTCAGGCTCGGCTGGAAGATTTCTGCATCCACCAAAGATGAAAACATCGAAGAGCATTGGGATTACCTGATCGAAAAAGAAAATCAGCAATTCAAGGTGGAAGTGAAAGCCGAGAAACGCATCCAGCGCAGCGACAGCGGCTTGCAAAACAAGTTCACCTGGGTGGAACTTCGCAACGTGCGCGGCAAGGTCGGCTGGCTCTTCGGCAAAGCGGACTTGATCGCTTTTGAAAAGGAAAAAGCATTTTTCTTCGTCAAACGGCTGGAGCTACTCGCGCTGGTCAACCAAAAAGTGAATCTCGTGGCAAAGGTCAAATCCGCAAAGGATGCGCTCTACAAAATCTACACCCGCGAAGGCCGCAAAGACAAGCTCACCCTGCTCCCCACCAGCGACATCGAACCGATCATGTTTATAGAATGGAAGAAATGACACAATACTATGTCACTCTGAGCGCTAGCGAAGAGTCTCTTACAATGGAGCAGAGACCCTTCGCGGAGTTTACACTAAGCCTGTCGAAGTGTTCAGGATGACACAGCACTAAGGAACCAATGACAAAAAATATTTTGACTTTATTGATATCGACTCTCTTGTTGACCGCCTGCAACCTCGCCTCAACCCCGACCCTTCAACCCGCTCAGGGCGACGCCTCTGAGCCTGCTCCCGTTACCGAGGAATTCATCCAACCTGCGACATTTACACTTGAGCCTCCCACGCCAACCCTTGCTCCACCGACGGAGACCTTCACGCCCATCCCCACGGAGACTCCCACCCCCATCCCCTACGTGGACAGTTTGAAAGCCACCGTCATCTCAGACAAACTCATCTGCCGTTATGGACCGGGCGCGAATTACCTGTACCTCATTGCGTTCAATAAAACCACGCCGCTGAAGCTGATCGGACGGGTTCAAGGAAATAACTGGGTTTTAGTGGAAAACGAACCGCAACGCTGCTGGGTCAACTCAGAGTTTGTGGAAGTAAAAGACGGCGATCTCAAAACGCTTCGTTCTGTGTATCCCGATGGGTACAAAATCCCCGTCTCTCCATATTATGGGCCGACCATCGTTCTCACGTCAGTACGCAAAGCGGACACGGTCACCGTGACGTGGATGGAGATCATCGTCAGCCCGGGAAAATACGAAGATGAAAACATGTTCCCTTATATTGTCGAAGTCTGGCGCTGCGAAAACGGCGTGATTATCTTTGATACGCTTGGTTCGAGAGTTCCATTTATTTCGTTTGAAGATCAGGCAGGCTGTGCAGAACCCTCGCGCGGACGAGTGTTCATACAGGAGAAGCATGGGTATGCCGGGCCTGCGGAAATCCCGTGGCCGCTTGTGCCGTGATGATTAGCGACCCGTCCATGCCAGTGGACTCTTTCAAGGTTTTGCATAAATCCTGACTTTATTGATTTTCCCCTTCGCAGGTTGTGAATACATCTGTGTCCGGGCCTCCCTGGCAGATATCATTTCCATCTCCCCCGGTGATCTGGTCATCTCCGCCGCCGCCGAGGATGCAATCATCCCCGCCGAGGCCGTCTATCGCGTCCACACCGGAACTGCCGAGGATGAGGTCGTTGCCTGAAGTGCCGGTGAATGTCCCTGCGCCGGTGACGAGGTTCGTGAGGAACAACCCTGCGCAAGCCGATGGTTTAAGATCGTTGATGCCGACCGAGGAGGTCACAGCGTCTACTCGTGTGGCCGGCACGGTATTGGTGGCGGCAACCGCCGTCACGGAGCTGAATAAAATTAGCGCAACCAGCCCAACGGTTAGAAGTTGAAGCGGATGGGGGAGTTTCATAATTTGATCTTTCTTAATATCATCGTCTCTACCGGCTCGGTCGAATAATATCCAATTTCGCCCGTTTGAATTACATACTGCGGGGTTTCGGGGTACGCCAAATCATCATCAAAAGTTTTATTCTCCGTATGGCTGGCCAGGTATTCCTGCGCTTCATTCTGGATTTTTTTCCAAACAAACTCCGCTTCAGAATCAGCGGATACGTATTCCACAGACTCAATATCGGAAGTGAGATTTTGCGAAGATTCACTTTGAAGCGGCCCGGGTTCAACATGCAGTAAATCGTCCGCTTCGCGGGATGATTCAACTTTAATAAATTCATTTTCACCTGACTCAGTTTCGACATTCCCCTTTTTGCCAACCGTGATTACATACCGATACGTGACGCCGTTGGCCTGCACCAGGTAATAATGCAGAAAATTGCGGGAGGTATGCAGAATCATCGTTCCATGCCGCTCGGCAAGTTTGGCGAGGTTATCCATTGTGGTCACGTCAACCATGGATGAAGTGGGCGCGGGATTTTGCTCAAACACATCCACCAACATGCCGCCATATTTCAAGCGGATGAGCGCGTCCTGGCTTTGCCGGGCAGTGTGATACAGACGCATTCCAATGCCGAACAATCCCATCAGCGAAAAGCCAAACCCAAGAATGGCGATCACCCGTATGCTGCGAACCGACGGATTCAAGCCAAGGATTGAAAATGTATTTACCTGCACGTCAGCGTTCCCTGCAAGACCCTGTTTCACCGAGCGCAGAGAATCCGCCTGGGGATCATCACTGGCAAGGTAGAAATGCGCCTTGTCAAAATTAAGGACAAGGGCGGCGGTAAACGTATCGTTCATTGGGCTGCCCGCAATAACGCCAGCGACGGCTGCCTCGGCAACCACTTCGAGTGTGTAGGTGTTTGGGTGCAGGCCTGTTTCCTGCTCCACCAAAGCGACCAACGACTCGACCTCGCACAAATCAAGGGTAGCCATGCTGAAATAAGTATTGCCGCTGAAGCTTGTTTGTGGGTTCAACGGGATCGTACGCTGCCAGCCGCTTTGATCATCCATGACGCGGGCGTACAACTGATGGCTGCCTGACACTCCCTGCAATTGATCGGCCATGAGCTTATATGTAAACCCTATATTGAGGAAACAAGTCAATTTAGGAAAGACCGGTTCGCCGGAACGAACCAGCTCCGAATCATAGACTCCGGGCGTTCCCGTAGCCGAATAGAAAAAGAGGCCCTCCTGTTGATATGGGATATTTGCCGAAGAACGTATAAGCGGACGCGTGAAGGAAAAAATAGCGAAGCCTAAAAATGCCAGCACAAGGAAAACAAACAAATACAAGCCGCCTTCCTGCATTCCGCCAAAAATTTTCGGCGGCGTTTTATTTCCACTTCCATTCTTAGTTGGTTTATCGAACATGCCAGACATCAAAACACCTCCCAGCAAAGCGACCGTGAGCGCCATATTGATCGGCAAACGCACCCATTCAACCGCCCTGCCAAGTTTCGGGATATGCACCCATAATTTTCCGATGATCTCATCCTGCACAGGCTGGTATGAATCCAGCCATGAATTGTTATCGCCTTTCAGGATGTATTGACTTAAATCCATTCCAACAATGCGATGAAAAACATAGCGGCCCATTTCTGCATTGCGATAAACAACCGCATCACCCGCGCTGTAAGCTGATTCCGTCCGAACGAGCACGAGGTCCCCAAAGCGGAAGCGCGGCTCCATGCTGTTACCGTCCACAATCACGTAAGTGACTGCGCCGCCCAACTGAGTGGGAGCGAGCGCCATCCAAACCATCCCGAATACAAACAGGGATAATAACGTGACAAAAATCGAGGATTGGCGGCTGGTTGAGCGCATGGCTTGTGGATAAGGGTCAGGCCTGCCCAGGGTTCATCCCGCCAACCTTCAACAACGGGGTGCCTTCCATGAGCAGGCCTGACGTATCATTAATCGTGGATCAGGTTAGTTGCTGGCGGCAACCACGCGCAGTTGATCGATGCTTGTAACGGTCAGGCCGGTGGTGGTACACGACCAGGTAGTGCCAGCAGTCAGTGTGCAGGCATACCAGGTGCCGCTGGTAGCCACAAGTTGGGCTTTCACCTGCGTAGCGGCGGCGCCCAGGTCAAATGAAACACTGTCGAGCGTGGTTGGGGTGGTTCCATTCAACGTATACACAACGGATGTGATCGTATACCCGCTGACGGCGCCCGTTCCATCACCCGCCTTGGTGGCAGGCACGGTGTTGGCGGCGGCAAAGGCATACGCGGCCACCGAGAGGATGACCACAGCAAAAACGACAAACAGGACTTTGAAATTACGTAACATGGCTTTTCTCCTTTTTTGCAGATCCGACTCTATCGGGTCTGCGCTAGTGAAACAAAACTGAGTGAGGTCGAAGAGCCATCCGATGAAAAAACCTGGCTTATTGCAAGCCAGGTTTCACAGACGTGAGCAGCGTTGTTATCTTCGGCGACCTGGCGGTCATGGTCACTTGGTTGTGACGGTAGACCCATGGCTTTGCGTCACCGGCTTTCACCGGTTTTGCCTTTATCGGATGTCTTTGTATTCGCACTATAACACCGTACAGTTTTTGCAGGCATTACAAATTAATTGCAACAGGAAAAACATTGCATAAAAGCAAACCCTGTTCCTATGTGATTTTTGTCATCTTGCCTGTAAGGCCTGAATCCTTATAATGTTTATGTGAAAAAAAAAATTGCATATCATCTCTTCATCCAAGCGAAGCCGCTGCGCTTCGCTTTTTCATTAAGGAGAATTCTCATGACAAAACTCGATAATATGGTTCGTGATTTCCTCGCGCAAAAAAGGATCGCCGTTGTCGGCGTATCGAACAAACGCGAGACCGGCTGCAATTTGAACTACAAAAAATTCAAGGAGAATGGGTATCAGGTCTTCGCCGTCAACCCGCGCATCGATTCATTTGAAGGCGACACATGCTACCCCAACCTGGCATCCATCCCAGAAACGGTGGGTGCGGTCTTCATCCTTGCCAACCCGAAGGTGACCGAGCAGATCGTCAGCCAATGCGTGGAGTTGGGCGTCAAACATGTGTGGATGCATTGCATGATGGGCACAAAACCAGGTCTTGCGGCTGGTATGAGCAGCGTATCCCAAAGCGCAGTGGATATGTGCAAGGCTAACGGCATCGCAATCATCCCAGGGTCGTGTCCCAATCAGTTTTTGCAGCCAGATTTCGGTCACAAAATGATGCGGGGGTTGTGGAAGATGTTTGGGTTTATGAGCGTGAACTAGAACAAGCCCGCCCATCACTCTCCGCCCACCCGCCCTGAAATTAAAAAACTCAGCGTATCCAGCGAATTGAGTTTATACTACGTTTATGAATTGCCCTATTCCCGTGCGGGAATAATTGTAAAAAGGATGTTTTACGATGATGAGAAAACGCTTCAGTAAACCCATGGACGCGATCTTGATTCATGGGATGGGTCGGACGCCGCTGGCCATGTCCATATTGGCGGGGCGGTTATTGGCGAACCATATTCGTCCACATCTTTTTGGATACTCGGTCACCTTTGAAGGCTGGGAGGAGTGCATTCAAAGATTTGAAAGTTTCATCGGGAAGCGCGTCAAAACAAACGACTATATTATTGTCGGGCATTCGCTTGGGACAGTTCTAACGCGCGCCACATTACCGAGGCTTATCCACAAACCGAAGGCATGTTTCTTTCTGGCTCCCCCAACTCAAGTAACCAGCGCAGCCCGCAACTTTGCTCATCGCCGACTGATCAAGCTCTTCATGGGCGAGATAGGGAAGGTCCTCGCCAACGAACGAAGAATGGACTCGTTGCCCCTGCCTGCCGTGCCTACCAAAATCTATGCGGGGATTGCAGGTCCGCGCGGGCGTTACTCGCCCTTCGGAGATGAGCCAAACGATGGCCTGCTAACAGTGAGAGAGACGCTTTTACCAAGCGTTCCCGTGCAAACCGTCCCTTCACTGCATACTTTCATCATGAACTCAAAGATCGTCACGCGGGATATTGTGCGAATAGCGAGATCAACCTCAACTCTTGGCGTATAAAACAAGTTACTGTTTCCAACAAGAAGATCTCCGAATCCTCTGAAATTCGGAGGTCTTCTGATCACTGATTACTTCTCACTGATTACTTTTCACTTCCCCTACCCATTCTTCTTCTGGAATTCCTTCATAAAACCAACCAATGCCTGCGTGCCCGCGAGGTCCATCGCGTTGTAAATCGAAGCGCGCATACCGCCAACGGAACGATGTCCCTTCAGGCCGATCAGGTTTTCCTTCTTGGCTTCCTTCGCGAAAGCATCTTCGAGTTCTTCGCTCGGGAGGCGGAAAGGAACATTCATCAACGAGCGGGCATCGGGTTTCGCGTGTCCGCGATAGAACCCACCGCTTTCATCAATCGCGCCATAAACCAAGCCTGCTTTGGCGCGGTTATTCTTTTCAACCGCCGCAAGGCCGCCGAGTTTCTTCGCCCACTTGAAGACCAATCCCACCATATAAATGGCAAAGGACGGCGGGGTGTTGTGCAGTGAACCGCTCTCTGCCAGAATTTTATAATCCAGCATCACGGGCAGGTTTTCAGGCACACGCGCAAACATATCATCACGAATAATGACAACGGTTACACCAGAAGGTCCCGCGTTCTTTTGTGCGCCAGCATAAAGCATGGCATATTTTGAAACATCAATCGGGCGGCTGATGAAATTTGACGAAGTGTCGCAAACCAGCGGAACACCAGCGGGCGGTGTCGGCTCGGTGAAAAATTCCACACCATGAATGGTCTCATTCGATGTGAAGTGCAGGTACGCGGCTTTCGGGTCGAAGTCAAGGCTGGCGGGAATGCAATTGAAACCTTCCGCTTCAGTGTTGGCGGCGGCGCGGGCCGCGCCAAGTTTCTTCGCTTCTTTGAGGGCAATCTTGCTCCACGCGCCGTTGACAATATAATCGGCAGAAGCGCCCGCAGGTCGCAGGTTCATCGGCAGCATCGCAAATTGCAGGGTCGCGCCGCCTTGCAGGAACATCACTTTATAGTTTGCGGGAATGCCAAGCAACTCGCGCAAATCCGCTTCGGCAGTTTGGATCACAGCCTCGAACTCCTTCGAGCGGTGGCTGATCTCCATCACCGACATGCCCGTCCCTTTGAAATCCAGCAACTCTGCCTGGGCTTCCTGCAAAACTTCCAACAGCAACACACCAGGACCGGGATTAAAATTATGGGCTCGCTTTAAATCAGACATGGATGGGACTCCTGTTTTTGGATATATTTTTACGGTTCATTCCTGACCGTTGAATTGATTCTGCTTCGATTACCATTCGCTTCATTATCAGTACTTCACAATTCTGGAGTCGATCAGCAAGCTGCCTGACTCCAGAATCTTTCGTGATTTACTGATTATATCTTTTTGTTTGACAAACCTACAAGAACAATCAGCATGAATCCCATGGCTGTAGCAAAGTCAGGGAAATCTTAGCGCGAAATACGCGAAATTGGCGAATAGACGCGAAAAAGGAAAAATTCGCGCTCTTTCGCTTTTTTCGCGGCGTTCGCGTT
>CAKKRM010000299.1 GCA_919902735.1 Anaerolineales bacterium | reverse complement strand
GATGTTTTGGGCAAGTATCCCACCCTGCAGAGCGGACTGCGTAAGGTGAGTTAAAAATTCACTTTATGCGATTTACTCGAAGACCCCGAAGGGGTGTCAACCTCGCCCATCAACTGCATCACCGTCACCAGAACATTGCCATGGTGTTTGGAAAAGGAAATTTGCATAAGGTTCTCCTGTCAGAACGGATTGCAGACTTCAGTCTGCCTGGGCAAGCGGACTGAAGTCCACACTCCGGTTATCTGAAGTTGAATTCTTCAAAGTGGATATTTTCCACTGGAACGCCAACTTCCATGAATTTCTTTTCAAAGGCCTGCACCATTGGCAGCGGCCCACACATATAAATATGGTATCCGCGCAGAGCCTGCCCTGAGCTTGTCGAAAGGTCCCCGCCCGCGTTTTTGACGATGTCTTCCACGGTCAATGAACCATCTTTGGATGAAAAGCGGACGCGCGCCTTTAATCGTGGATTCTGTTTCGCGGCTGCTTTAATTTCATCCACGAAGACGGCTTCCTCGGGGTGTCTGACAGTGTAGTAAAAATCCACATCGTAAGCCAGATCAGTTTTCAGGTCCCGAATGAACGAGAGAAAGGGAGTGACGCCGATCCCGCCCGCAACCCAAATCTGCTTTGGGCCGCCGCTCTTGTAATCGAACATCCCGTAGGCGCCTTCGATGATGGTTTCTGTGCCTGTCTTCAAATTCGCGAACAAGTGACGGGTGAAATCGCCGCAGGCTTTGACGGTGACGCGCAGCACATCTTCGTGCGGCGCGCTGGAAATGGTGAAGGGGTGCGCTTCGTTCAATCCTTTTTCGAGAAAACGCACGAACATAAACTGGCCCGCGCGCTGTTTTTGAATCGAATGATTCTTTGCCCGCAGCACGATCTCGGTTGTGGAGTTGTTGGGATGGTTCACGGCTTCCACGATGTACGGCACATATTTTTTAACGAAGCGGCCAAATACTTCCGTGTACAGATAGGAGCCTATGCCGAGGAAGACGAATATCTGATTCCAATTGATGGCGACCTTTGTGCTCGGCGACTCGACCGTAATCGAATGCAGGTATCCGAGAATGAAGAAGATGCCGATATATTTGTGCAGGTTCTTCCAGCCTTCGTAGGATGCCCCGGTCAATTTATTAAGGAAGGGAATGCGCGGCGCGAGGGTGGGCAGGACGATGGCAACAATGCCCAAAAAGGCGATGATCGCCAGATAGTTGCCGAGAAAAAGATCAACGATGTGCAAAGGCACAATCAGCAGGTGAACGAACATCAGCAGGAAGGCGGCTGTGGAAGTGTGGCGATGCGTCATGTACATTTTGTCCAGCCCGCCGAAGAACGGCTCGGCCCATTTGGGGCGTGTGGAAAGAAATAACGAAAAGGACATCAGCACGATCACCAGCGAACCAAGCGTCATGCCCACATAATAACGCGCATAATTTTCCACGCCTTCACGCACAGGCGGGAAGACAGACCAGACCGCAATCGTCAAGACCACGAGAACAATAAACGTCAGGTTTCCAAGTTTATGCTTCATTTATAAAACCTCTCGATAAGAATCAACAGCGATGCAGTTAAACTGCATCGCTGTTGAAGGGTTTTCCATTAAAAAGATTCGATTGCCTTTTGCCTGTCTGAAAAAATCTCGAAGAACTCCGAAAAGCCGACCATATCCAAAACGCTGACAACCTCAGGACGCGGGTTCAGCAGTTTGATATTCTTTTGCACCCCGCCCTCACGGCTGCGGCCAATGGACCTGAACGCCGACCAGCCCTGCTCCAGGTCCGGCGTTTTTTCACCGCGCAAAATCGTTGCAATCGCATGTAAAGAAACAAGCCCGGCGCTGGAGATATACGTCAACTCGCTCATGTCCAGAATGATGTTCTTCGCGCCGCCGCCAACTACTTCCTGCGCCTTCATGATCAGGCTCTGATACGACTGACCATCCAACTGGCCCGCAAGTTGAAGAACGGCAACATTCCCCTGTTCCTGTGAAACAGTAATTTGCATAATGTACTCCTTCATTGAGTGATACATAATTATAAACCCGCTTTCCGCCCCAGCCGCGCAAGGCGATGATCGATTTCACCCAGCCAGTGTTGGCGGATGTATGCAGGCAGGTCTGCCTTTTCAACTTCCATCCGCGCCGACTTCGCCCATTGGATGGATGTCTCCACGTCCCGCAATTTATGTTCGTAATATTTCGCCAGCTCGATGTGGGCATAAATGTGACCTTTGCCCGCAGCATCCTCCCACCAACGAAGAGCCTGATCCATATCCCCGCGCTTCTTTTGCAGGATGGATAAACGCTTCACCGCCACGCCGAAATCTGCTTCGGTTAACTCGAGCATGAGTCCACGCTCGAACAGACGGGCGGCTTCATCCCAATGGCCGAGGTCTTCGAATAATTTACCAAGCGCGATGAAATCGAGTCCATGTTCCACACGTCCGTTATATGGGTCGGCCAGCAACTCGCTGACGTGCCCCAGCAAAGCCGCCATCGCCACCACGTCCATGGCGTTGTGGTAGAACACGCCGCCCAGCGGACGCGCATCCCCCGTGCGGAGGTAATCAAAATACAGCCAGGGAATTTCATAGCCCGGTACTTCCTCCGAGGCGCGGGCGAAGCCAAGCACATGCTCTTCGAGATATTTCAATGCGCGTGAGGGCAGCCTATCCCGCCATAAACGCCTTGCCAATGGTAAAAGGTCAAGATGGGCATAGCCTTTGAATGGAACGGGAATTCTGTGTAGCGAGTAACGAGTGACAAGCAAAGGCGCATCGAATGCCTTGCCGTTAAATGTGACCAGCCCTTCGCAGGGCGCGAGAAAATTGATCAACGCTTCGAGCATGGCGGGTTCTTCAGACGGGTCGCGCAGGAAGAATTGCTGTAAAACGAATTTACCGTCCACAAAGCGGGCCGCGCCGACGAGAAAGGCATAGGTGCCCGTGCCGCCGGACATGCCTGAGGTTTCGGTATCGAGAAAGGCGAATTTGGAGATTGGGAGGCTGGAGATGCGCGGGTCGTTCGCCCATTCAGAAATCAAAGAAAGAGGGAAAGATGAAAGATGAGATACCCTTCCATGAAGATAATCTTTTTCAAAAATTTGTTCTGCAACAAAGGCTTCGCCGCGGGGCGTGGGGACAAATGTCCCAGCCACGACAGAGTCAATCGTGTGGCTGGCAGGTTGCGGCGGGCGCGAAGCGAAAAGCGAGCTTCCCGTTTTCACGCCGAGTGATTTCAGTTTATCTGCAAGCGAGGACATGAAGTCTATTTTATCCCCAAACATCGCTTGTACTGAAAAGACCCTAAAGGTTTTACAAACCTTTAGAGACTGTTTAATAACCCACTCTCTGCAATGTCATTCTGAGCGCCAGCGAAGAATCTCTGAGAGTATCGTAGAGACCCTTCGCTAGCGCTCAGGGAATCACGGTAGGGTGCGTAAGGAGAGTTGGTAAAATCGAGTTATTAAACAGCTTCTTAGGGTCTGCATTATTGAAGGTTGTTCGAGTTCTTGTTGCTGATCGGTCTGGCGATGATGAACAACCTGCCCCAGCTCAGGTTGCCTTCGTTTTCGATGCAGGTTTGCAGGGTCAGGTGATAGTCGCCGCGATAGACTTTGTTGAAGAGGTCGAGGGCGCTGAGAACGTTATCGTTGGCGAGGTCTATGAAATGGCTGTATGGGCTGAGCGGGTCGGTGGCCTTGTATTGCTGAATGTTGTCGACCACGAAGCCCTGGGTATGCCCGTCGCCGTAGACGAGGATGATGGTGTCACCCTGTTTTAGCTGAGAAAATGTTGCGCCCGCCAGGTGGTTATGCGCGAGCAGGCCGACATTGCCCACTTCTGTTGCGATGCTGAATTGAGTCACCACTGAATTTTCGGGAGATACATAGCCGGGGTTGCCATAAGGTTGTTGGATGATGGGAAATGCGATCAGGCTTTCAACATAAATGCCGCGCAGGGCGTTGGCGTCGCCATCCTTGATGCTTTCGATAAACGAAGGCAGGCTGGGAACCGGACTGGCGGATACCATTGCGAATGCCTTGGCAGGGAGGGCAAGCGCACAGGCAAGGACAAGCAGCAATGCCGTTGAAACTATTTGATTTTTAGGGTGCGTAAATTGAATTCTAGATGCCATGAGAAAAACTCCTTCTTCAGAGCATCCAGATTCCTTTGCGCTTTGGTTTGTTGGGGGTGGGGCTTGAGAATCACGGAGGCTCGTCTTCGGTGACCTGGCAATCATGGCCGCTTGTGCGCGGCTTTAGACCCATGGTTTTGCGTCCCTGCCTTTCGACAGGTTTGCCGTTATCGGAACGAACTGCTTTTAAGGTTCAAAACAAAAACGGACCTGGCTATTCATGCCAGGTCCGCGAGAGCTAAGAGAGAAATCTGCTATGTTGTCTTCGGCGGCCTGGCGATCATGGTTGTTTTCACAACGGTAGACCCGTGGCTTTGCGTCGCCGTCTTTCGACGGGTTTGCTATTATCGGATTTGTTTCTGATTTCAGTGTAGCACAGAGCGGGGGGGTTGCACTTTTCAATTTCGTTTTCTTGCTTTTCAATTTCGTAATGATGTTTTTTTCCGTTATACTCGCCCTCATGCAAAAACAGTTTGTGGAAACAAATGGCATCAAACTGCACGTACTGACCGACGGACCTGAAAATGGAACGTCGGTCGTTTTGTTGCATGGGTTTCCCGAATTCCATTATGGGTGGCGGAAGCAGATTCCCGCTCTTGCGGCGGCGGGTTTTCGGGTTATTGTGCCCGACCAGCGCGGGTACAACCTTTCCGACAAGCCCAAGAAAGTTTCATCCTATGATGTGGATATTCTCGCGAAAGACATTATCGGCTTATTAAATCGTCTCGGAATTGAAAAAACTTTTCTGGTGGGGCATGATTGGGGGGCAGTCGTCGCGTGGACGGTGGCGTTGAATTACCCAGAACGATTGAAAAAGCTTGCCATCTTAAACGTCCCGCACCCTGATGTGATAACGCGGTTCATTCTGGAAAATCCTGAACAGCGGAAAAAATCCTGGTATGTTTTCTTCTTTCAGATTCCCCGCTACGTGGAGTGGATTCTGGGAAAGGAGAACTTCCGCAACATGACGCGGATGTTGGTTGGTTCGGGGCGAAAGAGCACTTTCTCCGCTGACGATTTGGCGGCGTACAAAAAGGCCTGGGCCCAGCCCGGCGCGTTGACGGGGATGCTCCATTGGTACCGCGCAATCTTTTGGCACAGTTTCAAATATGTGTTTCAAAAAAGGAATATCCCTGCGCGGCGGGTGAAAGTCCCTGTTTTGATGTTGTGGGGCAAACGGGATGTAGCGCTCAGCTATGAGATGGTGCAACCGTCCATTGAGTTGTGCGATGAGGGCGAGGCGGTGTTGTTCGAGAAAGCCACGCACTGGGTTCAGCACGATGAAGCGGATGAAGTCAATAAAAGATTGATCAAGTTTTTCGGTTAAACGGGCGCACTCCCAAATCCCTTGAGGTACATTCATGCCAATTTTTGCTCTTGTTCTTCTATTCCTGTCTGCATCCATGCACGCGTTGTGGAATTTTTTGCTTAAAAGTTCGGATGAAAAATATATTGCCATGGGCTGGCAGGTGATATTGAGCGGGGTGTTTTCGCTGGTATTTATTTTCTTCACGGGTCTGCCACCCAAAGAGATGTGGCTGTTTGCGGTCATCAGCATGATGCTGGAGGCGATCTATTTCATTTTGCTTTGCATCGCCTACAGTGACCATGATTTCTCGCTGGTCTATCCGATTGCGCGCGGGGCGGCGCCCGCCTTGCTGGTGTTGTGGTCTGCAATATTTTTACGCGAGCAATTAACAGCGGGTGGATACATCGGCCTCGCCATGATCACCGGCGGCATGATCGTGATCGGCGCGACGACACTCCTGAATAATAAAAGTGAAAAGCCGCATCTGAGAGGAATTCTCACGGCTTTGTCTGTGGCGTTGATCATTTCGATATACACTTTCATCGATGGGACTGCCGTAAAGAACGGCCCTGCCCTGCCATATGGACTGTCCATGTTTGTGATGGTTCCATTCGTGACCACTCCATATATTGCCCGCAGATATGGCTGGAGTCACTTTGCGGATATGTGGAAGAAAAAGCGCGGATATTTATTGCTCGGCGGTATGCTGGGGCTTGTGGCTTACATGCTGGCATTATTCGCGTACACCTTTGCGCCGCTCAGTTATTCGGGCGCGATCCGTGAGGTGAGCGCGGTGATCGGGGCTTTCCTCGGCTGGAGATTCTTGAAGGAGGAGATGGGCGGGGTGCGGGTGGTTGGGTCCGCGATTGTGTTTGCGGGGGTGATGGTGATTGCGGTGTTTGGATAGTCAGGGCGGGTACATGCTGGGGCGCGGGAGCAGGCTCACGGTCAGGGGGGAGGCGGTTCTTCATCCGCCTGAATGGAAATTTGTTTACAGGTTACTTTCAACAGGTTGAATCCTCTCGTGAAAGCGGGTAAGATATGGATGCCATGATACGAAGTCTTTTTGGCGTTTTTCTTTTGTGCAATCAGCCAGCCTGATGGGTACCAGCGTACCTGTCAGGCTTTTTTCATCTTAATTCAAGGAGTAAAAATGCAGACACCGTGGGAGTATCGGTACGCGCATCGCATGAAAAAAATGGGGAGTTCCGTCATTCGTGAATTGTTGAAGTTCACCGAACAACCCGATATTATCTCGTTCGCGGGCGGACTGCCCGCGCCTGAGGTTTTCCCCGTTGCGGAGTTCCAACAAGCCTGCAACCAGGTGCTGACCGAGCAAGGCGCAAAGGCTTTGCAGTACAGCACCACGGAGGGATACAAACCTTTGCGAGAAATGATTGCGCGGCATACGGCGCGATACAGCGTGCCAATCACGGCGGATAATATTTTGATCACTTCGGGGTCTCAGCAGGCGTTGGATTTTATCGGGCGGCTATTTATTAATCGCGGCGATTATATTGTGGTGGAATCGCCAACCTATCTGGGCGCGCTGCAGGCGTGGAATGCCTACGGGGCGCAGTATATTTCCGTCCCTTCGGATGAACATGGCATGATCGTGGATAAATTGGAGGAAGCGCTTCGGATCGGACCGAAGTTCATTTACGTGCTCCCGAACTTTCAAAACCCGTCTGGTTCGACCCTCAGCCTCGAACGCCGCAAGAGACTGGTTCTGCTGGCGGACCAGTACGGTGTGCCAATTGTGGAAGATGACCCCTACGGCCAGTTGCGCTATGATGGGGAGCACCTGCCTTCGGTTGTCTACCTGGATAATAATTTCCGCAACGACGGGGAAGTGGAATACAGCGGCAATGTGATTTACTTGAGTACATTTTCCAAATTGCTCGCGCCGGGTTTGCGCCTGGCCTGGGTGGTCGCGCCGCCAGAGGTGATTCGTAAATTGGTAATGACCAAACAAGCCGCCGACTTGCACACATCATCCTTCAATCAGCATGTGGCGTACGAAGTGGCAAAGGGCGGGTTTTTGGATGAGCATGTCAAAGTGATCCGCGCCACGTACAAGGAACGCCGCGATGTGATGCTGGAAATGATGGAGGAAATGTTCCCCTCCGAAGTGCATTGGACAAAGCCGCAGGGCGGCATGTTCCTGTGGGGGGTGCTGCCCGAAAATGTGGACGCCGCCGAAGTGTTGAAAGTTGCCATAGACCGCAAAGTGGCGTTCGTGCCGGGCGCGGCCTTCCACCCGAACGGCGGCGGAGCCAATACCATGCGTTTGAATTTCTCCTTCTCTTCGCCAGATGTCATCCGCGAGGGGATGACGCGGCTTGGCACAACTTTGAAGGAGCTTTTGAAGAAGAACGGGCATAAGTAACTCACCTTACACAGTTTTGAGAAAAAGTGATGTCGTTGCGAGCCGCGCACTTGGTTTTAGCGGCGAAGCAATCTCCGAGACGGCTGGGAGATTGCTTCGGACAAAGAACAAGAGCGTCCTCGCAACGACATACCATTACTGCGTAATGTGAGTAAGTAAGTTCGTAAAAAGTGAAACGTGATTTATTTGCAAAATTGAAAAGGTAATTCTTTCGTGAGTTGTGTTATCAATAATATATGATTTCAACAACTCTTAATTACGACACAATTGCTCCAGATTACAATCAGCGCTATCCTGCCACTCAACAATGGGAACGCGGACAGGCGCTTCTCGAGCTTGCACTGGGGCTCAAAGCCCAAACCATTTTGGAAGTGGGCAGCGGCACGGGCTACTGGCTCAACCTGCTCCATCAGGTGACAAACGGCTTATACGGCCTTGATTATTCGATGGGGATGATTCAACAGGCGAGAGAGCAACCCGCGACTCTTCATCTGGCGCGCGGCACGGGGACTCAACTTCCGTATCAAAGCGGGACCTTTGACCTGATCTACTGCGTGGACGCGATTCATCACTTTGGGGACCACCGCGCATTCATCCGTGAAGCTTCCCGTTTATTGAAGCCAGACGGCGCGCTGGCTGTCATCGGGCATGACCCGCACTCCGCGGAGACCTCAAGCTGGTATATCTACAATTACTTCGACACCGTTTACGACACCGACTTGCGCCGCTATCCCGCAGGCACATCCGTGATGAAGTGGATGGAACAGGACGGCTTCAAGGATATTTCATCCCAAACCGTGGAGCGTATTCATAACATCCACGTGGGGGATGCGGTGCTGAAGGACCCGTTCATCAAGCACAATGCCACGTCACAACTGGCGTTGTTGAGCGAAGAGATTTATCAGGCTGGCATGAAGAGAATCAATGAAGCGCTGGCTGATGCCAAAACAAAGAACGAGCGGATCATTTTCCGTTCTGAAATCAATGTGAAGATGTTTTTGGGATTCAAATAATAGACCGGGAAAATGCAGCAGCGCGGGATAAAACTTCATTAATGGCTGGCAGGTAAAGGCGCAGGGAGAAGCGCGACTG
Source organism: Anaerolineales bacterium (assembly GCA_919902735.1). Classification (GTDB taxonomy): domain Bacteria; phylum Chloroflexota; class Anaerolineae; order Anaerolineales; family Villigracilaceae; genus Villigracilis. The sequence continues at coordinate 79 of CAKKRM010000299.1, read as the reverse complement.
TCCGCTTGCGTATGGCGCGGGTTAATAACTCACCTTACGCAGTAAGGGTATGTCGTTGCGAGGACGCTCTTGTTTTTTG
>CAKKRM010000298.1 GCA_919902735.1 Anaerolineales bacterium | reverse complement strand
GATTTACGATTTACGATTTACGATTTACGATTTACGATTTACGATTTACGATTTATCCTTCATCATTTCCTACGGATTTTCCCTCATCACATATCCCACACCGCGCACGGTATGGATCAGGCGTATTTCGCCTTCGCCTTCCAGCTTCTGGCGCAGATAACGGATATAGACTTCCAACACGTTGCTCTCGCCGCCAAAGTCATAGCCCCATACGCGGTCAAAGATCACTTCGCGGGTGAGCACCTGTTTCGGATGGCGCAGAAATAACTCGAGCAATTCGTACTCCTTCGCGGTCAACGCCACAACGCGAGTCCCGCGCGAAGCCTGGCGTGAACCAGTGTCCAACGAAAGGTCTGCAAATTTCAAAACGGGGATTCGTTCAGGCTGGGTACGGCGCAACAAAGCGCGCACACGCGCCAGCAACTCATCCAAATTAAATGGCTTCACCATGTAATCGTCCGCGCCTGCATCCAAACCCTGAATGCGATCCTGCACAGTGTCTTTCGCCGTCAACATCAAAATTGGGATCGAGCCGCCCGTTCGCAAACGATGGCACACTTCCAAACCATCCATGCCTGGCAGCATCCAATCCAAAACCACAAGGTCAGGCGTATGGTCGCGCGCTGCGATCAACCCCATGCGCCCATCGATGGCAGTATCCACTGTGTAACCTTCATAAGCCAGTCCGCGCTGCAACAATTTCAAAATAGCCTGGTCGTCTTCGATAATTAGGATTCGCTCATTCATAGCATTTCTCCTATTCAAAATATACCATAATTTGGGATTACCTATTTCACTCTCAACATCTTCACAGCCGTTTGAAAATCACTCGGGTACTCTGCTTGAAAGCTCATCGCTTCATTTGTCTCTGGATGGGTGAATTTTAGCGAATGGGCATGTAAGGCAGGGCGTGAAATAATATTCGTTTCAGGCGCACTGTACAGGATATCTCCCAACAGCGGATATCCCAACGCAAATGCATGGACTCTGATCTGATGCGTTCGCCCCGTCATCGGCATCGCCTCCACCAAAACTGTTGCTGGATAGCGTTTCAGAATCTTGAATCTCGTCTCAGAGCGGACTCCGTTCTTGTCATCCACCATCGTACGGTGTTTGTGGCCGACATTCACACGCAGCGGAAATTTCGTGGTCTTCTCATCCCATTTCGGCAGGCCGTTGAGAATGGCATGATAGGTCTTTTCCACCTGATGCTTCTCAAACTGAATGTTCAACGAGCGGTGCGCCTCAGCCGTCAACGCGAAGATGATGATACCGCTGGTGACCTTGTCAATGCGATGCACGATCCAAACCTTGTCAAACTCTTCTTCCAGTGTTTTGACAAGATAAGTCGCTTCCTTGTCCCACCCCTCAGGCAGGACAGAAAGCCCCGCAGGTTTATTGATGATCAATATCTGTTCGTCTTTGTAGATAATTTCCATACCTGAATTTAACCACAGAAATCCGTTTATCAGCCATCCGTTTCCATTCGTGAATCCGTTACAAAGTCCGCCTACAACCCTTGACATTAACGTAACGTCAGGGTTTATAGTAGCGTCATGTTCACTGTAAAACAACTCTCGAAACTGGCGGGCGTCACGCCGCGCACCCTGCATCACTATGACGACATTGGACTCCTCAAGCCATCCCATGTGGGCAATAATGGCTATCGCTACTACGGGGAGGATGCCGTACTGCGCTTGCAGCAAATTTTGTTATACCGTGAGCTGGACATTCCACTCGACGATATTAAGAAGATCATGGGACACCGTGAATACGATGTGATGGGGGCGCTGCAAAGCCATAAGGAAGCTCTGAGCAAACAGGCTGTGCGCATTAACCGTCTCATTCAAACAGTGGACAATACCATTAATCATTTGAAAGGAAACAAAAAAATGAGCGACGAAAAATTATTTGAAGGCTTTAGCGAAGAAGAGCAGGAGAAATATGCTCTCGAAGCCGAGCAGTTGTACGACCCTGAAACCGTGCGCGAATCCAACCGCAAGTGGAAGGCCTATTCCGCAGCGAAGAAAGAAGCCATCCTGGCCGAAGGCAACACTATCTACAAGGATATGATCGCCATCCTGCCGAAGGGCGCCAACAGCGCCGAGGCGCAGGCTATCGTCGAACGTTGGCGCAAGCACATGGACTACTTTTGGACACCGAACCTGGAGCAATTGCTCGGCCTTGCCAACGGCTACAACGACGACCCGAAATTCAAAGCCAACTTCGACAAGATGGATCCACGCCTCGCTGAGTTCATGCGCGATGCGGTGAAGGTGTATATTGAGAGTAAAAAGTAATAACTGATGTTACGCACCGTCCCGAAGGTTTGGACTACAAACAGGCTTGATTTACGAGAACCTTCGGGACGTTCCGCGTAAGGTGAGGTAATAAGTGAAAAGTAATAAGGAAAGAGCCAAAGATGCGTTGTGTCTCTGGCTCTTTCCATTAAGGGTGGGGAACATTTTTCGTGATTTTTCGTTGACGATAGTGAAACATTATCATGGAGATAAAAATGAAAAAGACTTCCCTATTTTTGATCACCCTTTTTGCGTTTTCTGTATTAATCCTAGCCGCCTGTTCCAGCGGTAGTTTCGCCTCGTTGAGCGGCGAGTGGACACTGATCGCGTACGGAGACCCATCCAACCTGACCCCTGCCCTGTCAGGCGTGGATACATCCATCACATTTGAAAACGATCAGGTTGGCGGAACGGTTGGATGTAATAACTTTGGCGGCGAGTACAATGTCCGCGGCGACCAGGTGACCTTTGGTTCGATGGTTTCGACATTAATGTTCTGCGAGGGAACCTCCGAGCAGGAGGGTGTTGTGCTTGGAATCCTTTCGGATAAAACCGTAAGTTTTTCCCTGAGCGGAAATCAATTAACGTTTTCTTCTGCAGAAGAGGCGGCAGTTGTTATTTTGGAGAAGAAATAAGCATAAAAAATATTGCCGCTGAATGTTGGATGATTCACGTATGGATTCGTGCAGGGCGCATAGATTATGTCACCGCCAACTTTTGCTTTGGATATTTCTCGTAGCGCTTTTCTTCCAACACGCGGCGGATTCTATCAAAGCCTTCCCAGACATCCGCAAAGGAAAGATAGAGCGGCGCAAAGCCGAGGCGCAGGTTATCGGGGGCGCGGAAGTCTGGGATGACGTTCATCTCTTCGATCAGGGCGCGGTTGATGCGGTAGCCTTCGGGGTGGCGGATGGAGATGTGCGAGCCGCGAATGGCAGAGTCAACTGGAGAGCCGAGGGAAAAGCCAAAGGGGACGAGCCAGCTTTCGGTTAAGAAAGAGGCGTAGTCCGTCATCAAAATGGATTTTTCGCGGAGCGCATCCATACCTGCCTGGATCATCGGTTCGAGCGCAGCTTCCATTGTGAGCAGGGAAATCATCGGTTGTGTGCCAACTAAAAATCGTTGCGCGCCGGGGGCGGGGGTGTAATCGAGGTCGAAGTCAAAAGGATTCTTTTGGCCCCACCAACCCCAGATGGGTGAAGTGATTTTTTCTTGAATATTTTTATTGACATACAAAAACGCGGGCGCGCCCGGGCCGCCGTTGAGATATTTGTATGTGCAGCCGATGGCAAAGTCTGCGTTGCAATCGTCAAGGTGGACGGGGACGGAGCCGACGGAGTGGCTGAGGTCCCAGAGGACGAGCGCGCCTTTGGCATGGGCGAGGTCGGTGATGCGCTGCATGTTGTACATGTAGCCGCTTTTGAAGACGACGTGCGAGAGGGTGACGAGCGCGGTGTTCTCGTCGATGGCGGCTTCGAGCGCGGCGAGATCGGGGGTGAGGTCACCATCGTTTGAACTGATACGAATAATCTCGTGTTGCATGTTGCGTTGACCCTCGGAGAGGAGATGTTTGATGCCTTGAAGAATATAAATATCAGATGGAAAATTAAATGTGTCTGTGATGATTCGTTTTTTGTTCGGTTGAAGCGTGAGCGCAGACGTGGCGAGCTTGAAGAGGTTGATCGAAACCGTATCGCCGACGAGGGTTTGCCCCGCCGCCGCGCCGATGAGTCTGCCGATCTTGTCGCCCACGCGCGAGGGAGCATCCCACCAGCCTTTGTTCCAGCCGCGGATTAAATCTCTGCCCCATTGCTCATCCACGATCTGGCGGGATTTTGACTGTGCGGCTTTGGGCATCATGCCGAGCGAGTTGCCGTCAAAATAGATGAGGCTCGGGTCGGGAATGACAAACGCCTCTTTGAAAGAAGCGAGTTTATCTTGAGCGTCAAGTTGAAGGGCGAAGTTGTGGGAGGGGGAGAAGGTCATGTTTTTTATCCTAGCAAAAAAGTATGCAAGAATAAAGCGACACAGTGAGACTGTGTCGCTTTATTTTATTCGCCAAACTCTTCCTTGCGAAGAGCGGGGAACAAGAGCACCTCGCGGATGGAGTGTTTATCCGTCAGCACCATGGCGAGACGATCCACGCCCATGCCGAAGCCGCCGTTGGGAGGCATGCCATAGCGCATGGCGCGCAGGTAATCTTCGTCAAGCGGATGCGCCTCTTCATCGTCGGCTTCGTAGTCGCGCCCCATTTCGAGGAAGCGTTGTTCCTGATCGAGCGGGTCGTTCAACTCGGTGAAGGCATTGCACAATTCAAAGCCCGCCACATAGCCTTCAAAACGTTCCACGGTCAGCGGGTCGCCGGGTATGGATTTTGCCAGCGGTGAAATATCACGCGGGTAGTTGTAGAGGAAGGTCGGCTGGATGAGGATCGGCTCGAGGAATTCACCCAGCAGGAAGTCAATCAACTTGCCGCGGGTGGATTTCGGATCGGGCGCCGCCCCGGGCTGTTTCTGTTTAATGGCATTGAACAACGCCTCGGCAGTTTTGTGCTCAGCGATGTCAATGCCGCTGGCTTCGAGAATGCCGGCCCGCATTTCCACACGCTTCCACGGCGGCTTGAATTCCAACTCGTGTTCGCCGAATTTGACCTTTGTGGAACCAGTCACCTGCTCGGCGGCGTAGGATACCATTTGCTCGGTGAGTTCCATCACTTGTAAATAATCTGCGTAGGCCCAGTAAAACTCAAGCTGGGTGAATTCGGGGTTGTGCTTGAAGGAAACGCCTTCGTTGCGGAAGTCACGCCCAATTTCGTAGACGCGCTCCAAATTTCCAACCAGCAAACGCTTGAGATAAAGCTCAAACGAGATACGCAAGTACATATCCTGACCCAGCTCATTATGATGAGTTGTGAATGGACGCGCTGCCGCACCGCCATACAAAGGCTGGAGAATGGGAGTTTCCACTTCCAGAAAATCATGGTCATCGAGGAAGGTGCGCAGGGATTTGACAAGTTTGGCGCGCTTGCGGAAGGTCTCACGCACATCGGGGTTGACGGCCAAATCCGCATAGCGTTGGCGGGCGCGGATTTCGGGATCATCCAAGGTGGCGTAGCGAATGACGCTGCCGTCTTCCTGAGTCACATCCTTGTCAGCGGGGAGAGGGGTTATAGATTTTGCAAGCAGCTTGAAGTCGTGGACATGAAGCGACACTTCCCCGGCTTTGGTGCGCATCATGACACCCGTCGCTTCGATGAAATCGCCGAGGTCGAACATCTTGTTGAAAAATGCCAGGCGGTCTTCGCCCACTTCGTTGACGCGCAAGAACAACTGGATTTTGCCGTCGCCATCCTCGATGTGAACAAAGGAAAGCTTTCCCTTGGGGCGCATCGAACGGATGCGTCCTGCGAGGGTGGCTTTCACTTCAACGGTATTGGCCTCGCCCGCTTCAAACGCGGCAATAGCTTGCGCGCTGGTATGCGTGCGCGTGGCGCGAGTGGGATAAGCCTCCACGCCCTCGGCGCGGAGTTCTTCCAATTTTTGCAAACGGATTTTTTCAAGGGAGTTGTATTCTGCCATGTTCGTATTCTTCTTTCATCCCTTCGACTGAGCTCAGGGCATGCTTTCTTCTTTCCTCCCGCTAAAAGACGAAAGAAGAAAGAAAGGTTTGGATTCAAAATAAAAAAACCCCGCCTCCAACGCAAATTGGACGCGGGGCAAATCTACGCGTCCTGTTTTTAGCCGACTTTGATGATCTTAACGTTGTACATGCCGCCGGGGGTTTCCACCTTTACGCTCTCGCCAACTTTATGGCCCAGAATGGATTTGCCGATCGGAGACTCGTTGGAGATCTTGCCTTCGCGCGGGTTGGCTTCCGCCGCGCCCACGATGATGAAGGTCTCAGCCTCAAAGTTACCTTCTTTGATGGTCACTTTGGCGCCGACCTGAATGGCGTCCGTCTTTTTGCCCTTGCCGTTTTCTTCGATGATCTGCGCCGTGGCAAGCAGAAGATCCAATTCTTGAATGCGGCCTTCCACGAAAGCCTGCTCGTTCTTGGCAGCCTCGTATTCCGCATTTTCGATCAACTCCCCGCCTTCCATCGCCTCGTGCAGCCTTGCGGCCACTTCCATGCGTTTGGTTGTACGTAGATGATCCAGTTCCTCTTGAAGCTTCTGAAAGCCCTCTTTGGTAAGGAAATTGGTTGTCATTGTATTGTCCTGCTCATATAGTATTTTGCATCTCTGGATCAGAGATGCAAGTGATTAAAAATTTCCGGTGGTATCGTCCGGAAAGTCGCGCTTACTATATCATAATTCAAAAGCAGATTCAAGTCCCCAAAATATGGCAATTATTTGTCTAGGCAGAAGACCACAGGTGAATTCCGCCATTTTCGCGCCAATATTTCTGGATTTTGGAACGCATATCCTCTGGGCTGTCAAACAGGCTGGAGATTTGGGATTCGTAAGCGGCAATCGCCTCCTGCCACCGCTTTAGGCCTGCTTCGCCCACCGTATGGGCATTTGCCTTCATCCCAGCCGTGTGCGAACCAAATTCCTCAGGTGTCTTGAACAGGTATGGGATATCCGTATAATAAAGGAGTGGCCGCTGGAGCAATTCCACGGCACGGCGGACGAGGATATGGTCAACGTGTGAACCAAGCCCAAGTTGGCAGACCAGTTGATCGGTCGGGTGGAGGCGGGCGGAAATGGATTCTGCGATTCGAGCGGGCAAATCCGCCTCGTCTTCATGCGGCGGCACGAAGATGTAACTGTACAGCCATTCCCCATTTTGGGCGCGGCGGTAGATGCAATCGAGATAATCAAAGTAGACGGGTTTCGCGCCGATGATCTGGCAGGCGCGTTCATCCTCTGCGCAGCGGGAGCGAATGAGGTCTTCAGTTTTGGAAATTCCCCAACTTTGATGAAGCAGTTGGGCATACACGGAAAGCTCGTCAGATGGCGGGAATCCACACAGGATCGTCCAGATTTCAACTTGTACTCCGGCTTGCGTTTGTTCGTAAATCAAACCGCCTGCGGAGAGCGCGGCGTCATCGAGATGAGGGGAAATATATATCCAGCGCATCGGGCATTTTTACCACAAAACGGTAATGAAGTTTCGATGGGAGTTCATGTAAACTGGATGGATACACGCGAGGGCTGATGAAAGAAAGACGAAAAGAAGAACGTAAAAGTTTGATGGCATACACACAGGTTTTTGACCTGTATGGCGGCTTTTTGCTTGGCTATTTGGGAGACATGAATTTACATGGCGCAATGGTAATCGGGGAGCGGACCATGACGGAAAACACAGAACTCACAATTTCCATGGAACTGCCAGACCTGCCAAATACTCAGGCCGCGCGCATGACCATCCCTGTGCGAGTGGTGTGGTGCCAGCAGGACCTCAGCCCGCAATTTTTCAATATCGGTTTTGAGTTCAAGGAAGTAAGCCCTGAACAAAAGACCATGATCGAAGCGATCCTCAAGAATTACGAGTTTCGCCGCGATACGCCGAATTATCCACCCAAGCCGGGGATGAAGTTATAGGTTTCAGGTTTCAGGTTTCAGGCAGGAATAAAGGCGACCGTTGCAAAAGCAGCAGCCGCCTTTTATGTTAAACTTCCATACATGCCAACAGCCAGAACCTTATTCTTTACCGCGCCAAAACAGGTTGAGATTCGAGAAACGACCCTGCCCCCGCTGAAAGCGGATGAAGTCCTCGTGGAAACCATCTGTTCCGCCATCAGCGCAGGAACGGAGATGCTGGTCTATCGCGGACAGTTCCCACATTTGGCAGATTCTCACGATGCTTTTAGCAGCGAGTTGAAGTATCCGCTGGCGTATGGGTATGCGTGCGTTGGAGTAATCAGGGAGACAGGTAAACAAGTAGACAAATCATGGCGCGATAAATTAGTTTTTGCATTTCAGCCGCACACATCAGCATTCAGCATTCAGCCTTCAGCTTTAATTCCCATACCCGATTCCTTAACGCCCGAAAACGCCTGCTTCCTCCCGAACATGGAAACCGCTGTAAATCTGGTGCAGGATGGCGCTCCCATTTTAGGTGAGTGCGTTTTGGTTTTAGGGCAGGGGGTGATCGGCTTATTGACGGCTTCATTATTAAGTGAATTTCCGCTGGAAAGTTTGGTTACGGTGGATCGGTTTGAATTGAGAAGGAATGCGTTGAAGGTTGAAAGTAGAAAATTGAAAGTAGAAAGTTTTTTGTTGCAAGACCTGCGACCCTTCGATAAAACTCAGGGCAAGCCTGCAACCTTTGACCTGACTTTTGAACTCAGCGGTTCCCCCTCCTCGTTGAACGATGCCATTGAATTAACGGCCTTCAGCGGACGGGTTGTGATCGGCTCATGGTATGGACAGAAACGCGCGGAGATCGATCTCGGCGGAGCATTCCACCGCTCGCGAATTAAATTGATTTCATCCCAGGTGAGCACGATCTCACCCGAGTTGAGCGGCCGCTGGGACAAAGCGCGCAGGTTCGAGGTCACATGGGAGGCGTTGAAACGCATCCAACCCGAGAAGTGGATCACCCATCGCTTTGCGATTGAAGAGGCGGGCAAGGCCTATCAACTGCTGAATGAAAACCCGCAGGAGACGATACAGGTTATTTTTAATAAGTGACCTTACGCAGAACGTCCCGAAGGTTCTCGTAATTCAGGCTTGCTTTCCAGTCAAACCTTCGGGACGGTGCGTAACATCAGTTAATAATGCAGACCGTCAATTCCCAACCTGACACCTGAAACTTGAACCCTGACACCTAAACACAGGAGCAACCAAATGTATACCTTAGCCGTCCGCCGCAACTTCATCGCCCGTCACTTCTTAATTGGTGGAGATTGGGGGCCAGAGAACTTTCCTAATTCCCATCATTACATCCTCGAATTGCAACTCAAAGGCAGTGACCTCGACCAGCACGGCTATCTCGTGGACATTGTGGATGTGGAAAAGCATCTCGATGACGTGGTCGGCTATTACAAAGAGCAGATGTTAAATGAGAAGCCCGAGTTCGCAGGCTTGAATCCGTCCATTGAACATTTCGCACGGATTCTAGCTGTGGCGTTGAATGAACGAATCAAAGCCAAGAATATCTCCAAGCTCAAGGTTGTATTGTGGGAGCATGAGAATGCGTGGGCGGCGTTTTCTGTCAAACGTTGAAGGTCAAAGGTTTAAAGTTCTTCAACCTTCAACCTTTGACCTTTAACTCAAACCCATGAAAATCGGCCTCGTCATCTACGGATCCATAGACACCCTCAGCGGCGGGTACATGTACGACCGCAGGCTGGTGGAATATTTGCGCGCGCAGGGCGATGCGGTGGAGATCATCTCCCTGCCCTGGCGGAATTATGCCGCGCATCTGACAGATAATTTTTCGTTTCGACTTTGGAACGGGCAGCAAGCTGCTCGACTCCAGAATTTTGATATTCTGATTCAGGATGAATTGAATCATCCCTCGCTGATTGGGGCAAATCGTGGAAAGCATCCTTATCCCATCATCAGCCTCGTGCATCATTTGCGCTGCTCCGAATTGCGCCCCAAATGGCAGAATGATTTTTATCGTGTTGTGGAAAAGAAATACCTGCAAAGCGTGGATGGATTCATCTTCAATTCACAAACGACAAAGGGCGTAGTGAATAATTTAATAGGGAATAGCCTGCCAGATGTGGTGGCCCACCCGCCCACAGATCGGTTTGGCGGTGCGATTTCGGAAAAAGAAATAAAGGAAAGAGGAAAGCCTGCCCTGAGCAACGCCGAAGGGAAGAAAGAATTGCATATCCTCTTTCTCGGCAATGTGATGGAACGCAAGGGGCTGCATACGCTGCTGGAAGCTGTCAGCTATCAGCAGTCAGCATTGCAGATTGATGTGGTTGGGTCATTAACTACCGAGCCCGAATATGTCAAAGAAATGCAGGAGTTCGCCACGGTCAACGGTCTATCGTCCACCGTCCATTTTCACGGCTCTCTCAACAACCAACCGCTCATCGAAAAATTAAAAAACTCCCACATCCTCGTTGTCCCATCATCCTACGAAGGGTTTGGAATCGTCTATCTCGAAGGCATGGGCTTTGGCCTGCCTGCCATCGGCACAACGGCTGGCGCGGCGGGTGAGGTCATTCGGGATGGCGTGGATGGGTTTTTGATTCAGCCAGGAGACTCTCACTCGCTGGCAACCAAGTTACAGATTATGAATGAGAGGCGCGATGTTCTCGTCCAAATGAGCCTCGCAGCGCGGACTCGATATCTCGCCCAGCCAAAATGGAATCAGACAGCGAATCAAATTCGCAAATTTCTTTTGGATATGAAATGAATCGACTCATCGGCATCCTGCTCATCGCCGTCTCCGCCGCATCGTTCGGGACACTCGCCATCTTTGGCCGCTATGCCTACAACGACGGCATGGATATTTACACCGTCCTCTTTTTACGATTTGGAATCTCCGCCTCTTTCATGACCGTGATCCTGCTTCTGCGCAAGGAGCATTTCCCACGCGGACGCATTCTCGCGCAACTCGTCGGCATGGGCGCGCTGGGATATGTCGGCCAGTCGTTTCTGTATCTGACCGCCATTAAATACGCCTCCGCGGGGTTGGTGGCATTGCTGCTATATCTTTATCCATTCTTCGTTGGCATCCTCTCGATCATCTTCCTGCGCGAAAAAATAACATCCATAAAAATTATTGCCCTCGTGCTTGCGCTGACGGGCGCCGCCCTCACCGTCGGCCCCGTCAGCGGACAATTGATCGGCGCGCTCATGGCAATTACCGCCGCATTGATCTATTCCATTTACATCATCGTCGGCGCAGGCGTGATGAAACATGTGACAGCAGTGCAATCATCCACGATCATCTTTGCTTCCGCTGGAGCAGTGTATGGACTGTTGACCTTCGTCAACGGCGCGCACCTCCCTGCGAGTAATTCAGGCTGGCTTGTCATGCTGGGAATTATCGTCATCTCCACGATCATTCCCGTGGTCACATTTTTGGCGGGGTTGGAACGGGTCGGCCCAACCAATGCGGCCATGCTCTCCACACTCGAACCCATCGTCACCGTCCTGCTCGCCGCGTGGCTGTTTGGCGACAAGCTCCTGCCCATCGTCATGCTCGGCGGCGGGTTGATTCTGGCGGCAGTCATTCTATTGACGAGAAGTGAGCTGAAGCAAGAGAATACTGGGTAGGGATTCATGGATGGTCGGGGGTATAATTTTCACAGGAGATAGACTATGGATATGTTCGTTTTTACTGGCATCCTCTGGAAAGAAGAAAAAGAATTTAGCGCGCTTTGCCCTGAATTGGATGTAGCCTCACAAGGAAATACATCCGCAGAAGCACGAAAAAAATTACTCGAAGCCGCAGCGCTTCATCTTGAAGGCTCTTTTGAAGACGGTTTGCCCTACCTGCGCCCTGCCCCATCCGAAGAAGACCCGCGCAATTTGTTCCCTGCCAATACTTTGGAAATTTTCAAATTCAGGGTGGATGTAGCCATTAAAGCGTATGCCTAAACTTCCTGTTTTAAAACCACGTGAAATTATTTCGGCGCTGCAAAAAGCGGGCTTTCGACAGGTTCGTCAAAAAGGAAGCCATATTCAATTTAAAAGGGGAAACTTGCTCGTCACCGTGCCAAGTCATCCTGGGGATTTGAATCCGCAAGTGTTGAGGTCTATTTTGCGTCAGGCACAAATGAGCGTGGAAGAATTAGAAAATTTATTGAAATAATGAAAACCCTTAGGGTTTTAGTTTTTACTCAAAAAGGAAGTATATGAACTTTACACAATTTAACCTCGACCCCCGCCTTATGGTGGGAATCAAAAAATCAGGCTACGACACAGCCACCCCCATTCAGGAAGCAGCCATGCCTGCCGCCCTGCGCGGACGGGACATTATCGGCACAGCGCAAACTGGCACAGGCAAGACCGCCGCGTTTGTACTGCCCATTCTGAACACACTGCTCAACGGACAACGCAACGTCCCGCGCGCGCTGATCGTTGCGCCCACCCGCGAACTCGCAGAACAGATCAACGATGTCATCAAAGTCCTCGCAACGGGGACAAAGCTCAAGAGCGTAACCATTTACGGCGGAGTCGGAGCGAACCCTCAAATTCAGGCATTGCGCAACGGCGCAGAAATCCTCGTCGCCTGCCCAGGCCGCCTGCTGGACCTCATCAATCAAGGCTATGCAAAAATGGGGACGATTGAAATTCTGGTGCTCGATGAAGCCGACCGCATGTTCGACATGGGTTTTCTGCCCGATGTGCGCCGCATTGTGAAGGCCGTGCCAGTAAAACGCCAGACCATGTTCTTCTCTGCTACCTTCCCTGCGGATGTGGAACTGCTCGCTTCGCAGGTTCTCACACAGCCGCAAAAAATTGCGATGGGAATTAGCAAGCCTGCATATACGGTGACTCACGCGCTGTATCCTGTGCCGCCGCATTTGAAGTCTGCGCTTTTGCTTGAACTGCTCAAACGCACCGACACCGATTCTGTTTTGATCTTCACGCGCACAAAGTATCGCGCACAAAAAGTATCGCAGCAAATTTTGCGGGCTGGCTTCAAGGTGACGAGTTTGCATGGCGACCGTTCGCAGGGCCAGCGCCAATCTGCGCTCAAAGGCTTCAAGGATGGCACGCATCCGATCATGGTCGCCACAGACATTGCCGCGCGCGGGTTGGATGTGGAAAGCATTTCGCACGTCATCAACTACGATATGCCTGACACCGCCGACGCCTACATCCACCGCATTGGCAGAACAGGCCGCGCCCAACGCACAGGTGACGCGTTTACCCTGACCACAGATGAAGACAAGGATATGATTCGGATTCTTGAGCGCATCATGGGAAGTCCGATCAAACGCGAGACCCTCGATGGATTCGACTACAAGGCTCCTGCCCCGCCGAGATCTGAGCATGGTGGACGAGGAAGAGGCGCTCCCCGAGAAGACTCCCGCCGGCCGCCGCGCCCCGCGCCTACGCCAAAGAGTTATGGAAGAAATCGGCTGGCGCCGAGGAAGAGCAAGTAATCAGTTGTCAGTTATCAGTTGTCAGTTGTCAGTTGTCAGTGAATAGAAAACCCGTCTCATGCGAGGCGGGTTTGTTTGTTGGTTATGGCTAACGCAGATGTGTTGAAGATTTGAAGAGTTGACAGAAATTGAAGCGTGAGGCTATTTTATTATCTGATCCATCATCATTGCAACAGCCAGATAGACTGGCGAGTTATCGCCAAGTTCCACGAGTGGTTTGCCTGAAAATTCATATTCGGCCAGATCGTCATCAGTTGGGATTGTGCCAAGCAGCGGCACATCCATTTTATGGGTGAAGGCTTTCAATTCAACGGGCATTTCGCCGCGCAGGCGATTGACAATGAGATATGCGTTCTCAATGTTGATACCGAGTTCCTTGCGCATATCGGCAATGCGCTGGGCAGTGACCAGGCCGCGCTGGGTTGGGTCACTGACGATGAGCAGGCGTTGTACATCGCGCGTGGTGCGGCGCGCGAGATGCTCCATGCCCGCTTCATTATCAATGACCACATAGGCGTAGTGACGACTTAAGTCGTCGATCACTTCGCGCATGTTGTGGTTGACCGCACAGTAACAGCCCTGCCCCTCTCCGCGTCCCATGGCGATGAGGTCGAAACGCGAACCTTCTGCCAGCGAGGAGCGGATGTGATAATCGAGATATTCGCGCTTGCTTGCGCCGCCAGGCATTGTGCCCATGGCCGCGCCGCCGTTGGTCAACGATGTTTTTACCTGTTCCAACATGCCTTCGCGGATGTCGCCGACTGTCCATTCGAGGTCGAGGCCGAGAACCATGTTTAGGTTGGATGCGGGGTCGGCGTCAATGGCGAGGATGCTGCCCGTTTGATTTTGGGCAAGATATTTGATGACCATGCCCGCGATGGTGGTCTTGCCAACACCGCCTTTGCCTGCGAGTGCGATTGTGGTGGTCATAGTCTCCTAGTCTGCTGGTTGACTGGTTACGATCTTTTCCATAATCTTTTGCGCCGAAATTTTCAATTCTGGCATGTGGTCGTAGACAGGGATGTTGAGCCTGTCTGCTTCCTGCACTTTGAGGTCGGCAGGCAGGTATCCGAGCAGGGGAATATCTGGCGTTTCGGTTTCAAGGAATTTGGCTTCGTCATCGTTGCGGACTTTGTTGCCCACCAGATACAAACGAGAGAGACCAATGTCGTTGGCAAGTTTTTTGATCTGCGCGGCTGTGCCGAGGCTGCGGCGGGTTGGTTCGACTACGATGAGCATGGCATCCACAAAGTCTACGGTGGCGCGGCCAAGGTGTTCGACGCCTGCGTACATATCGAGCAATAAAACATCATCTTTGCGAAATAATAAATGGGTGAATAAAGTTTTGAGCATGGCCGCTTCGGGGCAGATACAGCCAGAGCCGCCGAGTTCCACGCCCCCCATTTCGAGCAGGCGCACGCCGCGATGGAGGATGCTGAAGCGTTCGGGGATATCGTCCACGCGCGGGTTGAGGGTGAAGAATCCACCGACAGCGCCAGGCTTCGCGCCTGTGCGTTCTTCTATTAATTCATCCATCTCGGCGATGGGGTGGAGTTTGGCGCGCAGTTCGGGCGGGAATCCCAATGCTCCAGCGAGGCAGGGGCTTGGGTCGGCATCCACAGCTAAAACGTCGCGGCCTTGATACGCAAATGTTTGGGCGAGGAGCGCCGTCAGGGTAGTCTTCCCCACGCCGCCTTTTCCTGTGATCGCTATTTTCATACCTATATCTTACAACGGTTCGCGGCAAAAACAATTGGTTATTCGTCCTCAAACTGGATGACAGTAATAACATTTATCTGAGTTTCAAGTGACAATACACACAAGTAATTTTTGCGTTCAAGATGCTAGTATATTTATGAGGAAGAGTCCATAATTTTATAGGTGTCTTCGTTCGAGTCCATCCAACTATTTTCAAGGAGGCGCTCATGGAGACCATGATCTTTGAAACGCCAGCGCTGTACGGCGATCATCACGTTACAGAAGTGCGGCGAATTCTACAAGGACTGGCGGGGGTCAGCAAAGTATACGCAAGCAGTGCGTTCCAGGTGATCGAAGTGACATTCGATCCCGAAAAAATCTCACCAGAAGAAATCACAAAACAATTGGAAGAAGCGGGCTATTTAGGTGAAATTCCTTTGATTTCCGAAACAGGAATCCCTGTCGAGAAAAAAGAAGGGGATGGCTTCTTTAGACATACGGCTATGTATGAAACGGTTAAAGACACCATATCTTTCGCTCAACGCGTGGATCACACTGCCCGCCCGCTTTGGCCTTGCCCGGGCATGGGCGTGGTGAAGGGTGAGGAATAAACATGGAACACGCTACACGCTACATTTGCTGCGTGTTCCGTGTTGCGTAAAAGAGAGAGGTAAACATGCCAAAGAAACGCGGAATAAAAGAATATTCAACCGACCCCGCCGCGCAGCAGATGTTGATCCGCGCGGAGGAGTTGGGGATTGGAACGGCGTTCACGCGCGCCGACAGCATGGCTCCGTGTAATATCGGTGCAACGGGAATGTGCTGTAAGCAATGTGGGATGGGGCCGTGCCGATTGACCAAAAGCGGCGAGACGGGGGTGTGCGGCGCAACGCTGGACACCATCCAGGCGCGCAACTTAACACGCGCCATCGCAGCAGGCGGCGCCGCGCACTCCGACCACGGACGCGATATGGCTTTCTTATTGAAGGCAACCGCGATGGGTGAGGCCCAGGGATATAGCATCCGTGATGTGGCAAAACTGCGGATGGTGGCCGGCTATTACAACATTAAGGTGGATGGACGCAAACCCGAAGAAGTCGCGAATGATTTAGCCGATTTATATATCGCGCAGTTCGGGCAACAACGCGGCGAGATTGTGCCTGCCATCCGCGCGCCGAAGAAGAGACAGCAGATTTGGCGCGAGCAAAACGTCTGGCCGCGCGGCGTGGATCGGGAAGTCGTCGAGGCTTTGCACCGCACCCACATCGGTGATGACCAGGACCCCGCGCACATATTGAATCATGCGATACGAACTGCGCTGGCTGATGGCTGGGGCGGCTCGATGATCGCCACCGACATTTCGGATATTTTGTTCGGAACACCCGCGCCGATTCTGGGGCAAGCGAATCTCGGCGTGATTAAAGAAGACATGGTCAATGTGGTGGTGCATGGACACGAACCTTCGATGAGCGAAATGCTCGTGGCTGCGTCTCAAGACCCTGAGATTATCGAGTATGCAAAAGCGGCAGGCGCAAATGGGATTCAACTTTCAGGCATCTGCTGTACCGCGAACGAAATTTTGATGAGGCAGGGCATTCCCGCGGCGGGCAATTTCCTGCATCAGGAACTCGCCATTTTGACAGGCGCGGTCGAAGCGATGGTCGTGGATGTGCAGTGCATCATGCAGGCGCTGGTTGGACTGGCGCAGAATTTCCATACGAAGATCATCACGACTTCGCCGAAGGTCAAGATCAAAGGGGCGACTCACATCGAGTTTGATGAACACAAAGCGTTGATCATCGCGAAGCAAATTTTAAAGGTTGCGATTGATAACTTCAAGAACCGCGACAACGACAAGACGCGCATTCCGCAAATCAAAGAAGATTTGATTCCTGGCTTCTCGCATGAGTACATCAACTACATGCTGGGCGGATCATATCGCGCATCGTTCCGTCCGTTGAATGACGCGATCATGACGGGGCGCATCCGCGGCGTGGCGGCGATTGTGGGATGCAACAATCCGCGTTCATCGCAGGATTATCTGCATAATTTAGTTGTAAGGGAATTGCTCAAGCAGGATGTACTCGTTGTGCAAACGGGGTGCGGCGCAATTTCATCAGCCAAGTTGGGGCTCATGTTGGGCGAAGCAGGCCTCAGCGAAGTCGGAAGCGGGTTGAGAGAAATCTGCGAGACGGTGGGAATCCCGCCCGTCCTGCACATGGGCTCGTGCGTGGACAATACCCGCATCCTGACGGTGCTGACTCAAATGGTCGAAGATGGCGGACTCGGCGATGACATTGATCAAGTGCCCGCAGTCGGTCTCGCGCCCGAATGGATGAGTGAAAAAGCGCTGGCTATCGCGGCATATTGCGTGGCTTCAGGCGCGTATGTGATTTTCGGCGGCGCATCGCCTGTGAGCGGGATGCCAGACCGAGTCAACGACAGCGACGAGGTGCTTCATTACATCAGCGAAGGTTGGGAAAAAATTTATGGCGGCAAGTTGGAGTTTATTCCCGATCCGCAAAAGATGATCGAAGCCACGCTCGCGCACATTGACAAGAAACGCGCCGCACTCGGCTTGCCTGAATACGACCCGAATAAGTTCGGAAAATCAGGCGACGCGAAGATGAACGAACTCGAAGCGCTGCCATTGGCACAAAGACGCGAAGCTATTTATGGAGTAGCCGCAGACTAAACGGTACACGCAACACGTTACACCTGATTCGTGTTGCGTGTTGCGTTGGAGGAAACTATGTCAAAATATATCGCAACCAGAGCCATTCGCGGCGCGAACGCGCTTGTTACCGAAGCCGAGATCATGCTCCACAAAGCGTTGAATGAGAAGGGCGCCGATACCCCCATTTCGTTCCCCAACACAGCCTACTACCTTCCCACCATTCTCGGCATGACGGGCAAGTCTGTTGAAAAGCTCGGCGACTTGAAGCCCGTATTGAAACAGGCGCGCGATATGCTTCATCCGATTCCCGCTTTTGCAAAGTGGACTCCCTACCTGGGTGAGACTCTTGACTCAGGAATGGCAACGCTTCTCGCCGCTGAGACGATTGAATCTGTACGCTTCGCTTATGGGCTTCAACCTGAGCCCATGCCTGGTTTTAAACTCGCGGGCGGCACTGCATTCACCAGCCCCGATAATGGCAAGGAAGCGACAAACGACGGCCATCTCAACGGGCCGATTGACGATATTCAACTGCGCTCGTGGGGTATTCAACTCGTGGATGGTCGTATGCCAGGCTTTGCCGCAATCGTTGGATGCGCGAAATCAAACGAAGTCGCGGTCAAGATCGTGCGCGAGTTACAACGCCGAAATATATTGACCTTCCTCTGCGGCAATGTGAATGGACGCAGCATCATTCATCAATTGCAGGAGGAGGGCGTGGAACTTGGCTACAATACTTTTACTGTTCCTTTTGGCACGGACACCATCTCCGCAATTTACGCGTTGGGCTTTGCCACCCGCTCCGCATTGACTTTCGGCGGAATGAAGCCTGGCATGTCACGCGAGATTTTGCTTTACAACAAAGAGCGCGTTTTTGCTTTTGTGCTGGCGCTTGGCGAAGTGGACGATCTGAAATACGCGGCTGCGGCTGGCGCGATCAACTTTGGATTCCCTGTCATCGCGGATACCGTGATTCCCGAAATATTGCCGACGGGCGTGACGACTTACGAACATGTTGTGTCCATGCCGTTTGACGCGATTGCAGGCAAAGATGATTTGGAACGCGCCGAAAGACTCGTGCAGAAGTGTATCGAGATTCGCGGCGTGAAAGTCAAAGTATCCAACGTGGATGTTCCCGTTTCTTATGGTTCAGCCTTTGAAGGCGAAGTTGTCCGCAAGGCAGATTTGCGCGTGGAATTCGGCGGCAAGCGCTCACGCGCTTATGAATTCCTGCACAGCGCAAAACTCGATGAAGTTACCGACGGCAAGATCGAAGTCGTTGGCCCCGATTTCTCGCAGATCGAAGCGCAAGGCTCGATGGACATGGGCATCATCATCAAAGTTGCGGGGCGGCAAATGCAGCAGGACTTTGAGCCTGTGCTGGAAAGACAAGTCCATTATTTTGTGAACGGCGCGAGCGGAATTCAGCATGTCGGGCAGCGTGACATCGCGTGGATCCGCATCTCGAATGCCGCAGCAGATAAAGGCTTTAGTCTCGAATCGTTTGGAAAAATCCTGCACGCAAGATTCCATGAAGACTTCGGCGCAATCGTGGATAAAGTTCAAGTCACAATTGTCACCGAACCCGCCCTTCATGCTGAATGGCTGGAGAAGGCGCGCACCGCGTATGATTTCCGCAACAAACGCCTCGCGGATTTGACGGATGATAAAGTGGACGAATTTTATTCCTGCACACTCTGTCAATCGTTTGCGCCGAATCACGTCTGCGTGGTCTCGCCCGAACGGCTTGGCTTGTGCGGCGCATACAACTGGCTGGACTGCAAAGCCTCGTTCAGCATTAATCCAACGGGACCAAACCAACCGATCAAACTCGGCAAGTCTGTCGACATGCGAAAAGGTTATTGGGAAGGCACGAACGATTACGCCAAAATGGGATCGCACGGCGTGGTCAACGAGGTTGCCATGTATTCGATCATGGAAAACCCGATGACGGCTTGCGGATGTTTCGAGTGCATTGTCATGCTCATCCCCGAAGCCAACGGCGTGATGGTGGTCAGCCGCGAGGATACAGCGCTGACTCCCGCAGGCATGACCTTCTCCACGCTGGCAGGCATCGCGGGCGGCGGGATGCAGACCCCTGGCGTGATGGGCGTGGGCAAGTTCTATCTCATCAGTCCAAAATTCATTTCATCCGACGGCGGATTCAAGCGCGTGGTGTGGATGTCGTCGGTGCTGAAAGAGACCATGTCCGATGAATTCAAAGCTGTCTGCGAGCG
>CAKKRM010000297.1 GCA_919902735.1 Anaerolineales bacterium | reverse complement strand
TTTGCCAGATTCTACTCCTTTCTGCTACTACCCCACCAAATCCCAGAGAGCCGTTAAATGGAAAAAACTATCTTTCTTGAACGCCTGCAACACGAGCGGGATAAATTTGAAAGCCTGCTCAACAGGCTGGGGTTTTCGCGCCAGTTGACTATGCAAGGGGTTTCAGGCGGTTTATCCATCAAGGATCTGCTGGCAGACCTGCTCTCCCGCGAGCAATTTATTGCAGACCGCCTTGCCGAAATCCTGCATGGCGAAGTGTATGCGCCAAGCGTATCTTACACGGCCCTGGAAAATTTCCAAAAAAAATACGGCTACCCTGACTACGAATCTTCTTTGATCGAAAAAGAAAAAACAAATCACCTTGTAACCCACAAACATAAAACCATCGGGTTGGACGATATCGTCGAGCAGGAACTTGCGGCGTACGAGAACATCATTAGCGCGTTCGAAAATTTGACGCACAATCAATGCCTCGACCATGATCTTTTCCACCGCATTTCGGAACACACCTACAAGCCCTATCGCCGCGCCAGTTTGGACATCAACCGCTGGCTCAAACAAATTGCCTCGGAATCGAATCCATGAGAGTGCGAATCACTTTTTCAAAACAAGGCGCCTTGCGATACACGGGTCATCTCGACCTGCACCGTTTATGGGAGCGCGCCATGCGCCGCGCCGAATTACCCATCAGCTACTCACAGGGGTTTCACCCCCAGCCAAAGATCAGCCTGGCCGCCGCCCTGCCACTGGGATTCGCGTCCCGCACTGAGGTGTTGGATGTGCGCTTGAATGAAGAAATTCCAGTTGAAAATATTTCAGATCGCCTGAAAGACAACCTGCCGACAGACATTCAGATCATCCACATCGAAAGCGTGGATGAACGCGCGCCTGCCTTGCAGACGCAGGTACTGTCAGCCGCGTACGAAGTTCATTTGACGGAACCAATTGACGGCGCAGAATTGACGCGCAAGGTCGCAGCGTTGATGATGTCCGAATCTACCATCCGCGAACGGCGCGGCAAATCCTATGACCTGCGTCCGCTGATTGAAATGCTCAGCGTGGTGACGGAGGCAAACGGCAGCGTGTGGCTGCGCATGACCCTCGCGGCGCGCGACAGCGCCACAGGCCGCCCCGAAGAAGTGCTGAACGCGCTGGAGATTGCGCCAGAATATACCCGCGTTGAAAGAATTTGTCTGATTTTTCAAAAATAAAAGATTGCTTCGCAACGAACGCTCGCAATGACATAAATCTCTGGAGGAAAACATGGCGTTACTCGTTTCCATCTTTTTTGGTTTTGTTCCAATGTTCCTATACGCGGCATTCGTGTACTGGCTGGATCGCTACGAAAAGGAACCAAAAGCTCTGCTGGGCGCGGCATTTTTTTGGGGCGTGGTGATCGCCGCAGGCGGGGCCTTCGTTATCAATACGGCGTTCGGCCTGGGCATTTATATTTTCACCAACTCAGAAACCGCCGCAGAATTTGGCACCGCATCCATTGTTGCGCCGATCGTGGAGGAAATTCTAAAAGGCCTGGCGGTTGGTATTGTCTTCCTGATGTTCCGCAAGGAGTTTGATTCCATTCTGGATGGCATCATCTACGGCGGCATCGTGGGGCTGGGGTTTGCCGCCACAGAAAACACACTTTACATTTATCGCAACGGTTATCTTGAAGGCGGCTGGGGCGGCTTGTTCCTGCTGGTCTTCATCCGCGTGTTCGTGGTGGGCTGGATGCACGCCTTCTTCACGGCGTTCACCGGCATTGGCTTCGCCATCTCGCGATTGAACAGGAATACGCTGATCAAGATCGTCGCGCCGTTCGTCGGGCTTGGCATCGCAATTTCCATCCACGCCTTTCACAACACTTTCGGCAGCCTCATTGGCGGAGGGGAAGGGTTAATCATCGGTTCGCTGATCGACTGGCTCGGCTGGGCGCTGATGTTCGGCTTCATCATCTGGATGATCGTTTACGAACGCAACATCGTCAAAAAACAACTGCTCGAGGAAGTGTCGGCAGGCGTGATCTCGCAGGCGCAATATCAAAAAGCCCTGTCCCCGTGGACATTAACCACGGCGGGGCTGAGCGGCAGAGCCACATCCCGTTTCTATCATGCCTGCGGCGAGCTGGCCCATAAAAAAGAACAGTTAAAAAAACTCGGTGATGAAGGCGGGAACGCGGCAATTGTCGAATCGCTGCGCATGGAATTGGCTTCCCTCGCACCGCAAGTGCGATAAAAAAACCGCTTCATTCTTAACCTCAAGGCTGGTGACTCTTTCATCAGCCTTTTTCCACGCCTATGGTAAAATTCGGCCTGGCCCGCCCCCGTAGCTCAGTGGATAGAGTATTGGCCTCCGAAGCCAAGGACCGCAGTTCGAGCCTGCGCGGGGGCACCAAAAGAAACCGCCGTGACTGGCGGTTTTTTGTTACAGCCTGCTTGTAACATAATTCCTGGATACAATAGACTTGTGCGTAATTTAATCCTCCTCCTCCTTTTCATTTCATTGCTGACGATGCTGACAGGCTGCGATGTGGCCGTTGCCAGCGAAAATACAACATCCACACCGGATTTTGTTACGGCAACCTTGCCGCCTTCGCCAATTCCGCTTCCAACGCAAACGCTGCCGCCGCCAACGCCTGCGCCAACCATTCAGCCCATCGAAGGAACGACCACCACACAGGTCAATGTACGGGCGGAGACATCTACAGCGAGCGATAGTATGGGCACGATTCCACAGTTCTCAAAGGTGCAGATCATCGGGAGGGATGCCAGCACAAGCTGGTATCAGATCATTTATGCGGATTCGCCAACGGGAACAGGCTGGGTACGCGCAGAGTATGTGCAGGTCGATGCCACAGCGGAGATTCGTGTCAGTGCAGCAGGAGCAGGCGGCGGGGTTGGGGTGAGCGGGGTTGTCATCCAGAAAATAAATGTGCGCAGCGGTCCCGGCACATCCTTTGAGGCGCTTGGCGAGTTAAATCCAAACGATGTTGTTTTCATCTCTGGCAAAGATGAAAGCGGCGCGTGGATGCAGATCGAGTTTGCAAATTCGGCGGATGGAAAAGGCTGGGCAGCTTCCAAATTTTTAAAAATTGACAACCCCGATTCCCTGCCAGTGATCGGGGTTTCAGAGCCGTCGCCGCAAGCGCCAACCGACATCGTTGTATCGCCTGCCGCTATAATTTTGCCAGCCGTTCAGGATGGAGATTCAATGGGAACTCCATTGGTCAAAGTGACGATTGCTCCGATGAACTCTCGCGCTTTCCAGATGAATGGCGAGGTCTCTGCGCCTGAAGGCGACGCTGAAGACTGGGTTGAATTTAATTCATACAGCGGGGCGATTGTAATTCAAGTGGCATGTTCAAGGAACGCATTACAGGTGGAGTTATGGAATAACGGAGCAAGTGTGGATGGCTTTTTGCTCGCCTGTGGAGAAGCGCGTGTCTTGAACATCTCCCCCAACAGCGCATATTTTTTGCGTTTATTTAACCCTGCTTCAAATGAATTCCGCCATACAAAATATACGTTGAGCGTGGAAGCCATCCGTTGAAAATGAATCTGGCATACGGCAGTTGTTTCTTCGACGAACCCGCGCCATTCAAATATCACGCCCATCCGCGCAATGCGGCTTTCTTCAATTAATGTCAGAAAATCACAGGTTGAGTGGAATGCAGACTTTAGTCTGCGGTTTTGCAGAGGCAATGCAGACTGAAGTCCGCGCTCCGGAGCGAATTCATGGTTTACTGAATGTGCCTCATTTCGTTTGTGATGCACTTGTGTGGAATTGTACAAAATCAAATTTTATGATACATTTACGGATAAATTTCACAAAGGCGAGGGCACATGAACGCAGAAAAAATACCAGATATTATCATCGGGCGGCTTCCTGTTTATCTGCGCGCACTCCAGCGGATGGCAGACAATGGCATCAAGACCACCTCATCGCAGGAACTTGGCGAACATGTGGGCATTTCGGCAGCGCAGATCCGCAAGGATATTTCGCAGTTCGGTGAATTTGGCAAGCAAGGCACAGGCTATTCGATTGCCTACCTGCTCGACAAACTGCGCGAGATTTTGAAGGTGGACCGCATTTGGGATGTGGCGCTGATTGGCGCTGGCGATATCGGCCACGCGCTTGCGAATTATCAGGGTTTTCAGAACCGCGGTTTCCGCATTGTGGCGATCTTCGATAATAACAAGGAAAAGATCGGCGAAAAGATCGGGGATTTCATTGTGCAGGATACCGATAAAATAGTTGAAACTATCAAAGCCGCCAACATCAAAATTGCCATGCTCACCGTGCCCGCCGCCGCCGCGCAAAGCGTTGCGGATAAACTGGCGCAGGCTGGCGTGAAAGCCATCCTAAACTACGCCCCCATCAGCTTGAATGTGCCGAACAACGTGAAAGTGCAATATATCGACCCATCCACGCATTTGCAGAGGATGACATATTATTTGTAAGGTTGGTAAACAAGTAGACATGACTCGCCCGAATTTTTCGCGGCGAGTTTTTTTTATTTGTTGGATGAAGAATCGCTTCAGACTCACCCAAGCCTGCTTCGGTCCAATCAGCAGGATCAAAATCTGAATCAGCGCCCAACCAATGCTGAAAACAAAACAGGCGACTCGATTACGAGTCGCCTGTCTACTTGTAACTACACTTGCGGCAAATTTCTACGGATCACGTTCAACATGCCAAAAGCTTTGGCAGCGCCTTGAACCACGCAGGTAAGCGGGTTATCCACCAAATAGGCGGGAATGCCCAGCGATTTAGTCAACAGTTTATCCACGCCGCGCAGCAACGCGCCGCCGCCGCATAAAGCCACGCCGCGGTCAATGATGTCGGAGACGAGTTCGGGCGGGGTTTTTTCCAGCACTTTGCGGCCTGTTTCCACGATCTGCTTCAACGGTTCCTGCAAGGCTTCCACGATTTCACCCGTGGTCAATGTGACGGGGCGGGGCAAACCAGTGACCTGATCCTGTCCCTGTACTTCCATGCTGTTTTCAATATCCTGCGGAACCGCCGCGCCGATGCGGATCTTCAACTGCTCGGCAGTCACCTGCCCAATGATGACGCCATATTTTCGGCGCACGTAATTGACAATGGCTTCGTCCAGGTCCATGCCGCCTGCGCGCAAGGTTTCCGCGGCAACGATGCCATACATAGCCATCACAGCCGCTTCGGTGCACCCGCCGCCCAGGCAGATAATCATATTTCCAGATGGGGAATTAATCGGAAGGTCTATGCCAATGGCAGCGGCCAATGGCTGTTGGATGAGGAACGCCTCGCGGCTGCCCGCTTCCATCACCGCTTCGTACACGGCTCTTCGCTCCACGCTGGTCACTCCGTACGGGACGGAGATCATCACACGCGGGCGAAAGATACGCATGGAACCGCTGACGCGCTGCAATAAATAGGCAAGCAGGGTCTCGGTGATTTCGTAGTCTGCGATCACGCCATTTCGCAGCGGGCGCGCCACTTCGATGTTTTCTGGAACCTTGCCGTACATGTCACGCGCCTCGGAGCCTGCCGCAACCATCTTCTGATCGTCCACTTCGATGGCGACAATGGTTGGCTCTTCCACCAGCACTTGCGCGCTGTCAGCGAGACGAGTAAACATGGTGCCCAGGTCTATGCCCAGGTCTTTTGAAAAAAGAGCCACGGGGGTCTAATTCTCCGAGGTGGGCATACGCATACCACCTTTGCGATATCGGCGGACAGCATCCAAACGAAGGTTTGATTTTCGTAATGCAGCCTCCATTGCCAGATACACATCCGTATCGGCAGGAACACCTTTGGCAAGCGCTTCTTCAGCGCGTTTCCGGGCGGCTTCGGCGCGGCGTTCATCGATCTCGTCTACGTTTTCCGCCGCATCGGCAAGGATGGTAATGATATCGGGTTGTACTTCCGCAACGCCGCCAGCCACCGTGAATAATTCTTCCCTGCCGCTTTTACGGACTTTGATAATCCCATATTTCAAGGTGGTGAGAACAGGCGCATGTTTGGGAAGGATGCCCATTTCACCGGCTGCACCAGGCAGCACGACAATATCCACATCCCCTGTGAATACGGTACGATCCTGGGAAACAATTTCACATCGAATGGTCATGTGGTTACACTCATGTCATTGCGAGCCGTTTATTGGCGAAGCGATTTCCATGTTCACGGGATTGCTTCGTCGCAGACACTCCTCGCCATGACGCTATTAGGCGTTTGCCAATTTTTCCGCGCGTTCGCGGACATCTTCGATCGTCCCTGCCATCATGAAGGCTTGTTCGGGAAGGTCATCGCATTTGCCGTCGAGAATTTCGCGGAAGCCGCGCACTGTGTCCTTGAGCGGCACATAGCGGCCCGGAATACCGGTGAAGCGTTCCGCCACGTAGAAGGGCTGGGAGAAGAAACGTTCGATCTTGCGGGCGCGGGCGACGATGAGTTTGTCGTCTTCGGAGAGTTCATCGATGCCGAGAATGGCGATGATGTCCTGCAAATCCTTGTAACGCTGGAGAACGCGCTGCACTTCACGAGCTGTTCGGTAGTGCTCCTCTCCAACGATGTTAGGATCAAGAATTCGGGAGGTGGAACCGAGCGGGTCCACGGCGGGATAGATACCCTTTTCCACGATGGAGCGTTCGAGAGCAATGGTCGCATCCAAATGGGTGAAGGTCGCCACTGGCGCAGGATCGGAATAGTCATCCGCGGGTACGTACACGGCCTGCATGGATGTGATCGAACCGGTGCGGGTGGAGGTAATGCGTTCCTGCAACTCACCCATTTCTGTGGCGAGGGTTGGCTGATACCCTACCGCGGAAGGCATACGCCCAAGCAGCGCCGAAACCTCCGAGCCAGACATGGAGAAGCGGAAGATGTTGTCGATGAAGAGCAGCACATCCTTGCCCTGATCGCGGAAATATTCAGCCATGGAAAGAGCAGTCAACGCCACGCGCAAACGCACACCGGACGGCTCGTTCATCTGACCGTACACCATGACGGTATCTTTCATAACGCCAGATTCGAGCATTTCGCGGTACAAGCCTGTGCCTTCGCGGGTACGTTCGCCCACGCCAGCAAATACGGAGTTACCCTCATGTTCAGTAGCCACGGAACGGATAAGTTCCATGATGATAACCGTCTTGCCAGTTCCCGCGCCGCCGAAGATACCCGTCTTACCGCCTTTGGTGAAGGGGGCGATCAAGTCCACGACTTTTACGCCGGTTTCAAAAATTTCAACGTGGGTGGATTGTTCGGAAAAGGCCGGGGCTGAGCGGTGGATGGGATAACGAGTGGCGGCATTGACGTCGCCCTTTTCATCAATTGCGTTGCCAAGTACGTTGAAGATGCGCCCAAGCGTTGCCGGTCCCACAGGGACCATGATGGGCGCGCCGGTTGCGAAAGCAGGAACCCCACGTTGAAGGCCATCCGTAGAGTCCATGGATACGGTGCGGACCCAGCCTCCGCCCAAATGTTTTTGAACTTCGAGGATTAGCGCATCCTTTCCTGAACGTTCCACCTGAATCGCTTCGAATAATTCAGGGATGTCGCCCCCGGGAAATTCAACATCCACCACACCACCCAAGATTTGTACGACACGGCCAGTTGCGTTTGCCATGATTTTCCTCCAGTTATTTCGCGGACAGCGCTTCCGCGCCGCCGACAATGTC
>CAKKRM010000296.1:2701-8863 GCA_919902735.1 Anaerolineales bacterium | reverse complement strand
CAGCGCGTCACCTGAAAGCGGCGGCGCACATCGGGGTACGCGCCCGTTTCAACATACTTGACCCATGTGCGGTTCACGCCAATCGGCACCTGGTTCTCAGACTTGCACGCCGTCGAACAGGCGTGACAGCCGATGCATTTGCTTTGGTCGATCAGAAATCCATAATTGGTCATGAACTATCCTTACGATAAGATGGTCTCGTTGGAAAAGTGAGCATGGATTTGTTCCTGCCATTCCTTGAAAGGGACGCCGCGCAATTTTTCCTCGACGGTTTGCCACTCATTAATTGGTTCAGATTCCAGTTTCGCCATTTGGATAACATCCTGCAAAAGCCAGAAACTACCGCGCACATCATAGCCGTTGACCTGAGTCTCGTCGGCATGAATAAACGCGCGCGCTGAGATTTTCAAGGAACGCATTGAGGCAGGGTTTTCACGTTCCTTATGCAAGGATAGAAATTCATTCGAGATCAGTTCTTGCGCGGTTTCGTCTGCGAGTTTAATTTCTTCGGGAGTCAAGGTGTCTGCTTGAATGGGTCTGCCAAATGACTTTGAAAATTCTTCAATCAAAATTTCGGAAATGCTTTCACAAGACGAATCAATATCAAGTTGATTAAGCGTCACAAGCTGTTGACGCAAGGCCCCCTCTGCGAGCGAACGAAAAGAGGATGATGGCGTTTGCCACACGGATGTCATGGCTTCAAAGTCAAAATCAAAAAGCAGGTTGCCAACCACCACGCAGGCTTCGCCGATGCGTCCGCCGCCTGTGCCAGCGATGCGTTTGCCGTCCACTTCGATTTCATTCGTGTCGCGCAGTTCGGCGTTCAGCCCAAGTTTTTTCAAAGTGTTCACGGGTGCGGCGAGGGCGGCTGCATAAATATCTTTCAGCATGGCGGGCATTCGGCTATGATGAAAAATGCATTGATAGAAAATTTGATTCTCGTCTAGATACGTCGCGCCGCCGCCGAGCCTGCGCCGCAGGACGGGCAGTCTGCGCCGTTGACATTCCGTTGGGTCGAACGTGGACTCGAAAACCTGGTGATACCCAAGGCAGAGATACGGCGCATTTGGCCGGCACAGAATAATGACATCATGTGACTCGCGCGTCATTGTCTCAGCCAGCATGTGATATACGGACTGAGTCTGCAACGGCGGGACGAGTCCCAGGTTGAGGAGGCGGATGGGATTCATACACTCGTAGTGACGACTTCAGTCGTCGGTTTTGCAGAGCGACTGAAGTCGCTACTACCGTTTAAATTCGCCCAAACATCCTCCAGCCGCATTTGCTGGCGGATGACGATCAAATCATTCGCATTTGGCTGGAAGGGATAATCACGATATTCTTCGCCAGGGCGGTAGGAACCATACGGACGGTTACAGGCTACTTCTCCAGAACGGTCGGGACAACCATTCGTCATGAAAGGCAACCCCGTGTTCACAGCCACATCCACCATCGTTTCGGGCGCGTCAAATCGTAAAATGCTGCCATCTTCATCAAAAGACAAAGCCTCTCGCGGCATTTCCTGATTTTCAATCAGGTGCTTCACCAGCTGAATCCGTCTCATGCGGTGAATGGGTGAGCGGGATACATCCTGCATGACCGTGCCAGGTTCGGGATTGAACGCGAACAGGTAGCCCGCAATTTTCTCCTCTTTCAACTGGAAGAACATATCCACCAGTTCGCGGTCTGTTTCGCCGAGGCCGACAATAATGTGGCAGTTGACTTTCATCGGCCCATAGATTTCACTTGCGGCGCGGATGATCTTCCAGTGATATTCCCAGTTATGCGGGCCCTTTGTCCCTTTGCCGCGGGTTTCATCGAAGAGTTCCTCCGTGACCGCATCCAAACCCACGCCGATAATATCCGCGCCCGCTTCTTTAATGACATGCAGGCGTTCTTCATTAAGCGTCGTCGCGCTGACTAATGCCGAGATGGGCACAGCAGGCGCAGGGCGGCGCACGCGGCGGATCATTTCCACCAGATCGTCATAGGCGCGGTGATCCTGCACTTGCGCGATGCAGACACGTCCCACGCCATGTTTTTCTTCATGCTCGGCGATTTTCTCCGCGACCAAATCTGTGGGATACAAAGGCCATGCCACACGGATAAACGTATTTTCTTCAGGCGTGCCTGGGCGCTCGCGGGCGAGTCCACAGTAGGTGCAGTTGGCGTAACAACCTTCGGGGTAATTTTGCAGAAGGTTGATGCAATTGCAACTGCAGCGATTGATACGCCCAGGCTTCAACCCAAGTTCAATTGCTGCCGCAATGCTGATGCGGACGTAATCAGGGCTGATCTGGTATTGCTCGGCTTGCAGGTCGGACGGTACGATTACTTTTGCCATTAGGTCTCCTGTTCGTCATTGCGAGCGTTCTTTGCGAAGCAATCTCCTTGTCGAGCTGGGGATTGCTCACCTGCACTGGCGTGCGGCGCAAGTGTCGTCGGGAAGAGCACCCTCCTCGCAATGACGGAATCTAATTTTTTACCACGTCACACCACAACACGCATTGATAAACTGCGGGCGCAGCCCATTTTGCCGCGCATATTCGACGATTCCATTTGCGGGGTACGCAATGCCATTCAGACCCGCATTCACCGCGAGACGGTCTATCTCAATTTTCAAATTTCCCATCGGGCGCGCGCAGCCCAGCATCACAGGCGTGGACGGCAGCGCCTTGCGCGACTTCTCGAAAAACGCGCCGATCTCTTCCAACGATGGCGGCGTAACTCCAACCATCGGCGTGCCCGTCAGCGACATGAGCACCACCAGCACCATCACCTTCGGTGGGTGTCGCGCAATCATTTCGAGCGCATATTCTTCGCCGAGTATTTTTCCAAAATGCAATCCCAGAATAATATGCGGGATGGTCGGGACTTTATATTTCTCCAGCCATGCCAGCGAATTTTCATAATCTTCGGGGTCGGCGTCGAGATGATAGACCTCGCGCATCGTGTCGCGATGACCGATGATGTCGATCATCGCGCCGTCAATGTCCACTTCACCCAACGCGGCGCAGGTCTCTTCATCGGGCAGTCCCGTGTGGATTCGCATCGCCAGCCCAAGTTCATTTTTCACGCGCTTCATATCTTCGATATGCGCCAGCAACGGCACACGTCCGCGCTTGTCGCTTCCGCCAGAGATCAACACGCCGCGCGCGCCCTTCGACGCAAGTTCCGCACACAAATTGAACAACGAATCATGTTGCCGCAAATCCGCCATGCCGTGCAGTACATTCGTCTTGCAATGCTCGCAACTCAACGCGCACGCCGTCCCCGTCACACTGATTGATGCGAACTCAATCGCGTTCTGCGAATCAAATTCGTCCGTTTTATATTTTCGCAGACCAGGCGCATGGAAGGTGATCGCGTCGCCAAAATTCGCGCGGCGGATTTCCAAACACTCCGTCGTCAAATTAAGCGGCTCGATGATTTGGATCAACTCAGGCATGTGTACCTCCAGGATTGACATAACAGCCATACGGATCCGCCCGCATTTGACTCTCCACCACACGAGCGCGTGACACTGCCTTCGTCACCGCCTCGATCATAACCTCGGGTTTGATTCCGTTAAACTGGCTTTCTCTACTCTGGAAGATTTTCCCGATCGTTGCCGCAACCTTCTCTGGTTGACTCACGTGCCATCGCAGCGACGCTTCCAAATCTGCCACGGCATTTTCCTCCGCGAAAAAATCACCGCCGATGAATGCCGCTTTTATCATCGCGCCCGCCATCGTCACACTGACATCGATCAGTCCCGCCTCCGTTTTGACTTTCGCCGAACCATTGCTGTCTGGCACGGACGTGGTTTGATAAACCCAATCATCCGTCAGATATTTTTCATTTTCCAATTTCGCAATGTCGTCAAGTTCGTCGCGGATAAAACCGTCAGCAGGGATAAGGCTCAGGTTGAACGCACCAGCAAACCCGTCGGCGATGACGCGCCGCACTTCATCCACAGAAATATTACTTTCGGTTTCGCGCCTCACGGTTGTGATTCTTCCTGCAACGGTGTCGATCTCTTTATCGGAAATTTTCTCGAACGGCGTATTGAGGACTTGCAGCATCAGCGCAATGTCCAAATCCACAAGCATACTTGCGTGGAAAAGCAACCCGCCCGATGGAGCGCGATACACGCCCAGCCCAACAAGTTTTTTGCCGTTCACTTCAATATCATTCTTGCGGCGGAAGCGCGCTTCCACGCCGAGTTGATTCAACCCTCGTACAAGCCCTTCGGAAAAGTTGCCCATCAGTTCACGAGCCTGTGCGTAATTATCTTCGCCGCGCCCAGGGATGGTGAGCGCCACGCCGAGTTGATCCGCGCCCATGATGATGGCGCCGCCGCCTGTTGGTCTACGGTTAATTGTGATTCCATTCTCACGGCAATATCCAACGCGAATTTCATTCTCTACATTTTGAAAACGCCCAACCAGCGCGCAATGCGATTGATAGGTGTACAAGCGCAAAGTGGGTTGAGATAAATTTAATCCAACCCGCTGCGCGAGAGTATCATCCGTTGCGAGACCGAAGGATGCAGAGACGTTATCGTCTGTGATTAAACGCCAATTTATCATATGCTCAAGCCGCCGTCCTCGGCGGCGGGGACGCCGCCAAGAGCAATGGGTACCATCAATCAATCCATCCCTGACTCTTGTACCGTTTGACTTCCGCTTCAACCCACGCGGGCAACCCAGCGCCCGAAACCAACTGCGCTGATTCATTCTCCCAATCGCTGGGTTTGATAATCATCATCCAGCCGTCTGAATAAGGAAATTGATTGACCAGGCCAGGATTGCTGACCGTTGAATCATTTCGCGCAATAATCACGCCGCTGATAGGCGAGATCAAATCCCCCGTCATCTTCGCCGCTTCCAGCGTGCCCATGGATTCGCCGCGTTTCACCGATTTGCCGACATCTATCAACGTGACGTAAGCTAAATCGCCCAGTGACGCGAGTCCGAGTGTGTCAATGCCAATAGTGACTTGATTCGCTGCAGAATCATATTGCGCCCACATGTGATGTTCACGGTCATACGCGCGGTCTGCGGGGATTTCGTAGGAATTCGTTTCGTTGGACATAATTACCTCTTTGATGTTATGTCATTGCGAGCGAGCGTTCTTCAGCGAGCGAAGCAATCTCCTCATTGTGTAAGAGATTGCTTCGTCGGGCTAAAGCCCTCCTCGCAATGACATGATTAGTCAATACATCTCAAACAATTAACTTTCAATTCCTGTATTCTCGCTTTATATCTTTCAACTGCTTCATCACCAGTCACCAAATGACCTCGTTTATTTTCCAAGTCTGTCGGTCGTACCTTCACAAGCCAGCCAATCCCATACGGGTCTTTATTCGTAATCAAAATATCTCTCTCAAAACCTGTTTCGTTCGTCTCGACGATCTCACACGAAAACGGCGCAGGAAAGGGACCCACCCATTTTGCGGATTCAATCGTCGCCAGCGTTTTGCCCTGCGCGATCTTTTTGCCAACATCTCGAAAACTGATCGCCGCGATCTTCCCGCAGCGCGTTTGCGCCACATCGGTCATGCCGAGCACAGCCACATCCCCATCGAATCGAATCCACACATCGCGTTCGATGTCGTAGGTCAGGTCTTCGGGAATGTCACAGGCGTGGAAGATCATAGTGATCAGTTATCAGTCAATGTGTTGCGTATTCCGTTTTACAAGTTACGCAACACGTAACACGCAACACGATCTCATGCCACAATCATTCAAAATTCAGATTCTGCTCTTCCATAAATTTCTGATACGCCGCGACAGCCGCTTCCCCCTGCAAAAGCGAAGCGCTTTCGCCCGCCCAATCCGCGGGCTTGACGCGCACGAACCAGCCTGCGACATAAGGGTCTTCATTGAGCAAGGCGGGCTTGGCTTTCACGGCCTCGTTCACCTCAATGATCTCACCTGAAATCGGCGACGTGACAGGCCCCACCCATTTGCCGCTTTCCAACGTGCCCGCGCCTTTGCCTTTTTGAACCGCACGCCCCACATCTTTCGGCGTGGCGGTCAAAATGCCTCGCGCCAAATGCTGCGCCACATCAGTGATCCCAATTCTCACAGTACCATCCGCCTCAAGCTGCGCCCAGGCGTGCTTCT
The DNA here is from genome assembly GCA_919902735.1 of Anaerolineales bacterium. Taxonomy (GTDB): domain Bacteria; phylum Chloroflexota; class Anaerolineae; order Anaerolineales; family Villigracilaceae; genus Villigracilis. The sequence continues at coordinate 2,753 of CAKKRM010000296.1, read as the reverse complement.
CCACCCAATAGTAGCGGTCTTCAGGAATGTTGCACCCACGAACTGTTGCCAT
>CAKKRM010000296.1:0-2601 GCA_919902735.1 Anaerolineales bacterium | reverse complement strand
GTGACCTGCTCGTAGCTATCTTTACAAACAGGGCACGTCACAATGAAATACGTATGACCCGTAAACTCATCCACGCGCACGCCCAACGTGTCACCATGATTTTCAGCCAGATGATTATGGACTTCGGAACGTTTACCGCTAAATTCGCAATACGGACATTTGAACATCGCTTCTTTCTTAACTGGCAACTGCTTCCGCTTCGAGCGGCATTTCCACGCCGACGGCTTCCGCCACCAACTGAATAATGTCGCGGACTTCGATCTTGCCTTCATTACCAGTCGTCTTGACCGCGTCCGAGTACATGACCATATCCTTCGGGCAGGTGACGATAAACAGTTGCGTCTTGTCGCTGGCATTCGCCTCAAAGGTAGTCAGCGCTTCCTTGATTCGATTCTCTGCGGGGCGTTCGCCAGGCGCAACCTTGCCCATCCAGATTTGTCCGCCGCCCGCGCCACAGCAAAATGAATTCTCGCAGTTGCGCGGCATTTCGATAAATTCCACGCCGAGCAGTTCGAGCAATTTGCGCGGAGCGGTGAATCCGCCGTTGTAGCGTCCGAGATAGCACGGGTCATGGAAAGTGACTTTGTAATTCGACAGTTTGTTCTTGACCGTCAGCTTGCCTTCTTCAAATAACTTGAGCAAGGTTACGGTGTAATGATTCACGTCAAATTTCCCGCCGAATTGCGGGTATTCGTTCTTGAGCGTGTTAAACGAGTGCGGGTCAGTGGTGACGATCTGCTTGAACTGCGCCTTGCCGAAGGCTTCGATGTTTTGCTCGACCAATTGCTCGAACAGACCTTCTTCACCTACGCGGCGCACGTCATTACCTGCATTGGATTCGCTTTGGTACATGATCCCGAAGTCCAAGCCAGCCTGATTGAAAATACGAGCAACCATCTTGGTGTTCGGGATGACGCGCTCATCGAAGGAAGCCGTATCGCCTACAAACCAAAGATTTTCCACTGGCTCTTCTGTCGCGTTCTTAACGGGGAAATCCATCTCCTTCGCCCAGCGTCCGCGCAGACGTTTGCCTTTGCTCATCCAGTTGCCGTTGGTGGCGAGAGACTGCAAAGCGTTCTGCACGCCGCTGTCAATTTCCGCGCCGTCAATTAATAAGCGGCGGCGGATGTCAATGATGTCTGCCATTGGTTCATTGCCAACGGGACAGACACTGACACAGGCATGACAAGTTGTGCAAGACCAAACTGCCTCAGCGGAGATCACTGTCTCAGTAAGCGGAAGCAGGAGTCGGTCGGGGTGAGAGCCGAAGGTCGCCTCCTTGAGAAGGTAACGCTTGTTCACTTCCAATGCCGAAGGGGAGAGCGGACGTCCATAAAAGTTTGCAGGGCAGACATCCTGACAACGATTGCATTGCACACAGGCATAAGAGTCGAGAATTCTTTTCCATGAAAGGTCGTGCAAAAATTTTGCGCCAGGGTCAACCTTCGCAGGCGTGTCAAGTTGCCCACGCGGATTTTGCTTGGCAAGACCAAGATTGACGGGACCGATGGTGAAGTGCGTGTGTTTGCTGCGCGTGATGTAGGGCAGAATATAAAGCACCCAGCCAATGCTCACCCACCACGCAGCGTGAATGCCCGTTTGCGAAACGCCGAAAATGGAATTGAGAAAACTTGCAATCGGCATAAACGGGTCGGCGCCGTCCGCGAGTCGAAATGCCTGACCCAGCAAACGCGCCGCAACGTGCAAAATCACAAACACGCCAACGATGAGTGAGTCTTTATTTTGCCCGCCCGCCTTGACTTTTGGACTTAGTAGAACATTCTCACGGTAAGTGAGCCGCTTGTCTTTGACAATGAAACGCCGCGCAAGAAAAACGATTATGCTGAAAAGAAGCGCGCCGCTCATTACATCGGCAATGAGGTTGAAGCCGTTGACGATGGCAGACGGAAACACAAAGACAAGATGTGCCCCGCCGTAGGTCAATTCAAAACCTGGGATGAGTCCTTCGAGAACATCCACAAGATTTACAAACGCATATGTGATAAGCCCGAAGAACAAGCCAAGATGAATTGCGCTTAATACCTTGCGGGCGCGAAAAATAGTTTGCTGAAACAAAACCGCAATCCCCGCTTTGATAAGACTCGCAGGAATATTCTTCAACCCAGGCGCGGGTCGTCCCTTGCGAACTGAGTCAATAATGGTTTTGAATCCGTGAACCGTGAACCCCACCGAAATCAACGCCAACAAAATGAATATGATTTTTTCAATCAGTGTTAGCAACGTACCCTCCCAAACAGAGATTGGAGACTGGAGATTAGTGATTGTGCAGACTTAATCACTCACCTTACGCGAAACGTCCCGAAGGTTCTCGTAAATCAAGCTGGTTTGTAGTCCAAACCTTCGGGACGGTGCGTAACGTCAGTTAATCACTAATCTCCAGTCTCTAATTATCTACAACAACTCCAACATCGCCTCAGCAACTTCAAACAAATCCGCGGTCGCGCCGTAATGCGCCACGTTGAAGATCGGCGCTTTCTTATCGGTGTTGATCGCGATAATTAACTCCGCGCTCTTCATGCCTTCGAGATGTTCAGGCGCGCCAGAGATACCGAGCATGAGATACAACTTCGGCTTGACCTT
>CAKKRM010000295.1 GCA_919902735.1 Anaerolineales bacterium | reverse complement strand
CCGCATTACCGAGGATCCCGTCCGCATTGCTGAAAATGGTTTTGATGTTGCCTGCGGCATCGTAGGTGTAGTTCAGGTTTTGTAACGAGCCAGTAGTGAGCGATTTCAGCCGTCCGCCCTGTCCGACATTGTTCACCTTCTCATTCCATAGGTAATAGTCAAAGTTTTGAGTCAGGTTATTTCCGAGCAGGCGAGTTTCCATCCGCCCGGCGGAATCATATGTTGTGGATTGGACATAGTTTGCCAGTGAACTGGTTATACTGTTCAACAACATGCGGCCATTATAGCCGTAGCTGGCAATATATAAATTGCCTGAAACGTCTTTCTCCAGAAACTGCACCTTATTTTTGCCTGTTTTTGGGTTTAATTTTCCTTGTCCACTATACCCCTCACTAGATTCTTCTTAAATACATACTGGAGTACAACAAGCACAACGCCTTGAATTAAGGCATACACTCCTGTGCCTAACATAAATATATACTTATTCAGATCAGATTGCACAATCGAGATGAAAACCATTATTAGTAAAACATTGTTAGGGAGGTCACTCACAGTAAATGAACTTTTGTTTGAACTTCCTGGTTTCAACGAATTGCGATAAATTTCAATGCCAACAACCATGAGGCTTATCATGATACCCATTAGGCTCGGCACTAAAATTAATTGCAACGATAATGCCAATTCGCGCATGGTTGCCCATATGCTTAAAATTGCAAAAGTCCATATGAACAACATATAAAATTTGATGCTCGCTAAGAAAGATTTCATGTGATAGGCCAATTTAGGTGGATATGTTTATGGATTGGGAGATGAGGGTGGTGTCGGTACGCCATTTTGAGGTACCGGTGCTATGTGACCACTTCTTGCCCCATACGCTGTTTCCCAAATCTGTCGCTTCATCGGCAACGTAGCTGAATTGGCCCGTGAAGGTGTTTCGGGTGGGCAGGGTTTTATTGGGAGTCGTATACCTCACTTCACCCCACGCCTTATAGCGCGTTTCAATCACTTCACTGGTAGCCGCATCCACAGTAAGGGACGTGCTTCCGAGGTGATCTCCAAGCAGATAAGTGAGAGTGTTGCTTTGAGGCCCAATATATTTTCTCATGGCCACACGGGTAATCCCTGCAAAGTAGTGCGATTAACAAATCCGAATTAAGGAGCGGAGCTTCAGTATCTCCTAAATTTTATTGGTACAACTTTCCTTTCTCTATTGAAAAATACCATATATTTACAATTGCCCATACAATCAAGCTGGCTATCCTGAGAGAATTGGGGATATTGGTCAATGCTAATTTGTAATATGGGACTGTTGCGAAATAAACAAATATTTGCATTCCCAGCAAGATAAGAAACATCATTTTTATTGGTTTTTTGTTTGCAATCCGATTCATGTGCAAAGTAATAACCAGAACTTGGGCAGTTGAAGCTGTGCTTGTCAATAATGCGCCGTATTCACTCCAACCAAGAAAAGAATACACCAATGCCATAACTATCACTAGGAGGCGAATTAAAATGGCTCTCTGGGATTTGGTGGGGTAGTAGCAGAAAGGAGTAGAATCTGGCAAAAA
>CAKKRM010000294.1 GCA_919902735.1 Anaerolineales bacterium | reverse complement strand
GCGTATGGTCGCATTGAATCACCTAAAGGCGAGTTGGCTTTCTACGTCGTATCCAACGGCAAGCCGAATCCGTATCGCTACCATGTGCGCCCCGCTTCTTTCGTCAACTTGCAAGCAGTCGAAAGCATGTGCATTGGCACAAAGATCGCTGACTTCGTTGCGCTCCTCGCAATGTTCGACATTGTAATGGGCGAGCTGGATAGATAAGTATTCATCGTCATTGCGAGGAGCGCACTTCCCGACGAAGCAATGACGTGAAATGGAGAATTAACTTATGTATGGAAAAGGCATTCTTAAAGGATTAAGCGTCACCTGGAAGCGATTCTGGGAAACATATACCGATGACATTTCCTGGTTGGTGCGCGGCAAGAAACGCTACAACTCAGCGGAAGGCATCGCGCATCGCTCCAGCAAAGACACCAAAGGCATCTTCACGATCCAATATCCTGAAGAGCAATTGCTTCAGCCCGAGGAATTCCGCTATGTTCCGTTCCTTGTATACGATGAAGGCGAAGAAGGCAAAAAGGAAATCCGCTGCACCTCGTGCGGGATTTGCGCAAAGGTCTGCCCGCCGCAATGCATTTGGATCGTGCGAACGAACGATCCTTCCTCGGGCCGGCCTGTTCCTGTTCCGACAGATTTCTACATCGATATGGACATCTGCATGAACTGCGGTTTCTGCGCGGAATACTGTCCCTTCGATGCGATCAAGATGGATCACGATTTCGATATTGCTTCGTATGACCGCAATGTTTATAACTTGAACAAATTGCTCAAGCCAGCTTCCTATTACGCAGGCATTCGCCCTGAAAATGCGGCGCGTGAAGATGAAGCGCGCCGTGCAAAAGAAGCATTAAAAGCCGCCAAGGCAGAAGCAAAGACAGCGGCAGCATAAAACAACCTCGTCATTGCGAGGAAGGCTGCCCTGGCGCCGCACGCCAGTGCGGTGAGCAAACTCACCCCAATAATTGAGATTGCTTCGGACGGACAAACACCGTCCTCGCAATGATGTAATATTTTTAATAGGTAAAACACAATGACAATTACAAAAGAAGCCGTGCTCGCCGCTTTAGGCACCGTGCAGGAACCTGATCTCGGTCAGGACCTCGTTACATTGAACATGATCCGCAACCTCGAAATTGCGGGGGACAAAGTCTCCTTCGCAATCATGCTCACCACCCCCGCTTGTCCATTTCGTGGAAAGATCGAAAAAGATGCAAAGAATGCCGTGCTGACAGTTGCTGGCGTAAAGACCGTCGAAGTCAAAATGGACTCGGATGTACCAAACGATGGCCGTATGCGTGGATTGGTCAACATGCCCATCCGCAACGCGATTGCGGTGGGTTCTGGGAAAGGCGGCGTCGGGAAATCCACCGTCTCTGTGAATATTGCCGTGGCTCTGGCAATGGCTGGCGCGCGCGTCGGCTTATTGGATGCCGATATTTACGGCCCCAACACACCCACCATGCTCGGCGTGGACAAACTCCCCCCGCCCAATGGACAACGTCTCATCCCTGCCGAGGCGCATGGCTTGAAAATGATCTCAATGGGCTTACTCGTCAAACCAGGTCAGCCGCTCATTTGGCGCGGGCCAATGCTCAATTCTGCCATCCGTCAGTTTTTGGGCGACGTGGAATGGGGCGAGTTGGATTACCTTATCGTTGATCTCCCCCCAGGCACTGGCGATGCATCTCTTTCGCTCGCGCAAGCCTTGCCATTAAGCGGCGCAGTAGTTGTGACCTTGCCCCAACTTGTCTCCCTTGAAGATGCCAGCCGCGGCTTGAACATGTTCAAGCAGTTGGAAGTTCCAATTCTCGGTGTGGTCGAGAACATGTCCTACCTTGAATTACCCGATGGCACACGCATGGACATTTTTGGCTCAGGCGGCGGTGAAAAACTGGCCGAAGCCACACAAACGACTTTCCTTGGCAGTATCCCGATTGACCAGAATATCCGCATCGGCGGCGACAGCGGTAAACCGATCGTGGTCAGTTACCCTGATTCGGTGGTGGCAAAAGCGCTTACAGACATCTCACAAAAAATCGCCGCGAAAGTCTCTGTGGCAGCGCTTGGGGTGAATAACGCTCTGCCGATCAATATCGTGGAATAAAATAAAGAAAGAGGAAAGAGGAAAGACCTGACGAACAAAAGCGCGTCGGGTTTATCTTCTTTCCCCTCCTTCCCGGGTAGGCGTCGTTTTTTGAAAAACCGCTAAACACAAAAAGGGATGAATTTATGCTTTTGCGCCTTATTTCCTTCGTGACCTTTGTATGCTTTGTGTTTAAAAAAAGATTCACCCAAGCTACTGACGCCCACCCTTCTTTCCTCTTTCCTCTTTCTTCCATACGGTATAATTGTCCCCATGAACCCAAACATTATCGGTGTACGTTTTACAAAAATCGGCAAGGTCTATCACTTCAACTCCAACTCTGTGCCCGATGTGGGCATCGGCGAGCACGTTATTGTAGACACTTCACGCGGCAAACATCTTGGCGAAGTAGTGCAGCGAGTGCTGGAAACGCCTCCGCAACCTGAGGGCGGCTGGAAATCCGTAGAGCGGCGTGCCACCCCGCGCGACCTGCTCCTCCAGCAATCATGGCAAAACAAACAAACCGAAGCCATGATCAACTGCCGCGCCCGCGCCTCCGAAATCGGATTAAGAGATGTCAAGATCGTTACCGCTGAATACAACTACGATGGCTCACGCCTCGCCTTTTTATTCAGCACAGAGAGCGAAGACAAAGTTGATCTGAAATCGCTCAAGAAGGATATGCACGAGCTGTATCCAAATACCCACGTTGAGATGCGGCAGATCGGCCCGCGTGACGTGGCGAAACTGCTCGGCGGCATGGGCGCCTGTGGAATTGAAACCCGCTGCTGCTCCAAATTCCTGACGGACTTCTCCCCCATTTCCATCAAAATGGCAAAAGAACAGGGCATCTCCCTCACGCCGAACGAGATTACTGGCATGTGCGGACGCCTGCGCTGCTGCCTCATCTACGAATACGAACAATATGTGGAAGCGCGCAAGACCCTGCCCAAGCGCAACAAACGCGTGGTCACACCCAAAGGCGAAGGCAAAGTGATTGACCTGATCCCCATGAGCGATAAAGTTGTCGTACTCATCGAGAGCGGTACAGACCGTCCGCAGAGCATGACGTTCTCACGTGAAGAAATCGAGCCGTGGGACGAACTCGAAGCCCTGCGAAGAAAAGCACAAGCCCCTTGCGACCGCCACGAAGGCGGCGGCTGCACCTGCGGGAAAGCCAAACAAAAACAATAGACATTATCGGAAATAACATACAGACACCGTCCCGACACTTGCGCCGCGCGCTAGTGCGGTGAGGTTTATTTCGAGTAATTTGAGCGTTTGACGGCAACCTTCGGGACGTTTTTTCTAATTACCGATAAAGTCTAATAACCATACGGAACACGCACCATGCTTTCTAAATCTCGTGTTGCGTGTTCCGTATCACTCCCATGACAGATACCTGGACATCCCCTCAAAATATTCTGGTCATCCTCGCCCACCCAGACGACCCTGAATTTTTTTGCGGCGGGACTCTGGCACGCTGGGCACGCGCCGGGCACAGCATCACCTACGTTCTTCTGACCTGCGGCGATAAAGGATTCAACCCCACCACCCATCCCGAAATGACCCCAGAAAGTCTGTGCGGGATCAGACATACGGAACAGGCCAACGCCGCCAAGTTGATCGGAGCGAACCCGCCTCTCTTTCTGGACCTGCCGGATGGCTACCTCATCCCAAGCCTTAACCTCCGCCGTGACATTGTCCGCGAAATCCGCAGGCATAAGCCAGACATCCTCGTCACCTGCGACCCGCAAAATTTATTCGCCACCTACGGCATCAACCACCCCGACCACCGCGCCTGCGGACAGGTTGTCCTTGACGCCGTTTTCCCCGCCGCAGGCAGCATCGTTTATTTCCCTGAACTGCTCGCGCAAGGCTTCCAACCGCACATGCCAAAGGAAGTCTGGTGCTCTCTCACCAACCAGCCCAACACCACCATTGACGTGACAGAAACCTGGGACATCAAACTCAATGCCGTTCTCGAGCACAAAACACAAGTGCAGGATGCCGAGAAACTCATCGAGCGTTTCAAGTCCCGCCGCGCAGAAGATAGCACAGAAGAAAACCCAAGATACGAAGAAAAATTCCGCGTGGTGAAATATTCGTAGTCTAATACCCGCGGTCGCAAATTGCGCTTTCCCGCTTATGAAAGAGCGCTATTTGCGACCGTGACGGGTATAACAAGTCAAAAGTCGTACAACTTTCAACCTTCAACCTTCAACCTTCAACCT